>NC_022781.1:2301250-2630000 GCF_000496285.1 Bacillus toyonensis BCT-7112 | reverse complement strand
TACCCTTGTTTGTAAAGAATAAAATATGATCATGAGTGGACGTTGTTAATAAATGTTCAACAAAGTCATCATCATTCGTACCCATTCCTTGTACACCACGTCCCCCGCGGTTCTGTGTTTTGTACGTAGAAGCTGGCAACCTCTTAATATAACCGTTATGAGTTAACGTAATCGCAATGTTTTGCTCAGGAATTAAATCTTCATCTTCAATAAATTCCATACCGCCAATTGTAATTTCTGTTCGTCTCTTATCATTGAAACGTTCTTTTACTTCTGTTAATTCTTCACGAATAATCTCAAGAACTTTCTCTTCATCTGCTAAAATCGCTTTTAATTCAGCAATTAACTTCATTAAGTCTTGATATTCTTGCTCGATTTTTTCACGTTCTAATCCAGTTAAGCGTTGCAGACGCATGTCTAAAATCGCTTGCGCTTGTTTCTCACTTAAACCGAAACGTTCCATTAAGCCCTGCTTTGCAATATCTGCCGTTTTTGAACTACGAATTAACGTAATAACTTCATCAAGATGATCTAAAGCAATTCGTAATCCTTCTAAAATATGAGCACGTGCCTCTGCTTTTTCTAATTCATAAGCAGTACGTCTACGGATTACTACCTTCTGGTGCTCCAAATAATGATATAAGTTTTGTTTTAAATTTAGTACTTGAGGCTCTCCATTTACAAGAGATAACATATTAATACCAAAACTTGTTTGAAGCGCTGTATGTTTATATAAATTATTTAATAGTACATTAGCATTAGCATCACGACGTACTTCCATAACGATACGCATACCATTACGATCTGATTCATCACGTAAATCTGTAATACCTTCAATTTTCTTATCGCGAACTAATTCTGCGATTTTTTCAATTAATCGTGCCTTATTAACTTGATAAGGTAGTTCCGTTACGATAATAGATTGTTTACCGTTTGACTTCTCTTCAATTTCAACCTTAGCACGAAGCATAATAGAACCGCGACCTGTTTCGTAAGCTCTTCGAATTCCACTTCGCCCTAAAATTAAACCTGCCGTCGGAAAGTCTGGCCCAGGAATATATTCCATCAATTCCGCGATAGTAATATCAGGGTTATGACTTAATGCCAGCACACCATCAATTACTTCGCCAAGCTGATGCGGCGGGATATTTGTTGCCATACCAACAGCAATACCTGTCGTACCGTTTACTAATAAATTAGGGAAACGCGCTGGTAATACAATCGGCTCTCTTTCCGAACCATCGTAGTTATCTTGATAATCAATTGTATTTTTTGAAATATCACGTATTAATTCCATAGAAATCTTAGACATTCTTGCCTCTGTATAACGCATTGCCGCTGCTGAATCTCCATCTACAGAACCGAAGTTACCATGCCCATCAACAAGCATATAACGTTGACTGAAATCTTGCGCCATACGTACCATCGTTTCATAAACAGCTGAATCACCGTGGGGGTGATACTTACCAATTACTTCACCAACAATACGTGCTGATTTCTTATACGCTTTATCAGCTGTAATTCCTAAATCATTCATCGCATATAAAACCCTACGATGCACAGGTTTTAATCCATCACGAACATCTGGTAATGCACGAGATACGATAACACTCATTGCGTAATCTAAAAATGAGGTACGCATTTCATGACTAATATTAATTTCTCGAATTCGTGCTTGTTGTTGATTGTCTGACATCAACGAGCACCTCCTCTTACATTTCCGTTACACATACATTGATTTATATGTAGAAGACAGGAATACTTAGATTCCTGTCATTACTCATTTAAATATCAAGGTTTTTCACGTATTTTGCATTCTCTTGGATAAAGTTACGACGTGGTTCCACTTTATCACCCATTAAAATTTCAAACGTTTCGTCTGCTTCTATTGCATCTTGAAGAGAAACTTGAAGTAACGAACGTACTTCTGGATCCATTGTCGTCTCCCATAGCTGAGTTGGATTCATTTCTCCAAGACCTTTATAACGTTGAATTCCTGGTTTCGGCTGGGCTGGTAGCTCAGCTAATATCTTTTCAAGTTCTTTATCGTTATAAGCATATTGAATTTTTTTACCTTGTTGTACTTTAAACAAAGGTGGCTGCGCAATATATATATAGCCACACTCAATGATTTGACGCATATAACGATAGAAGAACGTTAATAATAGGGTACGAATATGCGCACCATCAACATCGGCATCGGTCATAATAATAACTTTATGATAGCGTGCTTTTTCAATATCGAAGTCTCCACCGATATTTGTACCGATCGCCGTAATAATTGTACGAACTTCATCATTTGATAAAATTTTATCTAAGCGTGCTTTTTCAACATTAATAATTTTACCTTTCAGCGGTAAAATCGCTTGGAAATGACGATCGCGTCCTTGTTTTGCAGATCCACCCGCAGAGTCACCCTCTACGATATAAATTTCACTAATTGCGGGATCTTTAGAAGAACAGTCTGCCAATTTCCCTGGTAAACTTGAAACTTCTAAAGCACTCTTTCGGCGAGTTAGCTCACGAGCCTTTTTAGCTGCTACACGCGCACGCGCTGCCATCGTTCCTTTATCTACAACTTTACGTGCAACATTGGGATTTTCCAGTAAGAACTTTTCAAAAGCCTCTGAGAATACTGACTCCGTAATCGTTCTCGCTTCACTATTTCCAAGTTTCGTCTTCGTTTGCCCTTCGAATTGTGGATTTGGATGTTTAATTGACACGATTGCTGTTAAACCTTCACGAACATCTTCACCAGTTAAATTACTATCCGCATCTTTTAAAATGTTATTTTTACGGCCATAATCGTTAATCACACGTGTTAGGGCAGTTTTAAATCCTACCTCATGTGTACCACCTTCATACGTATGAATATTATTTGTAAATGAGTAAATATGATTTGTATATCCTTCGTTATATTGAAGCGCAACTTCAACTTGAATACCATCTTTTGAACCCTCTACATATACAGGCTCTTCATGAATTGGTTGTTTTGAACGATTTAAATGTTCAACATATGATTTAATTCCACCTTCATAGTGGAACTCTTTCTTTTGTTTATGTTCACGTTTATCTTCAATTGTTAATTTAATATTACGATTTAAAAACGCCAACTCACGCATACGAGTCGCTAGCGTATCAAATTCATATTCTGTCGTCTCTTTAAAAATTTCTGGATCCGGTTTAAAGCGAGTTATTGTTCCAGTTTTATCTGTATCACCGATGACTTTTAAATCTGCAACCGGAATACCTCTTTCGTATTTTTGGTAATGAATTTTACCGTCACGATGTACAAATACTTCTAGTTCTGTTGACAAGGCATTTACAACAGATGCACCAACACCATGCAAACCACCAGAAACCTTATAACCGCCACCGCCAAATTTACCACCAGCGTGGAGGACAGTCATAATAACCTCAACTGCAGGACGTCCCATTTTTTCTTGTATACCAACTGGGATACCACGGCCATTATCCGTTACAAGAATACTATTATCTTCTTCAATACTAACGTTAATTTCATCGCAATATCCTGCTAATGCTTCATCGATACTATTATCAACAATTTCCCATACAAGGTGGTGAAGTCCTTTCCCACTCGTAGATCCAATATACATACCTGGACGTTTCCGAACTGCCTCTAGTCCTTCAAGTACCTGTATCTGACTTTCATCATATGCATTTTCTTGCATTTGTTTTTGTTCCATTGACACAAAGATCACCTACTTTTCCATTTAAACAGGGGTTTATGCCCTATCTATTTCACAATCTACCGTGCCGTTCGTTACATGAATTGTTTTCGCATCTTTCAATGTTTCGTGTTCAATTCCGTCGACACTCGTCGTTGTAACAAATGTTTGCACCTTTCCTTGAATTGTATTTAACAGATGTGATTGACGATAATCGTCTAATTCTGATAAAACATCATCCAGCAAAAGGATTGGATATTCTTTAACCTCTGAATAAATCAATTCAATTTCAGCTAATTTTAGGGATAGTGCAGTCGTTCGTTGTTGTCCTTGCGAACCAAAGACTTGAACATTTTTACTATTAACGAAGAATTGTAAATCATCACGATGAGGACCAATTAAAGTCGTACCACGGAAAATTTCACGTTGTTTCACAGATTGAAAACTTTCATAGTATACTTCTTTTATTTTCGACAAATCCATTGATTCTGATACATCTACACTTGGTTTATAAATAATTTCTAATTCTTCTAATCCACGGCTTATACCACGATGAATTGGGGCTGCCCATTCTTGCAGTAAATGTAAAAAATCAAAACGCTTTTGCAATATTTTTGCACCGTGTTCAATCAGTTGCAGTGTAAATACATCCAACATCGTTTCCTCATTTTTACTATTCCCTTGCATTTTTTTTAGCAAGTGGTTTCGTTGCGTGAGCACTTTTTGATATTGACTTAATTCATACAAATAAACAGGAGCTATTTGTCCTAATTCCATATCTAAAAAGCGTCTTCTTACTTGAGGGCTTCCTTTTACAAGATTTAAATCTTCTGGGGCAAACATGACAACATTCATTTCGCCAATATATTGACTCAACTTTTGTTGTTCAAGTTGATTTAATTTTGCCTTTTTACCTTTTTTCGAAATATTTAATTCTAAAGACAAAGAACTATTTCTCTTTTGTAATTTCCCTTTAATTTGACCGAAATCTTCATCCCAACGGATAAGCTCGCGGTCATTGGAGGTTCTATGAGATTTCGCCATCGCTAACACATAAATAGCTTCCATCAAATTTGTTTTCCCTTGCGCATTTTCGCCGATAATTACATTCACTTTATCTTCAAAGGAAAGCTCTAATTTTTCATAATTGCGATAGTTTTTTAATTGTATTTCTGAAATAAACAAAGGGCTCCCCCTTTATGCCTGAACTTGGAAAGTTCCGCTACCCGGAATTTCAATAATATCGTTCGCATATAACTTGCGACCTCTTCTGTTTTCAAGTTCTTGATTCACGTACACTTCATATTCTTGTAAAAACCATTTTACAGCGCCACCTGTATCGATTACATCAGCTAACTTTAAAAATTGTCCTAGTGTAATATACTCTGTTGAAATTTTAATACGTTTCATAAAATCGCTCACTTTCTCAAAGTGTTCATTCTTTCATTGTACTAAATAAACTAGCATTAGGAAAGTAATACCCCAAAATCAAATAAGGGCTACTAGCATCTTTAAACTAGCAACCCTTATTTTCTATCTAGTAAGTACGAACTGGTAAAATTAATTGAGTAATTGAATCATCATTTACTGTACGAATTAAGAATGGTCTCATTGCCCCAGTAAAGCTAATCTTAATCTCTGTACTATCTAAAGCTTTTAATGCATCCATCATATATTTTGCACTAAAAGATATTTTTAATTCTTCTCCATCTACGTTTTCACATTGAACTTCTTCCACTACTTTTCCGATTTCCGGAGAATTAGAAGAGATTTCCAACATTTTTTGTTCTAACGTTGATAATTTTACAACATTATTGCGGCCGTCCCTTGCTAATAGTGAAGCACGATCAATAGCCTGTAGAAATTCTTTTGTATTCACAAAAATATCCGTCTTACTCTCTGCTGGAATTAGACGTGTTGTATCAGGATAATTTCCTTCTAACAATCTTGAGAAGAATAATAAATGTTTTGTACGGAATAATACTTGATACTCCGTAATAACGATATCTACCATTTCTTCCGACTCATCTAGAATTTTACTTAATTCATTTAGGCTCTTACCTGGAATTACAACATTTGCTTGAAACGCATCTGCAATATTATATCCTTCGATTTTTGCTTTTCGAAGTGCTAGTCTGTGACTATCTGTTGCAATACAAATTAATTCGCTGTTATATACCTTCCAGTTTACACCTGTCAAGATCGGTCTTGTTTCCGAAGTAGAAACTGCAAATACAGTTTGTCTAATCATATGTTTAAGTAAGTCTGTTGGAATCTTAAAAACATGATGTTCTTCAATCTGTGGTAATAATGGATATTCAGCAGAATCTAAACCATTTAAGTTAAACTCTGATTTTCCAGATTTTATTTTTGTCATAAAATGATTTTCCACAGAAATTTCGACAGTGTCTTTCGGTAGTTTTTTTACGATCTCACTAAAATATTTTGCTTGTAAAACAATACTTCCTGATTGTCCTATTTCTACAATCTCTTTTCCGTCCTCTTCGACGGGAATAAAGGATTCAATAGAGATGTTTGCATCGCTTCCTGTTAATGTAACCCCTTCTTCAGTAGCGACAACTTTAATTCCTGTAAGAATTGGAATTGTTGTACGAGAAGAAACAGCCTTCATTACATCCTGTACACTTCTTACAAGATAGTCTTTTTGTATTGTAAAACGCATAAAGAAAAACCTCCGGTAAGTATAAGATTTTATTTAATTAATAAAGATAAAAAATAGTAGTAATAGTAATAGGGCTTGTGGATATGTGGATAACCCCGTTGAAAGATGTAAAAACAGTCTATCTACATGTGGATAGACTGTGCGTAAAACAAGGAGAGTTATTCACACTATTCAGCTACTACTTTAAAATATCATTAATTTCTTCGACTTGTTTTTGCAATTGCGTATCCGTTTTTAGTAGCTTAGAAATTTTTTCATGGGCATGGATAACGGTTGTATGGTCACGTCCACCAAATTCTTCACCTATTTTAGGTAAAGAGGAATCTGTAAGTTCGCGTGATAAATACATTGCAATTTGACGAGGAAACGCAACTGATTTTGTACGCTTTTTCGCTTTAAAATCTTCTAATTTTACTTGGTAAACGCCCCCGACAGCTTTTTGGATATCATAAATAGAAATAATTTTTGGTTTAGAATTTGGAATAATATCTTTAAGTGCTTCAGCTGCTAAATCAGCATTAATATCTTTGTTAATTAAAGATGAATAAGCTACAACTCGGATGAGCGCACCTTCTAATTCACGAATGTTTGAATCGATTTGATTTGCGATATACAGCATAACCTCGTTTGGTATATCAAGTCCTTCAGCTTTTGCTTTTTTACGTAAAATCGCAATTCGCGTCTCTAAATCTGGTGGCGTAATGTCCGTAATGAGTCCCCATTCAAAGCGAGAACGAAGACGATCTTCTAAAGTTGGAATTTCTTTTGGTGGCCGATCACTTGAAATTACAATTTGTTTGCTTTCTTCGTGTAATGCATTAAATGTATGGAAAAACTCTTCTTGAGTTTGTTCTTTTCCAGCAAGAAATTGAATATCATCTATCAATAAAACATCTACATTGCGATATTTATTACGAAAATCGACTGCTTTATTATCACGAATAGAGTTAATGAATTCATTTGTAAATTTTTCGGATGATAAATATACAACTTTCGCGTTTGGATTGTGTTCAATTACATAATGACCGATCGCATGCATTAAATGCGTCTTTCCAAGCCCAACGCCCCCGTAAATAAAGAGAGGATTATATGCTTTAGCTGGAGCCTCAGCTACAGCTAATGAAGCAGCATGGGCAAAACGGTTACCAGAGCCAATAACAAATGTATCAAATGTATATTTTGGATTTAACATGCTCTGTGGTAAATGAGTAGAATCATCTTGTGCTCGATTTTTTTTTATAGGAGGAAGATCGATATCCTCTTCAGCTTGACTTTGGGGAATAATAAAGCGAATAGCCAATTTTGCCCCTGTTAAATCATAAAGTGTTTCCGAAATGAGTTCTGAGTAATGAGATTCTAGCCAATCACGAGCAAATTCATTTGGAGCTGTAATCGTTAATACGTCTTTCTTTAAGTTATGTGCTGTTGTTGACTTCAACCACGTTTCATAACTAGGTTTACTGACCTTTTTTTCAAGTTCTTTTAAGGCACTATTCCATAAATCAGAGATGTTTTCCAAAGGTGTCCCTCCTTTACTAAGATGGTAAAAGAATAAGGTTGCGCAACAAATGTACAACCCAATAAATAGTGAATGTATATTTATACGAAACGTCTTTTAAAACCTAAAAACGTCGTTTGTATATGAGATAGGGTTTTCGACAAAAAAAGCAAATGTGGACAACTATTTACCCACATGTGATTAAAACTGTCCACATGTTATACACAAATTGTGGATAAAATAAACATGTGGGAAACTTATTCAAAGTGAAAACACAACTATAATATCAAAAAAAAGTAGCTATAGCAATGAAATTAAGAAAGTTATCCACAAAATCAATACCTTGTGGAATAAACTTGTCCACAATACGATATACTGTGTAAAAGTAAGAAAAAAGTTTGTGGATATAAAAAACATAAAAAAACATTTATCCACAAGGAAATATAAGAACTGTGAAAAAGAATGTGAACAGGTTCAAAATGAATATTTGATGAAAATTTCGAGAACCATTGACATTTTCCTAGTTGATTAACTATAATTTATAAGACTGTCTTTAACAGATATTCCTCAGGGAGGTGTCATATAATGAAAAGAACTTACCAACCAAATAAACGTAAGCGCAGCAAAGTACATGGTTTCCGCAGCCGTATGAGCACAGCGAACGGACGTAAAGTGCTAGCAGCTCGTCGTCGTAAAGGAAGAAAAGTATTATCTGCGTAGACCACTGATCGTTCAGTGGTCTTTTTTTCTAATAATAGTGAATTTCCGCTGATGAAATACAGGAGTGTCAATTGATATGAAGAAAAAAAATCGTATAAAGAAGAATGATGAATTCCAGGAGGTTTTTCAAAAAGGAAAATCAAATGCGAACCGTCAGTTTGTTGTATACCAACTAAATAAAGAAGAACAGCCAAATTTTCGCATCGGTCTTTCTGTTAGCAAGAAGATAGGAAACGCAGTAGTTCGTAATCGAATTAAGCGTATGATCCGTCAGTCCATTACAGAATTGAAAGATGAGATAGATTCTGGAAAAGATTTTGTTATAATAGCAAGGAAGCCTTGTGCAGAGATGACATATGAAGAAGTAAAGAAAAGCTTAATTCATGTCTTTAAACGCTCTGGTATGAAAAAAATAAAAAAGTAGCGTAAGGAAATGAATTACACTATATACATACCGATACAAGGAGGAGTAGGCTTTGAAAAAGAAATTAGGTTTACTAGCCATGGTTGTTGCGTTAATGGCAATTACTGCTGGCTGTAGTGAAGTAAATCAGCCAATTACACCGAAAAGCACTGGGATTTGGAATGAATATTTTGTATATCCACTATCTCAGTTAATTACGTATTTTGCTGAATTATTCGGTAAGAATTATGGTTTAGCAATCGTCGTTACAACTCTTATCATTCGTTTTGCATTATTACCACTAATGATCAAACAAACGAAGAGTACGAAAGCAATGCAAGCATTACAACCAGAAATGGTGAAGTTAAAAGAAAAACATAGCTCTAAAGATCAAGCAACACAGCAAAAATTACAACAAGAAATGATGCAGTTATATCAAAAAAATGGTATAAATCCATTAGCCGGTTGTTTACCAATATTTGTTCAGATGCCTATTTTATTCGCATTTTATCATGCGATTATGAGAACATCAGAAATTAGTAAACATACATTTTTATGGTTTGATTTAGGACAGGCAGACCCTTACTATATCTTACCGGTTGTTGCAGCGATTACGACATTTATTCAGCAAAAGCTTGCAATGGCAGGAACTGCTGGTCAAAATCCACAAATGGCAATGATGATTTGGCTTATGCCGATTATGATTTTAATCTTTGCAATTAACTTCCCAGCGGCATTATCACTTTACTGGGTTGTTGGTAATATCTTTGGTATCGCTCAAATGTACTTTATCAAAGGGCCAGAAATTAAGGCTAGTAAGGCTGGAGGAGCAGGTAAGTGAGTGTAATTACTGCTAAAGGACAAACAGTCGAGCTGGCAGTAGAAGATGCTTTAAGGCAATTAAACACTTCAAAAGATCAAGTTGATATAAATATTATCGATGAGGGTAAAAGGGGATTCCTAGGCTTATTTGGGAATCGTCCTGCAGTAGTAGAAGTTGTATTGAAGAAAGATCCCATTCAAGAATGTGAAGAGTATTTAAAAAATGTTATTCGCAACATGGGTGTGGAAGTCGAGATTAGTAAAATTGTAAAGGGACGCGAAGTTGAATTTACAATTTCTGGTGATAATGTAGGTGTTTTAATTGGAAAAAGAGGTAATACGTTGAACTCTTTACAGTATTTGACAAAACTTGTCGCGAATCGCCATACGAAACAGTATATTGGTATCACACTAGATGCTGAAAATTATCGTAGTAAAAGAAAAAGTACGTTAGAATCGCTTTCTTATCGATTAGCAAAACAAGTGTCTAAAACGAAAAAAGAGTTGTTTTAGAGCCGATGCCATCTTTTGAACGAAAAATTATCCATCAAGCATTATCTAATCATCAAGATATCAATACAACTTCTGAAGGAAATGAACCACATCGGCATGTTGTAATATCTTCCAAATGACCGGTTACTCAAATGAGTGCCGGTTTTTTTGAGGGGAAAACAGATGTGGATAACTAAAAACACTAAACTTATCCACTGTGAATAAGTTTAGTGTTTTTTACATGAGGACATAATAAAATGAGTTATTATTCTTTTGTAGATAGGTTCGTTATGGTATTCTAATAATTTAGTGAAGAAAATAATCGTGTTGAAATAGAGATAAATAAGCAAGTGAGGTGAAAGGACATGGAATTTGATACAATTGCTGCGATTTCCACAGCGCTTGGAGAGGGCGCAATTGCCATTGTTCGAGTAAGTGGGGATGATGCGGTTGAAAAAGTTAATCGTATTTTTAAAGGGAAGGACTTAACAGAGGTTCCTTCTCACACAATTCATTATGGTCATATTGTTGATTTAGATACAAATCAAGTTATTGAAGAAGTTATGGTGTCTATTATGCGTGCACCAAGAACTTTTACACGCGAAAATATAGTAGAAATTAACTGCCACGGTGGACTTGTTTCGGTAAATAAAGTATTGCAGCTTATTTTAGCGCAAGGAGTACGATTAGCAGAGCCTGGTGAATTTACAAAACGTGCTTTTTTAAATGGTCGTATTGATTTATCACAAGCAGAAGCTGTCATGGACTTAATCCGTGCAAAAACAGATCGTGCAATGAACGTAGCGATTAATCAAATGGAGGGGCGATTATCTAAATTAATTGGCCGCCTGCGTCAGGACATATTAGAAACGCTAGCTCATGTTGAGGTAAACATAGATTACCCAGAATATGATGATGTGGAAGAGATGACACATAATATTTTAATTGAGAAAGCGACACATGTTCGTGCTGAAATTGCAAAAATATTAGAAACATCGAAGCAAGGGAAGATTTTACGTGAAGGTATTGCTACTGCAATCATCGGTAGACCTAACGTTGGGAAGTCATCGCTATTAAATAGTCTCGTTCAAGAGAAAAAGGCAATTGTAACTGATATTGCAGGAACAACTCGTGATGTTATTGAAGAGTACGTTAATGTGCGTGGTGTACCACTTAAACTTATAGACACAGCCGGGATTCGTGAAACGGAAGATGTTGTTGAACGAATTGGGGTAGAACGTTCAAAAGAAATGATGAGCCAAGCAGATTTAGTGTTAATTGTCGTAAATTATAGTGAGGCTTTAACAAATGAAGATGAAGATTTATTCCGTGCGGTACAAGGAAAAGATTTCATTGTTATTGTGAATAAGACGGATTTACCGCAAGGAATTGATATGGAACGTGTTGCAGAATTGGCTGCGGGAAATCGTGTTATTACAACATCCTTAATCGAGGAGCAAGGAATAGATGAGCTTGAACAGGCGATAGCTGAGCTATTCTTTGAAGGAACAATTGATTCTGCAGATATGACATATGTTTCTAACGCAAGGCATATCGGACTATTAACACAAGCAGAAAAGACAATTGGAGATGCAATTGAGGCAATAGAAAATGGTGTTCCGATTGATATGGTACAAATTGATTTAACGAGAACGTGGGAAATACTTGGTGAAATTACTGGTGATACTGTCCATGAAAGCTTAATTGACCAGTTGTTCTCTCAATTTTGTTTAGGAAAATAATATGGCGATGTTTCAGAAAGATAGAGATTATTAGGAGGAATAAATAATGGGATACAATGCCGGTTCATACGATGTTATAGTAATCGGTGCAGGTCATGCAGGATGTGAAGCTGGTCTTGCGGCAGCACGAATGGGCTCCAAAACATTAATGTTAACAATTAATTTAGATATGGTAGCGTTTATGCCATGTAACCCTTCTGTTGGTGGACCAGCAAAAGGGATTGTTGTTCGTGAAATTGATGCATTAGGCGGAGAAATGGGACGCAATATTGATAAAACGCATATTCAAATGCGTATGTTAAATACAGGTAAAGGACCAGCTGTACGTGCACTTCGAGCACAAGCAGATAAGTTCTCTTACCAACATGAATTAAAGAAAACAATTGAAGAAACACCAAATTTAACTTTGTTCCAAGGAATGGTAGAGCGTTTAATCGTTGAAGATGGCGTATGTAAAGGGGTAATTACGCAAGCGGGTGCTGAATATACAGCAAAAACAGTCGTAATTACAACTGGAACATTTTTACGTGGTGAGATTATTATGGGTGATTTAAAATATTCGAGCGGTCCAAATAATCAGCAACCATCTATTACATTATCTGAGCATTTAGAGGAGCTTGGATTTGATCTTGTTAGATTTAAAACAGGTACACCTCCTCGTGTAAACAGCAATACAATTGACTACAGTAAAACAGAAATTCAACCGGGTGATGATAAACCACGTGCGTTCTCTTTTGAAACGACGAAATTTATTATGGATCAAATTCCATGTTGGTTGACATATACAAGTACGGAAACACATCGTTTAATAGATGAAAATTTACATCGTTCAGCTATGTATTCTGGTATGATTAAAGGAACAGGACCTAGATACTGTCCTTCTATTGAAGATAAAGTAGTAAGATTTAATGATAAACCACGTCATCAAATTTTCTTAGAGCCAGAGGGACGCAATACGCAAGAAGTATACGTACAAGGTCTATCTACAAGCTTACCAGAAGATGTACAGCGTGACATGCTTAGAACAATCCCGGGGCTGGAAAATGTCGAAATGATGCGTACAGGTTATGCAATTGAGTATGATGCAATTGTGCCAACGCAATTATGGCCAACACTTGAAACGAAAAACATTAAAAATTTATATACAGCAGGACAAATTAACGGAACTTCTGGTTACGAAGAAGCGGCAGGACAAGGGCTTATGGCTGGAATTAATGCGGCATGTCGATCTTTAGGTAAAAAAGAAGTTATTTTAGGGCGCGAGGATGCTTATATTGGTGTCTTAATTGATGATCTTGTAACGAAAGGTACAAATGAACCATATCGTTTATTAACATCTCGTGCAGAGTACCGTCTATTATTACGCCACGATAATGCGGATCTTCGTTTAACTGAAGTTGGTCGTGAAATCGGATTAATTAAAGAAGAGCGCTATGAGCGATTTACAAATAAAAAGTTACAAATTGAACAGGAAAAGGAACGTTTAGGTAGCATTATTATTAAACCACGTCCTGAAGTTCAAGAATTAATTCGTAGCATTGGTGGAAGTGAATTGAAAGACGGAATACGTGCAAGTGACTTATTACGTCGTCCAGAGATGACATATGAGCATATTCATCTTTTAGTACCAAGCGAAGTAGAATTAAGTGATGAAGTTACGGAACAAGTTGAAATTCAGACTAAGTACGAAGGATATATTGAAAAATCATTACAGCAAGTAGAGCGTATGAAGAAAATGGAAAATAAAAAAATCCCTGTGGATATTGATTATGATGCAATTTCTAGCCTTGCTTCAGAAGCTAGACAGAAATTGAAAGATGTTCGTCCACTTTCAATGGGGCAGGCTTCACGTATTTCCGGCGTAAATCCAGCAGATATTTCCATTTTACTTGTGTATATTGAACAAGGAAAAATTGCGCGCGTATCGAACCAATAAATAGTAAGGAGCTATCGCTAGATGAACATAGAACAATTTCAATCTATGCTAGAAGAGAAGGGTATTACCCTCTCTTCTAGGCAGTTAGAGCAGTTCAAAATCTACTTTGAAACATTAGTAGAGTGGAATGAAAAAATGAACTTAACGGCTATTACGGAAAAAGAAGAAGTATACTTAAAACACTTTTTTGATTCTATTACAGCTGCTTTTTATTATGATTTTTCAAAACCATTCTCAATTTGTGATGTTGGTGCAGGGGCTGGATTCCCAAGTATTCCTTTAAAAATCTGTTTCCCGCACTTAAAAGTAACAATTGTAGACTCATTGCAAAAACGTATTAATTTCTTAAATCATTTAGCACAAAAGCTAGAATTAAGTGACGTTGCATTTTGTCACGATCGTGCTGAAACATTTGGGAAAAAAGAAGGTGTACGTGAATCGTATGATATTGTAATGGCACGTGCAGTTGCGCGTCTTTCTGTATTAAGTGAGCTATGTTTACCACTTGTAAAAGTCGGAGGAACATTCATTGCGATGAAGGGTGCAGCAGCAAACGAAGAAATTGAAAATGGCAAGTATGCTTTAGAGGTGCTTGGCGGAGAGTTAAAAGAGATGTCTACGTTCCAATTACCGTTTGAAGAAAGTGAACGTAATATTTTATTAATCGAGAAAAAGCGCAAGACACCAAAGAAATATCCACGCAAACCGGGAACACCCAATAAATTACCTATTGAAAAATAAATCTTATTAGACGTAAGATTAAATTATATAAATGAAAACGTAAATGTTTCATAGGAAACATTTTATGTAGAATAGTCAATAGGCCTAAAAGGTGGTGGAATATGTATGAAAAATACGTTTTCTCGTTTATTTGGCTTTGGAGATAAAGAGAGCGAATTCGAATTACAAGACGAAAGCCATGAAGAAATAGATAAAAAGGTATATGAAGAAATACAAGAAATTCCGATCGTAAATATTACTCCTAATCGTTATCAACCACGAACGGTTTTTGACGATGCACGTATCGACGAGTTGGCATTAACGATTCGTACACACGGGCTCATTCAGCCGATTGTTGTGAGGCAGTATGAGGATGATAAGTACGAGATTATTGCTGGAGAAAGACGTTTTCGCGCAGCAACGAAGTTAGGCTGGGAAAAGGTCCCTGCGATCATAAAGAACTTAAATGATACAGAGACGGCTTCTGTAGCGTTAATTGAAAATTTGCAACGTGAGGAATTAACAGCAATCGAGGAAGCTGTGGCATATCAAAAGCTGATTGAGTTACATAATTTAACGCAAGAAGCATTGGCACAACGACTTGGAAAAGGACAATCTACAATCGCAAATAAGTTGCGATTGTTAAAGTTGCCTGAAGAAATAAAAAGTGCATTGTTAGAAAAAAGTATTACAGAACGTCATGCTCGTGCTCTCATTCCTTTAAAAAATGAGGAATTACAACTGAAAGTTTTACAAGAAATTGTGGAAAAACAACTCAATGTAAAACAAACAGAGGAACGAATCGCGAAATTACTAGAAGAAGTAAAACCGAAGCGCAAGGCGAAGCAAAAAGCAGTAAGCCGAGACGCGAGAATTGCTATGAATACAATTAGGCAATCATTACAAATGGTGGCTGACAGTGGTTTAAATGTTAATTCTGAGGAAGAAGAATTTGATGAGTACTATCAAATTACGATTAAAGTTCCGAAGAAAAAATAATAATGATGTGTTAGAGACCTTATCCTACTGGAGAGGTCTCTTTTGCTATATTTTCTTGTTAATGAAGAAGGAGTTTAGAAATAAATTTTGAAGTTTAATAAGGACGGAAAAGAAAAACTTTTATTTCATGTTACAATAAACGTAATTGTTACTAGAATAAGATAGAAAGGTTGAAAGTAGGTGACATCATGGGAAAAATCATTGCTATTGCTAATCAAAAAGGCGGTGTTGGAAAAACAACAACATCTGTTAATTTAGGGGCTGGATTGGCGCAAGTAGGTAAGAAAGTCCTTCTCGTAGATATTGATGCTCAAGGAAATGCAACGACTGGTGTGGGAATTGAAAAGTCAGAATTAGACCAATGTATTTACAATGTTCTTGTGGAAGATGCAGATGTTCAGGGAGTTATACGGAAAACCGCAACTGAAAACTTAGATGTTCTACCCGCTACAATTCAATTGGCTGGTGCTGAAATTGAATTGGTACCGACTATTTCCCGGGAAGTACGTTTGCAAAGGGCATTACAGCCAGTTCGTGATGAATATGATTACATTATTATCGACTGTCCCCCGTCTTTAGGGTTATTAACGATTAATGCATTAACAGCAGCAGATTCTGTTATTATTCCTGTTCAGTGTGAATATTACGCACTCGAAGGATTAAGTCAGCTATTAAATACAGTTCGACTTGTACAAAAACATTTAAATAAAGATCTAGCAATTCAAGGTGTATTGTTAACAATGCTAGATGCCCGTACAAATTTAGGGATTCAAGTTATAGATGAAGTGAAGAAATACTTTAGGGATAAAGTATACCGTTCCATTATTCCACGTAATGTTCGCTTAAGTGAGGCACCAAGTCATGGGAAACCGATTATGCAGTATGACGCTAAATCAAGAGGGGCAGAAGTATATATAGATTTAGCAGAGGAAGTGATTGCAGGTGGCTAAAGGTTTAGGAAGAGGGATTAATGTGTTTTTTCCTGATTTAGATGTGAAAGAAGAAGAAACGATTCAGGAGATTATCGTAACTGAATTAAGGCCGAATCCATACCAACCGCGTAAGCACTTTAATAAAGCTGCGATTGAGGAATTAGCGGCTTCTATTAAAGAACACGGCATATTACAACCGTTAATTGCTAGAAAGAGTATTAAAGGATATGAAATTGTTGCAGGTGAAAGAAGATATCGTGCTGCCAAAGAGGCTGGACTTGAAAAGGTACCTGCCGTTGTAAGGCAATTAAACGAGCAGCAAATGATGGAATTTGCTTTGTTAGAAAACTTACAACGAGAAGATTTAAATCCGATGGAAGAGGCAATGGCATACCAGATGTTAATGAATGAGCTAAATGTAACGCAAGAACAATTAGCGAAACGTCTTGGTAAAAGTAGACCTTACATTGCAAACTATACTCGGTTATTAAGCCTCCCTTCTTTCGTACAAGATATGATTGCAAATGGTCAACTTTCAATGGCTCATGGGAGAACTTTACTTACAATCAAAGATGAAGAACAATTGAAGTCCTTATTGAAACGCATTGAAAAAGAAGGATTAAATGTTCGTCAATTAGAGAAAATCGTCCAAGAGATTAATCAACACGTTTCACGTGAAACAAAACAAGTGAAAAAAGAGCGAAATATATTTTTCGTAGAACGTGAAACGTTCTTAAGAGAAAAGTTTGGCACAGATGTGAAAATTAAAGAGACGAAAAAAGAAAAAGGTAAAATCGAAATTGAATTTTTTAATAAAGAAGATTTAAATCGTATTTTAGAATTATTATCACATAAAAATTAAAAAGCAAACCATCTTATTATTTATAGATGGTTTGCTTTTTTTAATGCAGATAATTTTTGATCCGTCTCTTTTATACTTTGTGCGATTACATCGGCCATTTTCATCACTAAACTTAATCTCGTATTTTGAAGAACAAAAAACTCCATAAAACCATTTAAATTGACGATGCCGTGTATATGCAAATCACCAACTGCAGGTAATTTCTTATTCATCGCAGCACCAGGTTTACTAGGTCCTTTTCCAGTAGTAATTGAACCGATATTTTGAGACTTTCCTAAACATGCATCAACGGCAATTATAAAGGAAGTAGGATTTTCTTTCTGTATATTTTGAATTTTCTCTTCTAGATTCAGTGCATGCACTGGTTCATCTAGTGTGCCGAACACTTGGAAGTTTTTGATTTCTACTTGTTCTAGCTTAGTGCCAACTAATGGGCCGAGTGCATCACCGGTGGAACGATCTGTTCCGATACAAACGAGAATAAGTGGTATATTAGTTTGAATAGGAATATGGGAAAGCAAGAAGTTACTGATTGTCTCGGAGGCTTCTAAGTCTTGGTGCATAACATTTTGAGTTTCTTTTTCGAAAAAAGGTAAGCGAAAACTTCCAATATTCATGAAGCACCCATCCTTTTAATAAATTTTCAAAATATGTTATATGGCGAATAAAATGGAAAACTATAAGTGCGTACTTTTTGCAAAATGTAAATGAAAACGGAAATAATAGTACTAGTATATATATATTCGTTCCATTTTATACCTGGATAGAAGTTAACAAATGCAATTAAAGTTATAAATTTTTTCAGCAATCAGAGAGACTTCTGATACAATAAGAAGAATAACTAAAAAGAAATTTTGGCTGGAGAGGTAGAGATACATGGATTTATTAACGAAGTGGTTTAATTCTACGAAACAGTATTTATTGGATGCTGATCGTTGGGCTCATATTGGAGTTGCGACATTAAAAATATGTATTATTTTAACAATTGGTGCAGTTGTTGTGCGAGTTGCAAGAGCGGTTGTACGAAATGCGTTTCGCATGGGGAGCCGTTCTCCAATCCAAATTTCAGAACGTCGTACAGTTACGGTAGCGAAATTACTTGAAAATATTGTAGCATACGTTGTTATGTTCATTATGCTAATTGCGATTTTAGGTGTGTTTAATATTAATGCATCAGGTTTATTAGCGGGTGCCGGGGTAATTGGTTTAGCAGTCGGATTTGGTGCTCAAAGTTTAGTGAAAGACGTTATTACAGGTTTATTTATTTTGCTAGAAGATCAGTTTTCAGTTGGCGATTATGTTAAAATCGGTCAATTTGAAGGAGTCGTTTTAGAAATTGGACTTCGTACAACGAAAGTAAAGAGTTGGACAGGTGAAATTCATACTTTACCAAACGGAAGTATTGTTCAAGTTACTAACTACTCAGTTAGTAATAGTGTAGCATTTGTTGATGTATCTATTTCATATGAGGCTGACATTGCGAAAGCAGAGCAAGTTATTGAGGATTTATTAATAGAGTTACCTGCACAATACGAAAAAATGGTAACGACGCCTCAATTATTAGGTGTGCAAACATTAGCTGCATCAGAAGTTATATTACGCGTTATTGCTGAAGTAGAACCGATGCAACATGCAGTTATTGCAAGAGCACTTCGTAAAGAGATTAAAAATCGTCTAGATTTACATGGAATTGAAATTCCATATCCACGTATGGTTTTATATAATCGTGAAGAACTGGTTAGTGGAAAAGCACTTTAGTATCGAGAGGGGTTTGGAGAGTGGAGCAAAAGGAATATAACTTGTACGACGTTGTGGAAATGAAGAAAGCCCACCCATGTGGTGAGAATCGTTGGAAAATTATTCGTATGGGAATGGATATCCGCATTAAGTGCGAGGGATGTGACCATTCAGTAATGATTCCTCGAAGAGAGTTTGATCGTAAGGTGAAAAAAATACTTGTGAAGCACGAAGAATAGAGAAAAAGTAACAGTTGCAGTAGGTGGCTGTTGCTTTTTTCGTTTGGAGGAAACTTGTCATTTTTTTCGTTACTATCTATAATGATGAAAGATTGAGACATAGGAGTGAAAAATATGGGATTAACGGCTGGGATTGTTGGATTACCTAACGTAGGGAAGTCCACTTTATTTAATGCAATTACACAAGCAGGAGCAGAATCTGCGAACTATCCATTCTGTACAATTGATCCAAACGTAGGAATTGTAGAAGTACCAGATGAGCGTTTAAATAAATTAACGGAATTAGTAGAACCGAAAAAGACTGTTCCGACTGTATTTGAGTTTACTGATATTGCAGGTATCGTAAAAGGTGCAAGTAAGGGCGAAGGGTTAGGAAATAAATTCTTATCTCACATTCGCCAAGTAGATGCAATTTGCCAAGTTGTTCGTTGTTTTGAAGACGAAAATATTACGCACGTTTCAGGAAAAGTAGATCCAATTGATGATATTGAAACAATCAACTTAGAGCTAATCTTAGCAGACTTAGAGTCTGTTGATAAACGTATCGAGCGTGTTGCGAAATTAGCAAGACAAAAAGATAAAGAAGCAGTATATGAGCATGAAATTTTAGTGCGTTTAAAAGAAGCTTTCGAAGAGGGGAAACCAGCTCGTACTGTTGAATTTACAGAAGAGCAAATGAAGATTGTTAAAGGCCTTCATTTACTTACAACGAAAGAAATGCTATACGTAGCAAACGTAAGTGAAGATGATATTATGGATCCTTCTGAAAATAAATACGTACAAATGGTAAAAGAATTTGCAGCAAATGAAAATTCACAAGTAATTGTTGTATGTGCAAAAATTGAATCAGAAATCGCTGAGTTAGATGAGGAAGAGAAAAAAGTATTCCTGGAAGAACTAGGCATTGAAGAATCTGGTTTAGATCAGTTAATCCGTGCTGCATATGACTTATTAGGACTTGCTACTTACTTCACAGCTGGTGTGCAAGAAGTGCGTGCATGGACGTTTAAACAAGGTATGAAAGCACCACAATGTGCGGGCGTAATTCATACAGACTTTGAGCGTGGATTTATTCGCGCAGAAACAGTTTCTTATGATGATTTAATGACAAACGGTTCTATGACAGCTGCAAAAGAAGCTGGAAAAGTACGTTTAGAAGGAAAAGAGTATATCGTAAAAGACGGAGATGTTATGCACTTCCGTTTTAACGTTTAATTTAATATTTCCTAGGAAAAATAAAGATATGAACTTGGCAAATATATTATGTGTTTGCCAAGTTTTTTACGTATTGGTGAGTTGATTCATATAACTTACTATGATATAATCTAAACTCGTGAGTAATTACTATAAATTAATTGCTCCTTGCCCATTATGGGCCGTTTAGACCAAAAGGAGGTGAAAGTGTAATGAGAAAGTACGAAATTATGTACATCATTCGTCCTGGCGTTGAAGAAGAAGCTCAAAAAGCTTTAGTTGAACGTTTTGCAGGTGTTTTAACAAACAATGGTGCAGAAATCATTAACACGAAAGAGTGGGGTAAGCGTCGTTTAGCTTACGAAATCAACGACTTACGTGAAGGTTTCTACATGATCTTAAACGTGAACTCTAACGCAGAAGCGATTAACGAATTCGACCGTTTAGCTAAGATCAACGAAGATATCCTTCGTCATATCGTTGTTAAAGAAGAAGAAAAATAATTGATATATAAGGGAGAGTGGTTCGATTGATGAATCGTGTTATCCTCGTTGGTCGTTTAACTAAGGACCCTGACTTACGTTACACGCCCAATGGTGTTGCAGTAGCTACTTTTACGTTAGCTGTGAATCGCGCATTTGCGAATCAACAAGGTGAGCGTGAAGCTGACTTTATTAATTGTGTAATATGGCGTAAACAAGCAGAAAACGTGGCAAATTATTTGAAAAAAGGTAGCTTAGCAGGCGTAGACGGACGTCTTCAAACTCGTAATTACGATGGACAAGATGGTAAACGTGTATATGTAACAGAAGTTCTTGCGGAGAGCGTACAATTTTTAGAGCCGCGTAATGGCGGTGGGGAGCAACGTGGTTCATTCAATCAGCAACCATCAGGAGCTGGTTTCGGTAACCAAAGCTCTAACCCATTTGGTCAATCTAGTAATTCAGGCAACTCAGGTAACACTGGAAACTCTGGATTTACGAAGAATGACGATCCATTTTCGAATGTTGGTCAACCGATTGACATTTCGGACGACGATTTACCATTTTAATGGTATGAATCGGCTATTTTTAACAAAGAATGGAGGGAATAGACATGGCAGGACGCAAAGGTGGACGTGCGAAACGTCGTAAGGTGTGTTTCTTCACATCTAACGGCATCACTCGCATTGACTATAAAGATGTTGATTTATTAAAACGTTTCGTTTCTGAACGTGGTAAAATTTTACCTCGTCGTGTAACAGGAACAAGCGCAAAATACCAACGCAAACTTACAGTTGCAATTAAACGTGCTCGTCAAATGGCACTTTTACCATATGTTGGTGAATAATAGCGTATGAAATGCACAGTAGAGTCGGACTCTACTGTGCATTTTGCTATGCTTTTCTTTTTTGAAAGAGAGGTTAAATCATGAAACAAACAAAATTTATTACTGAAGGCGCAGCGTTATTAGCTATATACGCGATATTATTGCTTGTGTCTTTATACGTTCCGGTTTTAGGTACAGTTGTAACTTTCGCATTACCATTACCGTTTATATTGTTTACGATAAAATATAGGTTATCCAATGCTTTTATAATTTTTACAGCTGCGCTTTTTATTACCGTTATTGTGAGCCAGCCCTTGAATCTAGTGAAGACAATAATGTTTGGATTGATAGGGATTGTTTTAGGATCCATGTATAAAAAAAGAAAAAAGCCAATAGAGATCTTGATGGCAGGAACCCTTGCATATTTAATTGGTTTTGTGCTCATTTATGTTGCAAGTATAAAGTTTTTTAACATAGATTTAATGAAGCAAATACAAAATATGTTTAATGAAAGTATGGCGCAAAGTGAAAAGATGGTAAGCGCTGCAGGTATGCCAATTAGTAAAGAACAAAAAGAGTTATTTGGACAATTCAATGAGATATTACAAACACTATTCCCGAGTTTACTTGTAATGGTTTCTGTTTGTTTTTCTTGGATTACAGTGCTCCTATCGGGTAGTGTCTTGAGGAAGTTAAAGTATGACGTTATATCTTGGCCTAAATTTAAAGATATACAATTGCCAAAGAGCATTGTCTGGTATTACGTTATATTTATTTTGTTAGCAACTTTTATAAAGGTAGAACCAGCATCATATTTATATATGGTATTTTCCAACCTATATGTCATATTTGCACTATTGCTCGTACTGCAAGGTCTGACATTTATCACCTTTTTAGCGCATAGAAAAGGATTTACTAAAGGTGTTCCTATTATTAGTTTTATTGTATGCATGTTTATTCCGATGATGTTTCCTCTTGTAACAATCTTAGGTATAATTGACTTAGGGATTTCATTGCGTTCTAAAATAGGGGGATAAAATAATATTCCTTATACTATTTTAATCTGTAAAACTAACTGGAAGGTGAGTTAGTTTTACTTTATAGGAGTTGTATACATGCCTGAATTTTATAAGAAACAGTGGTTTTTATATCCTGTTTATGTATTGGCATTTTTTGTATTTGTGCTAATTTCACTCCTCTGTTACTTTCATTTAATTATGGGAATATCAGCCTTTTTTATCTTTTGTATTGTACTTTTTGTCGTTATACGATTCGAACTTACTTTCCAAAGAAATTTTGAAAAACATACGACAGATATGATTACAAGGGTAAAGAAAGTGAGTAATGAAGCATTTAACCAAATGCCAATTGGTATTTTGTTATACAATAAGGATTATGGGATTGATTGGGCAAATCCTTATTTATCATCATGTTTGGGACAGCATGCATTAGCCGGTTGGCACCTTTACGATGTATCAGAAACATTACTCCTTTTTATTAAGGGGGAAACTTCTGACGATATAGTTTCTTTAAATAATCGAAAGTTCCGTGTTTTTGTAAGGAAAGAAGAAAAGCTAATTTATTTCTTTGATGTAACGGAACAAACAGAAATTGAAAAGATGTATGAAGATCAACGCACTGTTTTAGCTGTTATTTATTTAGATAACTATGATGAAGTTACACAAGGATTAGATGATCAATTACGTACGAATATAACAAGTCTTGTGACGTCACGTCTAAATGAATGGGCCGTTAAGTATGGCGCTTATTTAAAACGTGCATCTTCAGAGAGGTTCTTCGTTGTACTAAATGAAAGTATTTTAGCACAAATGGAGAAAGGCAAGTTTAACATTTTAGATCAAGTGCGTGAAGAAACATCTAAAAGGAATATACCACTTACGTTAAGTGTGGGTGTCGGATCAGGTGATATGCCTTTATCAGAGCTTGGAGCAATGGCTCAATCTGGTTTAGACCTTGCGCTTGGACGTGGTGGGGATCAAGTAGCTATTAAACAAGCGACAGGTAAAGTTAAATTTTACGGCGGTAAAACAAATCCAGTTGAAAAGCGTACTCGTGTACGTGCTAGAGTTATTTCGCATGCATTGAAGGATTTAGTATTAGAAAGTAGTAATGTCATTATAATGGGACATAGGGCCCCTGATATGGATGCAATTGGTGCTGCGATTGGTATTTTAAAGGTAGCTCAATTAAATGAGCGCAAAGGATATATTGTGTTAGATGAAAATGATTCCGATAAGGGAATTAAACGTCTGATGGATAAAGTGAAACAAAATGAAGAACTATGGTCTCATTTTATTACCCCAGATCAAGCGATGGAATTTGCAAATGATGAGTCCTTACTTGTTGTTGTGGATACACATAAGCCTTCTATGGTGATGGAGGAAAAACTGGTTCGTAAAATTGAAAATGTAGTGGTGATTGACCATCATCGTCGTGGAGAAGATTTTATTGAAGATCCATTACTTGTTTACATGGAACCATATGCTTCTTCGACGGCAGAACTTGTTACAGAATTACTTGAGTATCAACCGAAAAATTTAAAGATGACAATGTTAGAAGCGACGGCATTGTTAGCTGGTATTATTGTTGATACGAAAAGTTTTACGTTCCGGACGGGTGCTCGTACGTTTGATGCAGCTTCTTATTTACGCTCGCATGGTGCAGATACTGTACTTGTACAAGAATTGTTAAAAGAAGATATGAATCAGTATTTACGAGTTGCAAAAGCTATTAAAAATGCGTACATTTATAAAAATGGAATTGCTATTGCAAAAGTTGATAGTGATGACTATTACGATCAAGTGCTTATTGCACAATCAGCGGACACGCTATTAACGATGACGGGTATTATTGCATCATTTGTTATAGCGAAACGTGGGGAGAATTTCATTGGAATTAGCGGCAGGTCTTTAGGTGAAGTGAATGTGCAGCTAATTATGGAGAATCTAGGAGGTGGCGGGCATTTGACGAATGCAGCCACACAAATGAAAAATGTTACAGTAGATGAAGCTGAGGAGAAGCTTCGATTTGTTATTGATGACTATTTACAGGGAGGCACACAATCATGAAAGTAATTTTTCTAAAAGACGTAAAAGGTAAAGGTAAAAAAGGAGAAATAAAAAACGTACCAGATGGTTATGCAAATAACTTTTTACTAAAACAAGGATTAGCTGCTGAAGCGACAAACAGCAGTATGAAAACTTTAGAAGCTCAAAAGCGTAAAGAAGAAAAAGATGCAGCAGCAGAGCTTGAGAATGCAAAAGAGCTGAAAGAAACTTTAGAGAAATTAACTGTGGAACTGAAGGCGAAATCTGGGGAAGGTGGCCGTTTATTTGGTTCTATCACAAGCAAACAAATCGTAGACGCAATGCAAAAATCACATAAAATCAAACTTGATAAACGTAAATTTGAAATGGATGATGCAATTCGTGCATTAGGTTATACAAATGTGACTGTAAAATTGCATCCGCAAGTAACAGCAAAAGTAAAAGTTCATGTTAGTGAACAATAAAAATAAATTAAACAAGGAGGATTGCGTATGAGTGATGTAATGGCTGATCGTACCCCTCCGCATAATATAGAAGCTGAGCAGGCAGTCTTAGGTGCCATATTGATTGATCAAGATGCGTTAACGTCAGCATCAGAACTATTGGTACCTGACTCATTTTATCGAACGAAACATCAAAAGATCTTTGAAGTGATGCTTGGCTTGTCTGATAAGGGAGAGCCAATTGACTTAGTAATGATGACGTCAGCGATGGCTGATCAAGGATTACTAGAAGAAGTTGGTGGGGTTTCTTACTTAGCAGAGTTAGCAGAGATTGTTCCAACTGCTGCTAACGTAGAGTATTATGCACGAATCATCGCTGAAAAGGCGCTTTTACGTCGTTTAATTCGAACGGCGACTCATATCGTGTCTGATGGATATGAGAGAGAAGATGATGTGGACGGCCTTTTAAATGAGGCTGAGAAAAAAATATTAGAAGTATCTCATCAAACGAACGCTAAAGCATTCCAGAATATTAAAGACGTTCTTGTGGATGCTTACGATAAAATCGAACTTTTGCATAATCAAAAAGGTGAAGTTACAGGAATACCAACTGGATTTACTGAATTAGATAAGATGACCGCAGGTTTCCAACGAAATGATTTAATCATAGTAGCGGCGCGTCCGTCAGTAGGGAAAACTGCATTTTCATTAAATATCGCACAAAACGTAGCGACGAAAACGGATGAAAATGTAGCGATCTTTAGTTTGGAGATGGGCTCTGATCAGCTTGTTATGCGTATGCTTTGTGCAGAAGGTAATATTGATGCGCAAAGACTTCGTACTGGGTCATTAACTTCTGATGATTGGGCGAAGTTAACAATGGCGATGGGAAGCCTTTCAAATGCCGGTATATATATTGATGATACACCAGGGATTAAGGTAAATGAGATTCGAGCAAAATGCCGTAGATTAAAGCAGGAACAAGGTCTTGGGATGGTTTTAATTGACTATTTACAGCTTATTCAGGGAAGTGGGAAGTCGGGCGAGAACCGTCAGCAGGAAGTATCTGAGATTTCGCGTACATTAAAAGGGATTGCGCGTGAATTACAAGTGCCTGTTATTGCCCTTTCACAGTTATCCCGTGGTGTTGAATCTCGTCAAGATAAACGCCCTATGATGTCTGATATTCGTGAATCGGGGAGTATTGAGCAGGATGCTGATATTGTAGCATTCTTGTATCGTGAAGATTACTATGACCGTGAAACGGAAAATAAAAATACGATTGAAATTATCATCGCAAAACAACGTAATGGTCCGGTAGGTTCAGTAGAGCTTGCGTTTGTTAAAGAATTTAATAAGTTCGTTAACTTAGAACGACGCTTTGAGGATGGGGCATAAAGGCAGTATAAAAAAGAAACACATTTCTTATAATAAGATGTGTTTCTTTTTTTATAGAGTAAAGATAAGGCTTTCATAAGGTGAAAATATAATTCTTACGAACGAAAATGATTTTTAATAAAAAAATGTTCGCTTTTTTGGTTGACTTCTTTTTCGGTTTTGGTACAATTATATTGTTTGAATAGATCGTTTGAAAATTGCGGAGGTGCTTTAATAATGTCTTCAGTAGTAGTTGTAGGAACACAATGGGGCGACGAAGGAAAAGGTAAAATCACTGATTTTCTTTCTGAGCATGCGGAAGTAGTTGCAAGATATCAAGGTGGAAATAACGCGGGACATACAATTGTTTTCGGCGGAGTTAAATATAAGTTACACTTAATTCCATCTGGTATTTTCTATAAAGAGAAAATTTGTGTAATCGGAAATGGCTTAGTAGTAGATCCAAAAGCATTACTTGAAGAGTTAAAATACTTACACGACCGTGGTGTAAGTACTGATAATTTACGTGTAAGTAACCGTGCACACGTTATTTTACCTTATCATTTAAAACAAGATGAGTTAGAAGAGGCTAGTAAAGGTGATAACAAAATCGGTACAACGAAAAAAGGTATCGGTCCTGCATATATGGATAAAGCTGCTCGTATTGGTATCCGTATGGCTGATCTTTTAGACCGTGAAGCATTTAAAGAGAAGCTTGAGCGCAATTTAGTAGAGAAAAATCGTTTATTTGAAAAAATGTACGATACAGAAGGTTTCAGCGTAGAAGAAATCTTTGAAGAGTACTTCGAATATGGACAACAAATCGCACAATATGTATGCGACACATCTGTTGTATTAAATGATGCACTAGATAACAATCACCGTGTATTATTTGAAGGTGCACAAGGTGTTATGCTTGATATTGACCACGGTACGTACCCATTTGTTACATCTTCTAACCCGATTGCTGGTGGTGTAACAGTTGGAACTGGAGTTGGTCCGGCGAAAGTTACTCGCGTTGTAGGTGTATGTAAAGCATATACAAGCCGTGTTGGTGATGGTCCATTCCCTACTGAACTTAATGATGAAATTGGTCATCAAATTCGTGAAGTTGGTCGTGAATACGGAACAACAACTGGTCGCCCACGCCGTGTAGGTTGGTTCGATAGCGTTGTTGTAAGACATGCGCGTCGTGTTAGTGGTTTAACGGATTTATCATTAAACTCTATTGATGTATTAACAGGTATTCCAACTCTTAAAATCTGTGTTGCTTACAAATATAACGGAGAAGTTATAGATGAAGTTCCAGCAAACTTAAACATTTTAGCGAAATGTGAGCCTGTATATGAAGAGCTTCCAGGTTGGGAAGAAGATATTACTGGTGTTAAATCATTAGATGAGCTTCCTGAAAATGCAAGAAAATACGTAGAGCGTGTTTCTGAATTAACAGGAATCCAATTATCTATGTTCTCAGTTGGACCAGATCGTAACCAAACGAATATCGTTCGTAACGTATACGAAGTTTAATTGATATTTTTAAGAAAAACTCATGTCCGCATGAGTTTTTTCTTATCTTTTATAAAAAAACAAAAAAGTATTGCAAAAGTGAAAGATGATATGTTATGATACATCTTGTCGTCACGAAAATATGACGTTGGTGAGTATGAGCCATTAGCTCAGTTGGTAGAGCATCTGACTTTTAATCAGAGGGTCGAAGGTTCGAATCCTTCATGGCTCACCATTTTATTTTTCGTGGCCCGTTGGTCAAGTGGTTAAGACACCGCCCTTTCACGGCGGTAACACGGGTTCGAATCCCGTACGGGTCATGTTTTTTTATGTTTATTTTTGGTCCCGTGGTGTAGTGGTTAACATGCCTGCCTGTCACGCAGGAGATCGCCGGTTCGACCCCGGTCGGGACCGCCACTTTTGTTTATACCACCATTAGTGGTTTTATATATAGTTTTGGCTCGGTAGCTCAGTCGGTAGAGCAGAGGACTGAAAATCCTCGTGTCGGCGGTTCGATTCCGTCCCGAGCCACTCTCAGGATATTAAGTGGGCCCACTTAATATCCTTTTTATTTTGTGTAGTTTTACAAATGTGGGTAGTTATTTTACAATAGGATGAGGAGCCTCTAGCAGTTGAAGCTAGAGGTTTTTCTGTAGATCGTATAGGATTCCGTGTAAAGGTGGATCATACATGAGTCTATGAGAATAGAGGAGAGAACACTTAAATAAAGGTTGCTGTCATATAGGGATATACTATAGAAACATCAATATATTTAAGAATCATTGACCATATTTTTATGAGGAGGAAATAGACGATGATGGGAAAGAAAATTTTAGTAGTTGATGATGAAAAGCCGATTGCAGACATTTTGAAGTTCAACCTAGAAAAAGAGGGTTTTGAAATTGTAATGGCACATGATGGTGATGAAGCAATTGAGAAAGCTAATGAAGAACAGCCAGATATGGTTTTATTAGATATTATGCTACCAGGAAAAGATGGTTTAGAGGTTTGTCGTGAAATACGTAAAAACTCAGAAATGCCGATTATTATGCTTACAGCGAAGGACTCTGAAATTGATAAGGTATTAGGGCTTGAGCTTGGAGCAGATGATTATGTAACGAAGCCATTTAGTACGAGGGAATTACTTGCTCGTGTGAAGGCGAATTTACGCCGCCATCAACAAGGTGGTGCAGCAGAAAAAGAAGAAAATACTGAAATGGTTATTGGACCAATTATTATTAATCCAAATGCTTATAGTGTAACAAAGCGTGAGGAAAATATTGAGCTTACACATCGTGAATTTGAATTGCTACATTATTTAGCAAAACATTTAGGACAAGTTATGACACGTGAACATTTATTGCAAACAGTTTGGGGTTATGATTATTTTGGAGATGTGCGTACAGTGGATGTAACAGTACGTCGTTTACGTGAAAAAATTGAAGATAATCCAAGTCATCCTACTTTAATTGTAACTAGACGTGGGGTAGGGTATTACTTGCGTGACCCAGAGCAGGAATAATATATGAAAAAGGTTGGTTTTTTTCAATCCATTCATTTAAAGTTTGTGCTCATATATATGCTATTAATATTAATAGCGATGCAAGTAATCGGTGTATATTTCGTAAGAGAATTAGAAAAAAGTCTTGTACAAGGCTTTAAGGATTCCCTGACACAACAAACGAATTTACTATCGTATAATTTAAAGCAAGAATTTACAAAAAGTCGTGAAAAAACAGATCCAGAATCATTAGATGACGCTATAAAAAATTCGATTCAAAAGTTTGCATCGGATCGTAAGAAAGATATTCAAGAAGTAAGTGTATTTGATTCTAATAGAAAATTAATGGCGATTTCAGACACGGCTAAGCAAAATAAGATAGGCAGAACATCGACAGATATAGCTGTTCAACGGGTAATTGTACAAAATAAACTAGAATCAAAAATTGAGAAAGATGGAGGAACTGGCCATCGAGTTCAAGTGATGATTACTCCTATTCAAAGCGATAAAGCTGGGGAGGTACTTGGTGTCATTCGTATTGTTGCATCTATGGAAGATGTATACAAACAAATGAAGGATATAAATCAAATTTTTGCTACCGGAACAGTGATTGCTTTGTTAGTAACGGCTGTACTTGGGATTTTACTAGCTCAAACAATTACAAGACCAATTTCAGATATGCGAAGGCAAGCAATTGAAATGGCAAAAGGAAATTATTCGAGAAAAGTAAAGGTCCATAGTCATGATGAAATTGGCCAATTAGCATTATCTTTCAATAATTTATCAAAAAAGCTACAACAAGCTCGTTCTTCAACAGAAAGCGAAAGACGTAAATTATCATCTGTTTTATCACATATGACAGATGGAGTAATTGCTACTGACCGAAAAGGGGATATTATTTTATTAAATGACCCTGCGGAAAAGATGCTAAATGTTTCGCGTGAAACGGCGCTGGATCAATCGGTTTTAGAAGTATTGGGGATACAGGAAGAATTTACGCTCGATCATTTATACGAAGAGCCTGATTCTGTTTTATTAGATTTTAGTACGAGAAATGAACCATACATTTTACGTGCTAGTTTCTCTGTTATTCAAAAAGAGACGGGGAAGGCAAATGGTTTAATTGCTGTATTATACGATGTAACGGAGCAGGAGCGTATAGAAGGGGAACGCCGCGAGTTTGTGGCGAACGTCTCTCATGAATTAAGAACACCATTAACAACGATGCGTAGTTACTTAGAAGCGCTGACAGATGGTGCATGGCAAGATCCAAATATTGCACCGCAATTTTTAACAGTTACACAAGAGGAAACAGAAAGAATGATAAGGCTTGTAAATGCGCTGTTGCAACTATCTAAGCTTGATAGTACAGAACATCGTTTGATGAAAGAGTGGGTCGACTTTACTGACTTCTTTAATAATGTTATTGATCGCTTTGAAATGTCTAAAGAGCAAAATGTAAGTTTCAAACGATCTTTCTCTAAAAAATCTAGATTTATTGATATGGATACGGACAAAATTACACAAGTGTTGTATAACATTATTTCTAACGCATTAAAGTATTCGCCAGAAGGTGGAACAGTAACATATCGCTTACGTGATCGAGGGGAGTTATTAGAGATTAGTGTAAGTGACCAAGGTATGGGTATTCCGAAAGAAAACGTAGATAAAATCTTCGAACGTTTTTATCGTGTGGATAAAGCCCGTTCAAGACAAATGGGTGGTACAGGTCTTGGATTAGCTATTGCAAAAGAAATGATTGAGGCACATGGTGGTTCTATTTGGGCGAAGAGTGAGGAAGGAAAAGGAACGACGATTTATTTCACACTGCCACTGGCACCAGATGAAGAGGACGATTGGGAATGAGTATGGAAAACTTTAAAACGATAGTTCTAATTAATTTAGTTGTTATTAGTCTATTTTTAACTTTTAATTTATGGACATATGTTCCCGATTCCACTTCTGTGCAAAATACAAAATTTGTTCAAGGTAATGAAGAGATAAATCCGATAAAGATTTCAGGAGTTGTTCGCCCATCCTCTGTTATTGTTCATAAAGAAAAAAATCATTACGTAAGTGAGAATACGAACAACGTGAACTCACTTTATAAAATTCTTGAAAATGGAGAATTACATGATTTTAGGGAAATAACAGGCACAGTTCCTAAAGGGGATTTTCTTTCTTATGTACACGGAGAAGAAAAGATTGAATTTGTTTTTCCTACAAATGTGCCACTTGAGACGATTAAAGACATGTTCAATATTAAAGATAAAAATTTAGAATCTAATAGAAGTTTTAATCGCATTATAATCGATCCTTCTCGAAGCAAGGACCAAGAAATTAAAGTTAATTTTATTTCTTATGATAATCCTCGTAGAATATATCAAGCGATGTTGAGTGGTGCTTATGTAAAGGATGTTATAAACGACCAAAATCGATTTATTACATTAGCAAAACCATATTTTGAATATCAAGTAAATGATACGAAAAAACTGTTTTTACCAGATGGAATTACGGAATTAAATCAGATAGAGTATTTTGTGTCTGGGTTAGATGTGGATTCATTTAAAAATGTTTTATTTAGTGATCCGCGTTATTTAAGTCCTATTACCGAGAAATCAAAGGAAACATTTACAGATGGTATTCGATCTATGGAAATTGATAAGTTGAATTTAATGTTGAAATATAAAAATTCCGCAGTATATAGTGATAAAGTTACAGATAATGCGATGCTTTTGAAGAAAAGCTTCGACTTTGTAAGTGGGCACAGTGGTAACTTAAATTCTTATCGTCTTGATTATATTAATAAGGGGAAAACCTCATTCCGTTTATACGAGGGCGGTTTACCTGTATTTAATGCAGATGGAATGGCTGAATTAAAACAAGCATGGGGTTCAGGCGAAATCATGCAGTATGAGAGATCTCTTTTTGATTTCAATATTCCTTTACCTAGTACACCCACTTCTCTTGCATCAGGTCGTACAGTGATGACATCATTAGAGAATAATCCGGAAATTGACAAAAATTCAATTCAGGATGTTGGTATTGGTTATAAAATGTCATTGAAATCTTCCGTGAACGGAGGTCCTGTGAACGGAGGAGAGATCAGTATTTTACAGCCGATATGGTATGTAAAATGTGATGAAGAGGGTAAACAAAAAATATATGAGTGGAGTGAGGGAGGACTAAATGGATTGGGATCGAATTAAAACGATATTTATTGTGACCTTTTTTGTTTTAGACCTCTTTCTTATCTTTCAGTTCATTCAAAAGCAAGATAGTAATCAGTTGGAAATTGTGACAGAAACAAAAATTGATCAACAATTAAAAGAATCTAAAATTACTATGGGGAGTTTTCCTAAAGAGCCGAAAAAAGAGTCATTTATTATGGCGAAAAATAAAAACTTTAAAGAAGAAGATGTGCAATCTTTAAAAAATCAAACAGCGCATCTGCAAAATGAATATACGATAGAAGGTAAGTTGAAAGAGCCATTTTTAAATGCAAAATCATTATCTAAGGATAAATATAATGATTTCTTAAAAAACAGTGTCCTTGATGGGCAGAAATACGAATTTGGAGCAATGAAAGACTCTAAAATTTATTTCTTCCAAAAGTATAAGGATAAGCCGATTTTCCACAATAATCATGCAATGATTGTTGTGGATTTAAATGAAAAAAACGAGCTTGTTTCGTATACACAAACAATGTTAACGGATTTGAAGGAAATGGGCGAAAGTGAAAAAACGAAAGAACAAGAAATTATCACTGCTCAAACAGCTTTGGAAAATATATATTTAAAAAATAAAATTGCAGAAAATACGCACGTGAAAGAGGCGCAGATTGGATATGCGGCTCTAGCTGAATCATCTTCTAATATACAAGTGCTAGCTCCAACTTGGAACTTAAAGACAGAGCAGAAAAAGGACTTTTTTGTGAATGCAATTGAAGGACAAGTTATGGAATTAGGGGAAACTCAAGTGCCGGAAGAACATAATGGAGTGAGAAAGAATGAGTATGCATTTTAGTGTGCTTGCAAGTGGAAGTACAGGGAATATGCTATATGTAGGAACGGATGAAAAAAAATTACTCGTCGATGCAGGTTTAAGCGGTAAAGCAACAGAGGCTTTATTTAAACAAGCAGAACTGAATATAAATGATGTATCAGGTATTCTTGTCACACATGAGCATAGTGACCATATTAAAGGATTAGGTGTATTGGCGCGTAAATATGATTTACCAGTTTATGCGAACGAGAAAACATGGAATGCAATGGAACATTTAATAGGAAATATTCCAACTGAGCAAAAGTTCATTTTCTCAGTTGGCGATGTGAAAACATTCGGTGATATTGAGGTCGAGTCATTTGGAGTTTCCCATGATGCGGCAGAGCCGATGTTTTATGCTTTTCATAACAATAATAGAAAATTAGCCCTTATTACAGATACAGGATACGTGAGTGACCGTATGAAAGGTGTTATTAAGGGAGCTAATGCTTTCGTATTTGAAAGTAATCATGATGTGGAAATGCTTCGTATGGGACGTTATCCGTGGAGCATTAAAAGACGTATTTTAAGCGACGTTGGTCACGTTTGTAATGAGGATGCTGCGTTAGCGATGGCAGATGTAATTACAGATGAAACAAAACATATTTATTTAGCACATTTAAGCTTAGATAACAATATGAAAGAACTAGCGCGTATGTCAGTATCGCAAGTGTTAGAGGAAAAAGGATTTGGAGTGGGAGAATCCTTTGAAATTCATGATACAGATCCAAAAATGCCTACGAAAATTCAATACGTATAATTCTTCATTTTAGTAAACAATAAAGGTGAATATAGTTGTTTTCAGGAAGATAGGTGAACAAATATGTCCTTTATTGATGAAGAAAAGTATCGTATAAAACGTGCAGGTAAAAAGAAGCATAAAGGTATTGTCATTTCTAGCATAGCAGGAACAATTGTAGGGGCTTCATTATTTGCATTTGGGGCGCCTTTATTTTCGAATCATGCTGGCGCGCTTTCGCAAGCTGAAGCAAGTGGAAGTAACATGGCTGAAGCTCAAGGGATTAAACAGGTTAGCTTTGTAGACGCTGTTGATCGCGCTTCTGAAGCTGTTGTTGGTATTATTAATATTCAACGAGACAATTTTTCAGAGGCAGATTCAGAAGCCGGTACAGGATCTGGTGTCATTTATAAAAAGACAGATGGACAAGCTTACATTGTAACAAATAACCATGTCGTTGCTGGAGCAAATCGTATTGAAGTAAGTCTAAGTGACGGTAAGAAGGTCCCAGGGAAAGTATTAGGAACCGATGTAGTCACAGATTTAGCTGTACTAGAAATAGATGCGAAGCATGTGAAAAAAATAATTGAGATTGGCGATTCTAATAAAGTTCGTCGAGGAGAACCGGTCATTGCGATTGGAAATCCACTCGGACTGCAATTTTCGGGGACCGTTACACAAGGCATTATTTCAGCTAACGAGCGTATTGTTCCTGTAGACTTAGACCAAGATGGTCATTACGATTGGCAAGTAGAAGTATTACAAACAGATGCAGCGATTAATCCAGGTAATAGTGGTGGTGCACTTGTAAATGCGGCAGGACAATTAGTTGGTATTAACTCAATGAAAATTGCTGCAAAAGAAGTGGAAGGAATCGGATTAGCTATTCCGGTTACTAGAGCCGTTCCGATTATGAATGAACTTGAGAAGTACGGGAAAGTAAGAAGACCTTATGTTGGAATTGAACTTAGATCATTAAATGAGATTCCGAATTATTATTGGTCCAAAACATTACATTTACCAGGCAATGTAGCAGAGGGAGTTTGCATTTTAGATGTGAAAAGTCCTTCACCAGGCGCGGATGCTGGTTTGCGAGAACATGATGTTATTGTAGCGGTAGATGGAAAACCAGTAAACGATATTATTGGGTTCCGTACGGCCTTATATGATAAAAAAATTAATGATAAAATGACTCTTACGTTTTATCGTGGTACAAAAAGAGCAACAACAACGGTGAAATTAGGCATTCAAAAATATTAAAAACAGGAGGGCCTACCTCCTGTTTTCTATTGTAGAAAAGTGAGGTGAAGAATATGAATTTACCTTGTTGTTTAGAACATGTTGAATTAGCGTTAGATATTATTGTTGATGAATGTGAAGTTGCACCGGTTATTAACAATGTGGATAACTCAGAAAAAGATAAAAAAACATGTGAATTTTGTCAAAATGAGGCGACATATGTTGTATCGAACACAGATTCTCACACAATATGTGGGTAACATTTGTGGATATGTGGATAAGTTATGTGGATAACATGTTTGTAAGGTGGGGAATAAATGTGAATATCTCGATTATTTCAATCGGAAAATTAAAGGAAAAGTATTTAAAACAAGGTATAGCAGAATATTTAAAACGATTATCTGCGTACGCAAAAGTAGAAGTAATTGAATTGCCAGATGAAAAAGCACCAGAAAATTTAAGTGAAGCCGAAATGTTAATTGTAAAAGAAAAAGAAGGTATACGTATACTGGATAAAATTTCTGATGATACGCACGTGATCGCATTAGCGATAGAAGGAAAACAAAAGTCATCAGAAGAATTTGCAGTAAGCCTAGATCGTCTTGCTACATATGGAAAGAGTAAAGTTGCCTTTGTAATTGGTGGATCACTTGGACTAAGTTCAGAAGTAATGAAGCGTTCCAATGAATCTCTTTCTTTTTCGAAAATGACATTACCACACCAATTAATGCGATTAGTATTGCTTGAGCAAGTGTATAGAGCGTTTCGTATTAATCGTGGTGAACCATATCATAAGTAAATTTCCATTTGTATATAAAAAGAGTAAAAAAGACCATTGGATAAAAATCACCGATGGTCTTTTAAACATTAATAGGTGGTATGCAGATTTCCTAAAATAAGTATGTTTCTATTTCTAAAAAAGTATGCTGTAATATGAAGAGGAAAAAATTATAAATAGTCAGAGAAGTGAGGAATTAAAGGTGAAGAAGTTTAAGAAGTTTTACTTAGAGATTACAAGTGTATGTAATCTTGCGTGCAGCTTTTGTCCGCCGACGGAAAGGCAGAAGCAATTCATTTCTGTGGAGGATTTTGCTAAAAGATTAGACCAAATTAAACCTCACACAGACTACATTTATTTGCACGTGAAGGGTGAGCCGTTGCTCCATCCAAAAATAGATCAACTGCTAGATTTAAGCCATGAAAAAGGATTTAAAGTTAATATTACAACGAACGGAACGTTAATTAATAAGAGAAGGCATAGACTGTTAAATAAGCCTGCTCTAAGACAAATGAACTTTTCCCTGCACAGTTTTGATGGACATCCAGGTTCGCAAGATAAAGAGGGCTATGTAAGAAGTATACTTGCCTTCATTAGGGAAGCAACAAGTCAATCAGATTTAATTGTTTCGCTAAGGTTATGGAATTTAACTCAGGATAATAAGACAAATGCTGAAATCCAGAAAAATAGAGAGCTATTATCCATAATTGAAAATGAGTTTGATCTGCCTTATCAAATTGAAGAGAAGCTTACACCAGGAAAAGGTATAAAAATTGCGGAACGTGTCTTTATTAATCAAGATTATGAATTTCAATGGCCGGCATTGCATGAAGAAGAGGATGATGGAAAAGGATTCTGTCATGGTCTTCGAAATCAAGCGGGTATTTTAGCAAATGGAACGGTTATTCCTTGCTGTTTAGACGGTGAAGGGATTATTAATCTTGGGAATATTAATAATGATTCATTTTCTAACATTATAGAAGGTGAAAGAGCAACAAACATTGTCGATGGATTTTCGAAAAGAGTTGCAGTCGAAGAGTTATGTAGGAAATGTGGATACCGTAAAAGATTTGGAAAGTAAATATGAAATAAGCCCTCATAAAGAAGCGAGGGCTTATTTTTTTATTCTTGATAAGAACGCTCTAATTCATCAATTAAGGAGCCAACGTAAGAAACAGCTTTACGGATTGCATCTGGTTTTGACATATCTACTCCGGCATGTTTCATTAATTCAAGTGGTTTCATTGTACCACCAGCGCGAAGTACATCTAACCAGCGATCAACGGCGGGCTGCCCTTCTTCTTTAATCATTTGGGCTACTGCGGTAGATGCAGTTAGACCTGCAGAATACGTGTAAGAATATAAGCCCATGTAATAATGAGGTTGGCGCATCCAAGTTAAGCCGGCACCTTCATCGATTTCTACAGAATCCCCCCAGAATGTAGAAAGGACATTTGTTTTTATTTCGGTTAAACTTTTAGCTGTAAGTGCTTGTCCTTCTTCTGCTAGAGTATATACTCTTCGTTGGTATTCGCCCTCAAGTAAGTGAGTAACAAAGTTATGATAATATGTGCCAAGTAGTTGTAGAATGACCCATCTGCGCATTCTCTTATCGTTAGTTGTTGCAAGTAAATGTTGGGCTAGTAATAATTCATTCATTGTTGATGGTGCTTCAACAAAGTACATAGATGGACGTACATTCATAATGCGCTGGTTTTTATTTGCTAAATAAAAATGCCCAGCATGACCAAATTCATGTGCTAATGTGAAGCATCCGCGCATCGTATTTTGCCATGTAATTAAAATATATGGATGAGAACCATATGGACTTGAACAAAATGCTCCTGTTGATTTGCCTACATTATCTGCAAGATCTACCCATCTTTCTTTGAAGCCTTTTTCGATAATGGAACTATATTCATCTCCTAATACTTTTAAAGAATCTTGAATGAGTTTGCCTGCTTCTTCGTAAGTAATTGCTGGATTAAATTCAGGATCTAAAGGTGCATGTAAGTCGCAGAAAAGCATTTGATCGAGTCCTAATACTTTCTTTTTTAAATCTGCAAAACGGCGCATATGAGGCGCTAATTCTTTATAAATAATATCAAGTTGATTGTTATACATTTCAAGTGGAACTTTTTGCGGCTCTAAAAGCATATGAGTAACGGATTCATATTTGCGTAAACGAGAAAGTGTCACTTGTTTTTTTACTTCAGTAGCATATGTTGTGGCAACTGTATTTTTATATCGCTTCAAAGTGGAAACAAACGATTCATATGCTTTTCTACGTATGTATGCGCTTGGAGAGAATTCATAATTGCTTTCAAATAATGCAAATGACAAAGGGAATTCGTTTCCTTGTTCGTCTTGTATAGGATTGAAATCCATATCGGCCAATTTAGTCATGCCGTAAATTTTGTATGGAGAACTATGAACTTCGCCAAGTGCAGCAAGTGCTTCTTCTGTTTCAGGTGAAAGAGTGTGCTGCCTTTTGCTCAGCACTTCTAGTAATGATTTACGAAAAGGGTTGAGTTTTATCTCCTCAATTAAATATTTTTCAATCGTGCCTTCTTCAAATGAGAGAATTTCATTATGAATAAAGGATAGTGCTGTATGTACTTTCGTTCCTAGAGCAGAAACTTTGGAAGAGTTCGCTTGAATAACTGGATCTGTCCGATCAGCAGATTCTTTTAGGTTTGCATATGAGCTCAGTTTTGTTAATTTCATTAAAAGCTCTTCCTCTATAAGTAAGCAATTTAGTAAAGTAGTGGAGCTAGTATGCAAGCGTCCTTTAAATGCACCAAGTTTCTGTATATCATTTTCTAATACGTTTAATGCAGCGTGCCACTCGGCATCAGATTTATACAAATCAGAAAGATCCCATGTTAGTTCAGTAGGAACTTCTGCGCGAATAAGGCGATTTTCAATTACATTTTTCATTTATTATAGCCCCCTTATTTTAAGTATTTAAAAATATGATACTAGAAAATTCAGTAAAATAAAAATATTTAACGGTTTTATACATAAAAAAGAAGGACAGGCATACACATGCTTGTCCTTCGAGCTCAATATAAGAATTAATATACTTTATCACCGTTGAAAATAGAGTTTTTCACGACAACATAATCTACAGTACGAATAGCATCTAATTTTGTTCCACCAGCGTAAGAGATAGAAGATTGAAGATCTTGTTCCATTTCGATTAAAGTGTCTTCTAAAGAACCTTTATGCTCCACGAACATTTTCTTACCTTCAACGTTTTTCTTCTCACCTTTTTGGAATTCAGAAGCTGAACCGAAGTATTCTTTATAAAGCTTTCCATCTTTTTCGATTGTTTCCCCTGGAGACTCTTCATGACCAGCGAATAGAGAACCGACCATAACCATAGTTGCCCCAAATCGAATAGATTTAGCTACATCACCGTGTGTACGAATACCACCGTCAGCAATAATCGGCTTACTTGCAGCTTTTGCACACCAGCGAAGTGCAGCTAACTGCCAACCACCAGTTCCAAAGCCTGTTTTAATTTTAGTAATACAAACTTTACCGGGTCCAATACCAACTTTTGTTGCGTCAGCGCCAGCGTGTTCTAATTCTCTTACCGCTTCTGGAGTTCCAACGTTTCCAGCGATAACAAAGCTTTCTGGTAAATGTTTTTTAATATGTTGAATCATGTTGATCACAGCATTAGAGTGACCGTGTGCGATATCGATTGTAATGTATTCAGGTGAAAGTTGCTCAGCGGCTAATTGTTGTACGAATTCGTATTCGTCTTCTTTAACACCAACGCTGATTGAAGCAATTAATCCACGTGATTGCATATCTCTAATGAATGAGATTCGTTTCTCTGGTTGGAAACGATGCATGATATAGAAGTAATTATTTTCAGCTAAATAAGTTGCGATTCTTTCATCTATAATCGTTTGCATATTTGCAGGTACGACAGGTAATTTAAATTTATGTTTTCCTAAAGTGACAGTTGTATCACATTCAGATCGACTGTTTACAATGCATTTTGCAGGAATTAATTGAATATCTTCATAGTCAAATACGTTTTCCATCATTTACACCCCTAAAATACGAATATTTTATTTGTTTCGTTTGAAAATGTTCGTCCAAAGGATAATTTACATTATTTTCACTAATAAGTCAAAGGTTTTAATGTTTATATAAAAAAATTAAGTTGATTTAAGTCTACTGTAGGTTTATATCGTCAAAATTTGTTTTAACATAACATGATTTAATGTAAAATTATGTGTGGTATAGGAAAAATCAAATATGTAAATTTAGGAGAGCTGTTAATGAAACGATTAGTGTATATGGACTGGTTGCGTGTGTTAGCGACAATCGCAGTAGTTACAATTCATGTCTCCGCTGGTTATGTTTCCACATTGGATGCAAATAACGTTTCGCGTTGGTTGTCTGGGAATCTTTTTGAGTCACTTTCACGCGCTAGCGTTCCAATCTTTGTGATGATTAGTGGAGCTTTATTATTAAAGGGTACGAAAGATATTTCTATTGGAGAATTTATACAGAAACGTGCAAGTAAGGTAATTATACCTTTTGTAGCTTGGAGTGTTTTATTTTATTTATACGGAGCTTATGCAGGATATTTCCCGCGTTCTATAAAACAGGGGATAAAATATTTTCTAACAGATAGTATTGGTGGACATTTATGGTTCATGTACATGATTGTAGGGATATACTTAATTACACCTTTACTGAAAATTTTTGTGAAGAATGCTCAAAAGAAAGAGATAGAGTATTTTTTAATTTTATGGTTATATGCATCTGTTGTCGTTAATTTGGCAAAATATTATTATCCTATCAACTTTAATATTGAATTATTTTACGTTACAAATTATGTAGGCTATTTCCTTCTTGGTTATTATTTATCCAATTATGATATTGTGAAAAAGTGGAGGAATTTGGCTTACATTGGAGGAATTGTAGGATTTATTATTACATTCTTTGTTACATATTATTATACAGTTCAGGCAAACGGACAATTGGATCAGTTTTGGTATGGATACTTTTCTCCAGGTGTTGTACTTATGGCGATTAGTTTATTTGTATTTTTCAAATATTCTTTCGGAAATTCAGAAAGAAAATTACCATTTGTATTACGCGGTATAAATCAAGCGAGCCTTGGTATTTATATCCTTCACTATTTCTTATTAAATAACTATCTGTACAGAGTATTTCCAAAGGTGAATGAACATGCACATGCAATATTGGCAATACCTATTAATGTAACAATCACAATTGTTCTTAGTATGGTAATTACTTTAGTATTGCAAAGAATACCAGTTGTAAAAAAATTAGTTCCATAAAAGATGAATACAATTTAGAGGGGCAGACTTATAATTAAGGCTGTCCTTTATTATTTAAGAATTATACGTAGATAAATTGAAACTTAAATGAATTGAAAACATTGATTTAATATAGTATCTTGGTATAACTTGACGTTAGATATGGAGAGTATAGTTATTTAAATATAAAATTCAAATGAGGTTAGTATATGAGTAAAAAGGAATTTAGTAATTATGCATTAAGTAAAGAAATAATACGAGCACTTACTGGTTTAGGATATGAACATCCAACAGAAGTGCAAGGAGAGGTTATTCCAGTTGCATTGAAAAAGAAGGATCTTGTTGTAAAATCGCAAACTGGAAGTGGAAAAACAGCTTCATTCGGTATTCCACTTTGTGAAATGGTGGAATGGGAAGAGAATAAGCCACAAGCATTAGTTTTGACGCCGACGAGAGAACTTGCTGTTCAAGTGAAAGAAGATATTACGAATATAGGCCGCTTCAAAAGAATTAAGGCTGCGGCCGTTTATGGTAAGTCTCCATTTGCACGTCAAAAATTAGAGTTAAAACAAAAGACACATATCGTAGTAGGGACTCCTGGCCGTGTGTTAGATCATATTGAAAAAGGTACCCTTTCTTTAGAATGTCTGAAGTATTTAGTCATTGATGAAGCAGATGAAATGCTAAATATGGGCTTTATTGATCAAGTAGAGGCAATTATTGATGAATTACCTACAAAGCGAATGACAATGCTATTTTCGGCAACACTTCCAGAAGATGTTGAAAAGTTATCCCGTACGTATATGGATTCGCCAACGTATATTGAAATTAAGGCTGCCGGGATTACCACAGACAAAATTGAACATACACTTTTTGAGACGAGAGAAGAGGAGAAGCTTTCACTTCTTAAAGATGTAACAACAATTGAGAATCCAGATAGTTGTATTATTTTTTGCCGTACACAAGAAAATGTAGATCACGTATTTAGACAGTTAAACCGTGTTAACTATCCTTGTGACAAAATACATGGTGGTATGGTGCAAGAAGATCGTTTTGAAGTTATGGACGATTTTAGAAAAGGAAAGTTCCGTTATTTAGTAGCGACAGACGTAGCTGCTAGAGGAATTGATATTGATAATATTACACATGTTATTAACTATGATATTCCGTTAGAAAAAGAAAGTTATGTACATCGTACAGGAAGAACGGGACGAGCTGGCAATAAAGGAAAAGCTATTACATTCATAACTCCGTATGAAAATAGATTTTTAGAAGAAATTGAGGCGTACATCGGCTTTGAAATTCCAAAGGCATATGCACCTTCAAAAGAAGAGGTTATGAAAGGGAAGGCAGTATTTGAGGAAAAAATACATGCTAAACCAATTATAAAGAAAGATAAAAGTGCAGACTTAAACAAAGGGATTATGAAGCTGTACTTTAATGGTGGGAAGAAAAAGAAAATTAGAGCGGTAGATTTTGTCGGCACAATTGCTAAAATTAAAGGTGTTACAGCAGAAGATATAGGAATTATTACGATACAGGACAATGTTTCTTACGTTGAAATATTAAATGGAAAAGGACCAATTGTTTTAAAGACCATGAAAAATACAACGATTAAAGGGAAACAATTAAAAGTCCATGAAGCAATTAAGTAAATAAAAAAACTATCCACTGTAACAGGTGGATAGTTTTTTTATTTACGATTCTTTTAAATCGTCCACTAACTTCTCTGCCAATCGTCTGTACATATTACTCATCGTCACGAAGGATGTTAGTAATAAAAACTTTTCTAGCTTTTGATCTTCTAAGGAGGAAATCTCATTTACTTCCCTAATACGGTTATTTACGTCCTGGTTAAAGGTTTCCACATTGGTTTCAGTAAGAGCAAGATAATCTTTATAGAGAGTATTTAATTCGAATGTATCATCGTTTAGTAAAGGTACATTTATATTTTCTAAGGAGCTTTTTATGTCATTAATGGAAAGGGCTCCTTTTAATTGGTAAATCAAGCTAATTAAAATCATATGCTCTTTTGAATACTTTTTATTTTTAATAGGGATGAATAGTTTCCCTTTTGCGTAATTGTTAATCATTGTTTTTGTTAATACTTTTTCATCATCAGTTCTTGTTGTATCCGCATAAGTATTCTCAAATAGTTGAACAACTTGGTCTACATATAAGTCGACATTTGGGATATCCTCAAGTTTAATATTTTTTTCTAAATGTAATGATTCAAGTAATTTATTTATATTTTCCACGTAAAACCCCTCACTTTTATCACTTAGTGGAACTGAATGTTTAGTATATCTTTAAATATGGTATTACGAAACAAGTGAATTGTAAATGTTGACTAGTATAAATAATGCGTATATAATTACATGTAGTTATTAAAACTACATGTAATTATATGAGGGGTGTTTATATGAATGCTTATGTAAGAGAACCGGTTAATGCATTTACTCACTTAGGAGGAGCTGTATTAGCATTTATTGCATTATTAGCCATGCTTGTGAAAGTTTCTGTTAAGATGCCATCTTTTGCTGCAATTACAGCTGTTATTTTATTCGGTATTGGGATGATGGTCCTTTATATGGCATCAGCTGTGTATCATAGTGTTGTAGCCAGTGAACGTGTTATTTATTTCTTTAGGAAGTTAGATCATTCTATGATTTTTATATTAATTGCAGGTACATATGCACCCTTTTGCTTAATTACATTAAGTTCGGCAAATGGTTTACTACTATTTTGTTTGGTTTATGCAACTGCGATTTGTGGTATTGTTTTTAAAATGTTTTGGTTTAATTGCCCAAGATGGTTATCGACAGGAATTTATCTTCTGATGGGTTGGTTAATTGTTCTATTCTTTGCACCGCTAGCTGAGAATTTAAGTACAGGAGGTATCCTTTTCTTAATACTTGGAGGTATTTTTTATACAATTGGTGGGTTTATTTACGGTGCTAAGCCAAAATGGTTGGAGTTTAAATATATGGGACACCATGAAATTTTTCATGTTTTCGTATTATTAGGAAGCCTGGCACACTTTTTAAGTGTATATTGTTACGTAATTTAACAAATCAGAACGTTTGGATAGCTTTTACTAAAATTTTTGGGTAATAAAAAATGATATAGAAAAATATAGATGTTGAAGAGCTACATAACTTAAAGGTTATGTAGCTTTTTATATAAAAGAAAATTTAAAATATTTAGAATTTATATCTTGGAATATGATAGGATAGATGTGTATTGAGATTATAAAATTTTATAATTGATGATAAGTGGGGGACTATATATATGGCGATACTTATAACGGGTGGAGCAGGATATATTGGTAGTCATACGTGTATAGAATTATTAAATAATAATTATAAAATTATAGTCGTAGATAATCTTTCAAATAGTTCAATAGAGTCTTTAAACCGAGTAAAAGAAATAACAGGGAAACAATTTAAATTTTATAATGAAAGTGTTTTAAATCGTGAAAAAATGAATGAGATTTTTTTGGAAAATAACATTGAAGCAGTTATTCATTTTGCTGGCTTCAAAGCAGTTGGGGAATCTACTACAATTCCGCTTACATATTATTATAATAATATTATAAGTACGATTATATTATGTGATGTAATGCAAAAACATAATGTGAAAAAATTTATTTTTAGTTCGTCTGCAACTGTATATGGAATTCCAAAAACATCACCAATTACGGAAGAATTTCCATTAAGCGTGACAAATCCATATGGGCAAACAAAGTTAATGATAGAGCAAATTATGCGTGATGTTGCAAAAGCTGATGGTGAATGGAGTATCGCGTTACTTCGTTATTTCAACCCATTTGGGGCGCATCAAAGTGGTCGTATTGGAGAAGATCCAAATGGGATTCCTAATAATTTAATGCCATATGTAACACAAGTAGCGGTAGGGAAGTTAAAGGAATTAAATATATTTGGAAATGACTATCCAACAAAAGACGGGACAGGTGTTCGTGATTATATTCACGTTGTTGACCTTGCAAAAGGACATGTAAAGGCACTTGAGAAAGTGCTTGAAACTACAGGAATAGATGCATATAACCTTGGTACAGGGAAAGGGTATAGTGTATTGGAGATGGTTAATGCTTTTGAGAAGGTTTCGGGCAAAAAAATACCGTATAAAATTATCGGGCGTCGTCCTGGGGACGTAGCGATATGTTTTGCTGATGTATCTAAAGCGAAGCGAGAATTAGGATGGGAAGCGGAATATGGATTAGAAGAAATGTGTTTAGATTCTTGGAGATGGCAGGTAAATAATAAAAATGGCTATCAAATGATTTAAGGAGGATACTTTATTTTTATTGTATTTATGTATAATAAAGGAACCAAAGGTCAGTAATAGTTTTCGTTGAGGAAAAGAAAATGAAAGAGAGTATTACTGACCATAGCACTTCAATAGGAATTTAATCTATTGAATGCTTTTATAAATTGGTGATTTGGAAAGAGAACTTAATGAATTCGAACAAGTTGTTTATGATATACGGTATTACCTTCTTGGCTTGCGTATGGCGGTATGCTTCGTCCAAAACAATTTGCGATAATATTGGAGTGGCTAGGATAAGAAATACGAATTTCATACAAGTCAACAGCGTCACCTAAATCAGCATAAAAAACTGCTAAGTTGTTCCCTTGTAAAATATATGGAAATACTACTTCCGCATTTTCACCAATTAGTACAGGTAATTTTACAGGATTAGAATAGTTAGACCAATCCCAAACCTCTATACTTACATAGTGTGCGTAAAATGCATCTAAATTTACAATGTTTACTACTGCTGAAACAGTTGCAGGCTCTCTTGTTAATACACCTGTGGAGTGAAAAACAGGTTGATTTGGATAATGAAGAGGCATAAATATCAAACCTTCCTTAAAATGATATGATTGTACTATATTTTATGCTAGGCATTAGTAGAATGAGATAGGGAAAATGTATCATTCTATTCATTTTTTATAGAAATTAAAAACGTATGATTGAAAAGTATTCCAACACTTGTATCCTTGTTAGAGTCCGTTTATAATCAAGGAATCCTATTGCATATTTTGATAGGGTTATTTATTATTGAAAGCGTTTTAAGTTTGCTCTTTTTTAAGGTAGGAAGTCTGACTTATTCAGATGAAAAATTATGTATGTAGTTTTAAATGGGAAGAAAAATAATATAGGTATCACTTTAAAGTGTGGGGAGGTTAAAAGTGTGAAAAGATAAGATTTTCACACGAATATATATGGGTTATGTAGGATTATTACTTTCAGGTGCAGCTTTATTTTTAAATAGTCTTGTTATATTAGGAAAAGCAGAGATGAAAAGCGCAGGTGTTTTTAATTTATTTGTGGGGGCATTACAAATTATCATTCCGTTCTATTTGATTATGATTTCTGATCAAAGTAATTGGACGGTATATTCATATGCAGCTACCTTTTTATTTGGATTAACCTATTTATATGTAGGTGTTACTTTTATAAAGGGAATGGATAGTAGTGGTCTAGGATGGTTCTGTATTTGGGTAGCGATTATTGCTTTATTCTATATGGTCGTTTCATTTGTTCAATTCAACGATGTTGTTAATGCGTTAACATGGTTTATGTGGGCATTACTTTGGTATTTATTCTTTGTATTAAATACACAAAAAAAGAATATCAATCAATATCTTGGAAGAATTGCTTTCGTACAATCATGGGTAACATTGACACTGCCTTCACTCTTTTATTTTATGGGAGTTTGGGGAGAGGGATTTGTATATGAACTATGGGTTTATGTATCAGTAATTTCTATTTTATATTTCTGTTATTGTATTTTTAAATATCGAGTACGTTAATGCGTCATATGTAGAAAAAACATGGAATCGTTAAACTGATTCCATGTTTTTTTATTTTAGCATTTATAATAAGGGAGGTAGTATTTTACAATTTATGAAAACGGGGATGATGAAGGTGAAAAAAGTATTGGTACTAGGGGGAACAAGATTTTTTGGTAAACATTTAGTAGAAGTACTGTTGCAAGTTGGACATGATGTAACGATTGCGACGAGGGGAGTTACTAAAGATTCCTTTGGAAGTGCAGTAAAAAGAATCATCGTAGATAGAGAAGACGAAAAAGAACTAGCAAAGCGTTTAGAAGGTAAAAGTTATGATATTGTATACGATAATTTATGCTATAGCTCAAATGCAGCGAAGAGAGCATGTGAAGTGTTAAAAGGAAAAACTAAGAAGTATATTATGACATCTTCAATGGCTGTCTATGAGCCTGCGCTAGGTCTGTTAGAAGAGGACTTTAATCCATATGAGTATGCAATCACGTATGGAGATAGGAATGATTTTAATTATAGTGAAGGTAAGAGATTAGCTGAGGCAGTTGTATTTCAACATGCAGCATTCCCAGTTGTTGCAGTGCGTTTTCCAGTTGTTATTGGAGAAAATGATTATACGAAAAGATTACAATTTTACGTTGAACATGTTGTGAAACAAGAGCCTATCGTTGTGGATCATGTAGATGGAGATTTGGCATTTATACATGAGAAAGAAGCAGGAGAGTTTTTAGCTTGGTGTGGGATGGAAAACATAGAAGGGCCGATTAATGCTTGTAGCAACGGGGTAGTTTCTACCAGAGAAGTTATTCGTTTCATAGAAGAAAATACGGGGATAAAAGCTCTCATTCAAGAAGTAGGAGATAATAAAGCGCCTTATAATGAAGTAATTAATTGTACGTTACATAATGAAAAGGCTCGTGAATTGGGATTTCCATTCCGAGAGTTGAAACTAGAAATGAAAAATATTTTACGCCATTACATAAATACAATGAAGTAATCATAAATCCCCCGGTGGCAATCCGGGGGATTCTGGAGGATTTCGACAATACTGATTTTACATTACCAAATTTACCTTATACGCACGACTAATGTTTTTGTGATTGAATTGCTTGTAAATATTTCTCGTTTACCCGGTCCCAGTTCACTGTATGCCACCAGTTGGTAACAAACTCTGGGCGCCGATTTTGATACTTTAAATAATAGGCATGTTCCCATACATCAATGACGAGTAACGGGATCTTCCCTTCTTGCAAAGGTGTATCTTGATTCGGTGTACTCATAACAGAAAGTTCTTCACCGTCAAGAACAAGCCATCCATATCCACTTCCAAAACGACTAATGGCCGCTTTGGACAGTTGGTCTTTTAAGTTGTCAAAGGTATTGAAATAATAATCAATTCCTTTTGCAACGTCTCCATTAGGATCGCCGCCACCTCGAGGGCTCATCACTTCCCAAAAAAGACTATGACAATAATGACCACCACCGTTATTTCTAACTGCTGTAATAATTTCCATTGGTAAATCATCCAAATTACATAGTAACTCTTCTAAAGATTTATTATGTAATTCAGTATAGTTTTCTAAAGTAGCATTTAAATTGTTTACATATGTCGCATGGTGCTTTCCGTGATGAATAGAAAGTGTATTGCTATCAATATATGGCTCTAATTCATCATAGTCATATGAAAGTTTTGGCAATTGAAATGAAGACATAATATTACCTCCTTTCTAGTTTAAAAGTTGACCTAGGTAAAAATATTTTACCTGAGTCAAAAATACACTTATTTTTCATAGAAGTCAAGAGAGATTTCTATAATTTTCTGAAAATATTACAATAAAAGTAACACTTTCACTTTCGTTTGTGACTATTATCCTTTTTGCTTATACTGTAAATTAGTAGCGTTTGTTGAAATAGAAGGAGATTGTTTATGAGTAAAACGAAACAATTAATAGAGGAAGCGAGTAATTTTATTACTACTTGCTATAAAGAGCTTAATAAAGAGCAATTCATAGAAGAGCGTATAAAAGAAATTCACATGGAAATAGAGAGAACGGGAACGTATGAGCATACATTTGAAGAACTTGTTCATGGTTCGCGAATGGCATGGCGTAATAGTAATAGATGTATTGGAAGGCTATTCTGGAGTAAGATGCACATATTAGATGCACGTGAAGTGAATGATGAAGAAGGTGTATATAATGCGTTAATTCATCACATTAAATATGCAACGAACGACGGGAAAGTTAAACCGACAATTACAATTTTTAAGCAATATGAAAGTGAAGAAAATAATATACGAATTTATAATCATCAATTAATTCGATATGCAGGATATAAAACAGAAATGGGAGTAATCGGTGATTCTCATTCCGCTACATTTACGGATTTTTGTCAGGAACTTGGCTGGCAAGGAGAAGGTACGAATTTTGATGTATTACCGCTTGTATTTTCTGTTGATGGAAAAGAGCCTATATATAAAGAAATTCCAAAAGAAGAAGTAAAAGAAGTACCAATTGAGCATCCAGATTACCCAATCTCATCTTTAGAAGTGAAATGGTATGGAGTGCCGATGATTTCAGATATGCGTTTAGAGATTGGTGGTATTTCTTATACGGCAGCTCCGTTTAATGGATGGTATATGGGGACGGAAATTGGAGCTCGGAACTTAGCTGATCAGGATCGTTATAATTTACTTCCAGCAGTTGCAGAAATGATGAATTTAGATACATCAAGAAATAGCACGTTATGGAAAGACAAGGCATTAATTGAGTTGAACATTGCTGTATTATATTCATTTAAAAAACAAGGAATTAGTATTGTTGACCACCATACTGCTGCACAACAATTTCAGCAATTTGAGAAGCAAGAAGCTGCCTGTGGTCGCGTTGTAACAGGAAATTGGGTATGGTTAATACCGCCATTATCGCCAGCTGCCACTCATATTTATCATAAACCGTATCCGAATGATATTTTGAAGCCAAATTTCTTTCATAAATAATATTTAGTATAGGGGGGATTTCCTGTAAAATATAAAATTTTTTTAATTACTGTTATGTAGCAAATGGAAGCCTTTACTCTCGGTTATTTTTGGCAGGAGCTTTTTGAACCAGGGAGTTCCTTATGTTATAATCAAATTTCTGTTTCGAAGACCTTATAGACATATAAGGTCTTTTGTTTTGCTTTTTTATGTAAGAGGAATAGAATATTTCTTTTAAATAAGGGGTTTAGCATATTTTTAGGGACAACATAAGTATGTGGAAAATTGATGAATTATTATATTTATATAATAATTGTGTTTTGGATTTAAACAAGAAAACATAATAAAGTTGTTTTTTTAGATTGCTGAGGAAGGAGGATGTGTAAATGAGGATGAAGAATCAAAAAACAGATTGGCCTGTATTTCTTATTAGTGGTGGTTCGCTTTTATTATTTGTAATCGCAGTTTTCTTAAATAAAGGTTATGTAGAGGGAGCTATTAATCGCAGTTTTGCATTTTCAATTAAGTACTTCGGGGCTTTTTGGCAGATTTTATTGTTAGGTACATTTATTGTTGCGATGTGTATGGCATTCTCGAAATATGGGAAGGTCAAACTAGGTAATTTAGAAAAACCTGAGATTAGTACGGCAAAGTGGCTTGCTATTATTATGTCTACACTACTTGCCGGAGGTGGCGTTTTTTGGGCAGCGGCAGAGCCAATGTACCATTTGATGACGGTGCCACCAATACATGAAGGTATATCTGCTGGAACGAAAGAAGCAGTCATGCCTGCTTTAGCACAAAGTTATATGCATTGGGGATTTTTAGCTTGGACGATTTTAGGTACAATTAGTGCGGTAGTTATGATGTATGGACATTATCATAAAGGTATGCCGTTAAAACCTCGTACGCTTTTATATCCTATTTTTGGAGAGAAATTGCGAAAGAGTTTGCTTGGAACGATGATTGATGCATTTGCAATTATTGCAGTAGCTGCAGGAACAATTGGTCCGATCGGATTTTTAGGCTTACAAGCAAGTTATGGCTTACAAGCATTATTCGGAATTTCCGACGTGTTTACTACTCAATTAGCAATTATTATTTGTGTGGTAGCTGTTTCTACTATATCTGCGGTAACGGGTATTGATAAAGGGATTCAAATAATAAGTGATTTAAATGTTAAACTAGCGATTTTATTGATGGTGTTTGTGTTATTCTTTGGACCAGGTGGATTTATTATTGATTCATTTGTTTCTTCGTTTGGGTTTTATATAAATGAGTTTATACCAATGAGCACATACCGCGGGGATACAGGTTGGTTAGGATCTTGGACAATCTTTTTCTGGGGATGGTTTATTGGATATGGACCAATGATGGCAATTTTAGTAAGTCGAATTTCAAGAGGAAGAACGATTCGCGAAATCATCGTTGCAATTGGAATTATTGCACCTATTATTACAACGTTCTGGTTCACTATATTGGGGGGAACGGGTGTATTTTATGAATTAATGAAGCCTGGATCTATCTCGAACGCTTTAAGTGAATCTGGTATGCCAGCAGCTATGATTGCAATTACAGAGCAACTGCCACTATCTAATATTATTGGACCGGCATTTCTTTTATTAACAATTTTATTTGTAGTAACAACAGGAGATTCAATGGCTTATTCCATTTCAATGGCAGTGACTGGAGATGGAGATCCTAGAATTAGCTTGCGAATTTTTTGGTCGCTTATTATGGGAGCAGTTGCAGCAATTCTTTTATATATGGGAGAAGGAAGCATTAATGCATTACAATCTTTCATTGTAGTGACAGCTGTTCCGGTATCAATTTTGTTATTCCCGATGCTGTGGCTGGCACCTAAAGTTGCAGGAGAATTAGCATTGAAGCAAGGCATTGTACAAGAAAAAGATAAAACTGCTTTCTTATTCCAGAAAGCTAGTAAATCAAAATAAATGATAAATAAACACTGAAAAGAGGAAGCATTTTAAATGAGATGCTTCCTCTTTTTCGTTTAGTCTAATACTTTTCCCTTTGTTTCTGGCACACATAATAACATTGTAATTAATCCGATTGGATAGATGATGAAAATTAAGGATAATGCTCCAAGTAAATTTCCGCCTGTAGCGAGTAAACCGATAATAACAGGGCCAAATCCAGCTAAACCACGTCCTGTACCGAAAATAAAGTTTTCCGCTGTAGAGCGAGCTTCGGCGGGATAGTTTTCAGCTAAAATGGCTCCGAATCCGCCCATCATTCCATTTGCAAAGAATCCGAGCAATGCACTTCCCCATAATAATAATGTTGAATCTGTGAATAGGAAGAAGTAAATAAGACAGTATATAGTACCACCGATATAATAGATTGCAAAAGTTTTACGACGACCAATTTTATCAGCCAGAATACCAAAGGTTGCAATTCCAATGAGCATGCCAATCGTAGAGATGAACATCCAACCGCTCGCCTTTGCTAATGTATAGTTATATTTATTTGCTAAAATAGTTGGCATCCATGTGAAAATCCCATAATATCCGAAGTTCTGGATAAACGACATAATAATAAGACCAATTGTTGTTATTGTTACTTTTTTATTTGCAAATAACTTTTTAAGTGGGAATTTTTTTATTTGTTTTAGATGTTCTGCTTCAGTAGTTGTTAAAATACCATCAGCTTCTTTTTGTAACAATTCCTTTTTGTAGCGTTGTTTTTGCTCCCATATTTTCGGTTCACTTAAACTTTTACGTACATAAACAGCTAGTAAAGCTGGAATTAGTCCGAATAAGAAAACAGCTCTCCATCCAAAATGCGGGACAATAAATGCTGGAAGAAGTGAAGCTACTAAAACACCAAATTGCCATCCAAGTGCAACGACCGATGTTGCCTTAGCACGCATTTCTTTTGACCATGTTTCAGTTACGATGGCCATTCCAATTCCGAATTCACCACCAACTCCCATTCCAACTAAAAAGCGAAGAATTAATAATTGCCAGTAATCTGTTGCGAAATAAATGAGTGCTGTTGCTAGTGAAAATAGTAAGATGGTGAAAGCCATTGTACGGATACGACCAAATAAATCAGCGATAAACCCAAATAAATAAGAACCAATTAGCATACCAATTGTCGTAGCTAATGTTAAGTTCCCACCTTCAACAGGGCTTAAATGAAACTCTTTTAAAATATAGACGAGTACGAAAGATAAGAGCAGCATATCTAAACCTTCTGCGGCGTATCCTAGTGCAGAACCAAACAGTGTTTTATATCTTTTCTCTTTCGTCTCCTCTGTTGTTTGTACATCAGTGGTGATGTTCATTATTATTCCTCCTTATTTTCTTCTACAGTCGCTATGGAAGAATAACAAAAGGCCTTCTCACCTGATATGATGAGAAGGCCCAAAAAGCATACGTATCTCTAAAAAAGAACATACGTATATAGTATTCCGACTTCCTTCTCAACCTCACGGGGTTGGGTTAAAGGACTGTATGATATTACTTTATTTTTAGCACTCTTCTATTACATTGTCAAATAAAGAGGAGATTTCCATGTTTAAAATATTTCAAAAAACATTTCATTCTTCTTGACGCCTACTTCGTTATTTTCCCATAATAAAACTAACTAAATAAAAAGGAATGAATCAAAGATGTTAAATTTAGTACTCATGATGATTGAACGCGTCGGACTTATCGTTATTTTAGGATTTTTACTCTCTCATATTAAAACGTTTAGGCGCCTTCTCCATAGGCAGGACGGATATGTAGATAAGCTTAAGCTTATTTGTATTTTTTCTGTGTTTACAATTGTAAGCAATTACACCGGTATTGAAATAGCAGGAAATACGATTATGAATGAAAATTGGCTACAAGGTGTTTCTTCATCAAGTACCATTGCGAATACACGTATTATGGGTGTGGGTATTAGTGGTTTACTTGGTGGACCAATCGTAGGAGTTGGGGTAGGAGTTATCGCTGGTATTCATCGTTATATGCTCGGTGGTACGACAGCGCTAAGTTGTGCAATTTCTTCTATTTTAGCAGGGATTATAACAGGGTATATCGGATACCTTTTCAAAAAATATAACCGTACAATTACACCTAAGTTTTCAGCAATTTTAAGTGTTGTTATCGTTTCTTTAGAAATGATTATGATCCTATTAATTGTAGAGGATGGAATTAGTATTGTGAAAACAATTGCGATACCAATGATCCTTGTAAATAGTTTTGGAAGTTTTATTTTACTTTCTATGATACAAGCTATTTTGCGTCAGGAAGAGAACGCAAAGGCACTTCAGACCCATAAGGTATTACGTATTGCTGATAAAACGTTACCGTATTTTCGCCAAGGCTTAACAGAAGAATCGTGTAAGCATGTGGCACAAATTATTCACCGCTTTACAGGAACAGATGCGGTATCCTTAACAGATACAGAGAAAATATTAGCTCATGTTGGATTAGCATCAGATCACCATATTCCTTCACATAGTTTAATAACTGGTTTATCGAAAGAAGTGTTAAACACAGGGAAAATAATGAAAGCAAAATCACGTGAGGTTATTAATTGTCAACATGAAGGTTGTCCCTTGCAAGCGGCGATCGTTATTCCACTCACTTCACATGGAAATACGATAGGGACATTAAAACTGTATTTCAAAAATCCTAACCAATTAAGTCGTGTGGAAGAGGAATTAGCAGAAGGGTTGGCAAAAATATTCTCTACACAACTTGAATTAGGTGAAGCTGAATTGCAAAGCAAATTATTGCAAGATGCGGAGATAAAAGCATTACAAGCACAAATTAACCCGCACTTTTTATTTAATGCGATTAATACAGTATCAGCTTTATGCCGAACCGATGTAGAAAAAGCAAGGAAGTTATTATTACAGCTTAGTGTGTATTTCCGCTGTAATTTGCAAGGGGCACGTCAGTTATTGATTCCACTAGAACAAGAATTAAACCATGTACAGGCATACTTATCACTAGAACAAGCAAGGTTCCCAAATAAGTATGGAGTAAAGCTGTATATTGAGGAAGAGCTAAAGACAACTCTAGTACCACCATTTGTTCTTCAATTATTGGTTGAAAATGCATTGCGGCACGCTTTTCCAAAGAAACAACCAGTATGCGAAGTAGAAGTGCATGTGTTTGAAAGAGAAGGTATGGTTCACTTTGAAGTGAGGGATAATGGGCAGGGAATTGAGATAGAACGTTTAGAACAATTAGGGAAAATGGTAGTTTCATCAAAGAAAGGGACTGGAACAGCTTTATATAATATTAATGAACGTCTAGTCGGTTTATTTGGGAAAGACACGATGCTTCATATTGAAAGTGAATTAAATAAGGGGACGGAGGTTACCTTTATAATTCCAAAAAAAGTAGGGGAGGAAGAACGGGTTGTTAAAAGTATTAGTAGTTGATGATGAGATGTTAGCACGTGATGAGCTAAAATATTTATTAGAAAGAACGAAAGAAGTTGAGATAATTGGTGAGGCTGATTGTGTGGAAGACGCATTAGAGGAACTAATGAACCATAAACCAGATATTGTATTTCTGGATATTCAATTATCCGATGATAATGGATTTGAAATCGCAAATATATTAAAAAAGATGAAAAATCCTCCTGCGATTGTATTTGCAACGGCCTATGATCAATACGCATTACAAGCATTTGAAGTAGATGCGTTAGATTATATTTTAAAACCATTCGATGAAGAACGCATTGTACAGACATTGAAGAAATATAAAAAGCAAAAACAAGCGAAAATAGAAACGAAGCAAGAAATAAAGGGGACAGATGTAACAGCAGAGATGCATAAATTAGCATTGCCAATTGAGGAATCAATCGTACTTGTAAATATTGAAGATATTATATATGTAGGACTCGTAGATGGGAAAGTAACAGTAAAAACAATGAGGGAAACATATGTAACACACGATACACTTGTAATTTTGGAAAAGAAGTTACCACAAACAAGTTTTATGCGTGTTCATCGTAGTTTTATTGCAAATATTAATCATATTACAGAAGTGCAGCCGTGGTTCAATTCTACTTATAATTTAATTATGAAAGAAGGATCAAAAGTACCTGTTAGCCGTACATATGCAAAAGAACTTAAAAAGCTGCTTCGTATTTAAGAAGCAGCTTTTGTATTTCATCCTCTTATTTTTGTAACTGATTCTGTATATGTGACGCTCTGTTTTGTAAACGCTTACCAAAACGTGTACATCTTATACAATAAAGGTACCAAATCGAAAGAGGTGGCCAAAATGAGTACGAAAAAAGTATATAGTTTTTTATCACAAGCATTCATATTCTCAGCTATTATGTTAATTTCTAATATTATTGCAACACATTTACCAATTCCGATGCCTTCATCGGTAATCGGGTTAGTCATTTTATTTAGTCTATTATGCTTAAAAGTTATTAAATTAGAGCAGGTTGAATCACTCGGAACAGCTTTAACAGGTATTATCGGATTCCTTTTCGTCCCATCAGGTATTTCAGTTATTAATTCTCTTGGTGTAATGGGACAATATTTTGTACAAATACTAACTGTAATTGTTGTCGCAACAATTATTTTACTCGCTGTAACAGGGTTATTTGCACAATTTATTTTAGGAAAAGATGACAAAGAAACAAAAGATACAAAAGAATTGAAAGTAGTCAATAAAGGACGCAAGCACGGAAAAGTTGCGTAACCATTTTAGTATATATTGTTAGGGGGTAATGAACATGGCAAGTACAATGACTCCATATTTCGGAATCGTCGTTTCATTAATCGCATACGGAATCGGCACATTATTATTTAAGCACTCAAAAGGATTCTTCTTATTTACACCGTTATTCGTGGCAATGGTATTAGGGATTGTCTTTCTAAAGGTAGGTAATTTTACTTTTGAAGAATATAATACTGGCGGAAAAATGATTAGTTTCTTCTTAGAGCCAGCAACAATCGCATTTGCCATTCCATTATATAAACAAGTTGATAAGTTAAAAAAATATTGGTGGCAAATTTTATCGGCTATCGTGGTTGGATCTATTTGTTCAGTAATTGTCGTATTCATTGTAGCAAAGGCAATTGGTTTAGATACAGCAGTAATGAATTCAATGTTACCACAGGCAGCAACAACAGCAATTGCATTACCAATCTCTGAAAGTATTGGTGGTATTCCAGCCATAACATCGTTTGCAGTTATTTTTAACGCAGTTATCGTATACGCATTAGGAGCATTATTTTTAAAAACATTTAGAGTGAAACATCCAATTGCGAAAGGTCTAGCACTTGGAACAGCAGGTCATGCATTAGGTGTTGCGGTAGGAATTGAAATGGGTGAAGTAGAGGCAGCTATGGCAAGTATTGCTGTAACAGTAGTTGGGGTTGTAACAGTTGTCGTCATACCGATGTTCATGCCATTCATTGGATAGTAAAACTTACTTAAAAAATGAGAAAAGCAAGCTATTTGTAGGACACATTCCTACTGATGGCTTGCTTTTTATGTTACAGTAGTGGTAAGACCTATTGTTAGCAAAATGCAAGTTTCCTTAAATCTTCATTAATACTGTGTAGAATACGTTTTGAATTAGGTCATTGTATTGTAAAATAAGAAGTAAGCTACTGTATGGTTTTAGGAATTATATGATAGCTCATCTTCATATGAATGAATAAATTATAGGTAGAAAATAGAGAGAAATCTACTTATTAACGTTTTACTTTATAGGACAGGAGAGAGTACTCGTCGATTATGCAAATAAAAAACCTGTTTCAAAGCAAAGGATTTCAGAGGTTACTCGTATTAGTAATACTTGCTCTCGTGTTATATGGGTTGCAAAGTATGTTGAATTTAATATTAATTACGTTTATTCTTACGTATTTAATGGATCGATTCCAAAAGTTTATTTCTCGCAAATTAGATAATTTTATGCCCATTAATCGAAAACTCATTATAGCATTTCTATACGTAATGTTAATTGGTGGAATTGCTATTACACTATTTAAATATTTACCAGTATTAACGATACAAATTTCACAATTGATTTATCAATTTAACGTATTTTTAAGAAATCCACCGGATAGTGAATTGATTAAGTATGCGGTTAATGCTGTCAATCATATGGAACTTTCGAAATATGTAGGACAAGGCGTAGACATTTTGTATAAATCTATTACGAATGTTGGGAAGTTCGGTCTTCAAGTTTTACTTTCTTTAATTTTAAGTTTATTTTTCTTGTTGGAAAAGGCCCGTATCGTTGCTTTTACTGCAAAGTTTAAAGAAAGCAGGCTTGCAATTTTCTATCATGAAATTGAGTACTTCGGAAAGAAATTTGCACGTTCATTTGGAAAAGTAATTGAAGCACAATTTTTAATTGCGGTTGTTAACTGTGTTTTATCTGTTATTGCATTATGGATATTAGGATTTCCACAATTATTAGGTTTAGCGTTAATGATCTTCTTACTTGGTTTAATTCCAGTAGCTGGGGTTATTATTTCGTTATTCCCGCTTTGTATGATTGCTTACAATATCGGCGGTATTATGTACGTTGTTTATATTTTAATTATCGTAACAGTTATTCATGCACTTGAAAGTTACGTATTGAATCCGAAGTTTATGTCCCAAAAAACAAATTTACCGATTTTCTATACGTTTATGGTATTAATATTCTCAGAGCACTTTTTAGGTGTGTGGGGACTTATTATCGGTATTCCGATCTTCATTTTCTTATTAGATGTTTTAGATGTAACGAGTGATGAAATGGAGAGGGATATTGAAAAAAATAGAGTGAAGTAAAGAAAAAGCATCGATATTCGATGCTTTTTCTTTTATAACATTATGTTTCTTATGCCATACTGTAAGAAGAATATAGAATAGGGGTGAAATAATGGCTGTAAATGAAAAGATAGAATTGGCTACATTTGCTGGCGGGTGCTTCTGGTGTATGGTTTCGCCATTTGAAGAGATGGAAGGTATTATAAAGGTTGTTTCTGGCTATACAGGTGGTCATAAAGAAGATCCAACCTATAAAGAAGTTTGTTCAGAAACGACGGGACATTATGAAGCGGTACAAATTACATTTGATGCAAATAAAATGCCGTATGAAGAGTTGCTTCAAATATATTGGAGACAAATTGATCCAACTGACGTCGGCGGACAATTCCATGACCGTGGACAGTCTTATGAAACAGTGATTTTTTATCATAATGAAGAACAACAGAAAAAGGCAGAGGCTTCAAAAGAAGAACTTGCGAAGAGTGAGCGCTTTTCAAAGCCAATTGCGACAAAAATATTGCCAGCTGCTACATTTTATCCAGCTGAAGAATATCATCAAGGATATCATAAGAAAAATACATTCCGCTATGAGTTATATCGTAAAGGATCGGGACGAGATGCTTTTATTAAGCAACATTGGCCAAAGGATAATGCTCATTTAAAAGAAAAACTCAATGAGATGCAGTTTTATGTAACACAGGAAAACGGTACAGAACCACCATTTCGAAATGAGTATTGGAACCATCAAGAAGAAGGTCTTTATGTAGATATCGTTTCAGGCGAGCCATTGTTTACTTCTATAGATAAATTTGATAGTGGATGTGGCTGGCCGAGCTTTACGAAACCGGTGATGTCAGCTAGTGTGAAAGAAAAAATGGATGTTAGTCATAATATGACGCGCACGGAAGTGAGAAGTAAGGAAGGAGATTCACATCTTGGGCATGTATTTCCAGACGGCCCAGGACCAAATGGCCTTCGTTATTGTATAAATTCAGCAGCTCTTCGATTTATCCCAAAACGGGAGTTAGAGAAAGAAGGATATGGGGATTGCCTAATCTTGTTTGGAGATAAAAAATAACCTCGCTAATTGCGAGGTTATTTTTTTATTATTTTACTTTTTTCTTTTTAAACTTGCTTAATACTTCATAAACGATTGGAACGATAAGAAGTGTTAATAACGTTGAACTTGTTAATCCACCAATTACTGTTACACCAAGTCCTTTAGAAATTAAGCCGCTGCCTTCGAATCCTAATGCAAGCGGGATAAGAGCCCCGATTGTTGCAATTGCAGTCATTAAAATTGGACGAAGGCGTGTAGCACCAGCTTCTAGTAATGCTTCACGTGTGGATAAACCTTCATTTTCTTTATGAATAACACGGTCAATAAGCACGATTGCGTTTGTTACAACGATACCAATTAACATAAGCGCACCAATCATTGCAGATACACTTAACGTTTCACCAGAGATTAGTAAGGCAACGAGTGCACCAATGATTGTGAATGGTAGCGAGAATAAGATCGCAAATGGTGCAAGGGCACCACCAAATGTAACGACAAGAACGAAGTATACAATGGCAATCGCAGCTAACATCGCTAAGCCAAGTTGTTTGAATGATTCTTGAATATCCTTTGTAACGCCTCCCATAGAAACGTCTACACCAGAAGGAAGATCCATTTTATCTACTTCTTTTTGAACTGCAGCAGATGCTTTTGAAACGTCATCCGATGTTAATTTCGCACTAACTTCTGCATAAACGCGACCATCACGATGTTTTACTGTGTTAGAAGTTTCACCTTCTTTTACAGTCATCACATCTTTAACAGCAATTTCATTGCCAAGTGGTGTTGTAATTTTTCGATTTGTTAAATCATCGATTGTATCATAATTTTGTTTTTCAGCTTCTACATATACATTTACATCTTTACCGTCTTTTTTAATTGTTGTTAAAACAGGGCGATCATGTTGATTAGAAAGGCCCATTCCAATTTGAGCGGCCGTTAGACCCATTTTACTTAGCTTTTCTTGATCTGCTACTAAAGTGTACTCTGCATATGTTTTTGCAATACTAGAGTCTATGTCTTTTAAATCTTTGTTTTTCTTCATGATATTTTGAAGATCTTTTACGACAGGCTTAATGTCTTCCGAGCTATCTCCGTAAACGTATAGTTTAATTTCATTACTACCGCCACTTGCTCCGAAATCTTGGTTTTTCCATTCGCCTTTTCCAGACATCTTTTGTAAATCTTTCACGACTTGTTCTTTTTCTTTTTCAAAGTTTTTCGTATCGTTATCATATTGAACGAAGAACATTGCTTGATTTGATTGACCAGGACTCATTGGGTTTTCGCCACCTAATGAGAATTGAATTGTTTTGACGTCTTTATTATTTTGGAAGTGCTTCTCAGCTTTCGTTGCAATTTTTTCAACGTCTTCTAATGTTTGACCTGGCTCTGGATTGTATGTTGTAATAATCATTTTTTCTTCTTCAGAAGGTAAGAAGCTTACACCGATAATCGGCACAAGTGCGAGACTACCAACTAATAGAAGGACAGCGATACTTGATGTAATGATTTTATGATTTAAAGCCCATGCAAGTATGCGTTTATAACCGTTTGCTAATTTACTTGGTTTCTCTTCATGATGTACTTCTTTTTCTCTCATGCTCTCTTTTTTAAATAAAGAATGAGCTAGCATTGGTACGATTGTAACTGCTACTAGTAACGATGCTAATAAAGCGAAGACGATAGTTAAGGCGAATGGTAAGAACATTTCACCAATCATACCTTTTACAAGTCCAAGAGGTAAGAATACAGCAATGGTTACAATAGTAGAAGACATAATTGGGACAAACATTTCCTTCGTAGCTTCACGAATTAAATCTTTTCCGCGTAGTTTCTCTTCTGATAACGACATTCGTCGATAAATATTTTCAATAACAACAATTGAGTCATCGACAACGCGTCCGATAGCGACTGTCATTGCTCCAAGCGTCATAATGTTAAGCGTAATATCCATTTGCTTTATAACTAAAACAGCAATTAATAAAGAAAGTGGTATAGAAACGACAGAGATTAATGTTGTTCGGATATTTCGTAGGAACAACATTATAATAACAATCGCAAAGATAGCCCCGAAAATTGCTTTGCTAAGCATTGTTTCAACTGATTTCTCAATCGGTGCACCTTGGTCGAAGGTTGAGATGATTTCTAAGTCTTTATATTTTTTCTCAAGGTCTTTTACTTTATCTTTCACAGCATTTACAACATCAACCGTATTTGCATCAGCAGCCTTCACAATTTGAATTCCAATGGCTTCTTTTCCATTCGTTCGAGAAATAGATTCTGCTTTCCCAACTTCTTTAATGTCAGCAATTTCGTCTAATGTAACTGTTGGAATTCCATTCATAGCGGCTGGATTCATTTGCGGCGTTTGTGCACCGGCTCCAGCATTTTGATTACCTTGAGCGCTAGGTGCTGAAGGTACAGCTGGGATTTTTAGCTCTTTTAATGCTTTAATTGTTGTAATATTTCCATCTACAATAACTGATTTTTCCGTGTCTTTAAATGTATATAAGCCAAGTGGTAAAGATACATCCGATCCTTTAATCACATTTTTTACAGTATCTTCACTTAAACCTAATTCTTTCATCTTATCTTTCTTGAAAACAAGTTGTACTTCATCTACTTGTTGACCTGAAATTTGAACAGATGCAACACCATCAAGTCCTTTTAATCCTGGAACAACATTTTTTTCTACATTTTCTGTTAACGTAGCTAAAGATTCATTTTTACTTGCTACACTTAACGAAATAACAGGAAAAGCATTAAAGTTTACTCGTGAAACTTTCGGATCTTTTACGCCTTCAGGAAGTTTTACATTCGTGAGAGCTTCTTTAATTTCTGTTTCGGCCTTTTCCATATTTTTATCAAAATCATACTCTACTTGAATAGAAGATGCGTTTTGAAAAGATGATGAACTAACAACGTTTACACCGCTTAAATTTTGCAATTGCTCTTCCATCGGTTTTGAAACTTTGTCAGCTACTTCTTCTGGTGTAGCACCAGGATAAACCGTAGTTACTGTTACAACAGGTGTTGTAATATCAGGAATTGTTTCCAGTTTCATATTAAGCCCAGAATATATCCCTGCAATGGTAACAATAATGGTTAGTAGCCAAACTGCGAACTTATTTTTTAATGAGAAATTGATGATTTTGTTCATGTTTGCGCTCCCTTTATATTGTATTGACCAACTGGTCAGTCTAATACATAATATAACTGACTGGTTGGTCAGTAGTCAATGAAAAGAGATGGTATAATAAAATCAAATTCGAGTTTATAATATGATGCGAGATTAAACGTAGGAGAGAAGATATGAAAGAAAAAGAGCGCTTAATTATAGAGATGGCTATGAAGTTATTTGCGACTAAGGGTGTAAATGCGACATCAGTGCAGGAAATTGTGACAGCTTGTGGTATATCTAAGGGAGCTTTTTATTTATACTTTAAATCGAAAGATGAGCTTTTATTAGCAACACTTCGATATTATTATGACAAGATTCAAAATAAAATGATGGATATTGAAAAAGAATCACTATTTCCCCGTGAAAAATTTGAAAAACAATTGTGCTGTCAGTTTAATGATATACAAAAGCATAAGGAATTTATTATTATGCATGCGAGGGAAAATGCTATTCCATTTAATAAAGAAGTAGAAGAATTTATGATGAGGATGAAATTGGAATCTCATGCATTTTATCGAAATAGTTTGTTGTCTATTTATGGTGACAAGGTTATGCCGTATTTATTAGATTTAGTAATTATGGTAGAAGGGATCTGCCGTGGATATTTAGAATTAATTATTTTACAAGCGCCAGAAATTGATTTGTCCTATGTATCGGCTTTTATTTTAAAAAGGGTGGATCATTTAGTAGATGGACTTATAGAATCTTCGGAAGAACCTGTTTTACATGAAGAAAGACTTGGAGAGTTTCTTTGTAAATCAGAGCTTATTAAAGAACAAGTTAAGGAGCATTTTTTAAAAGAAATAATTGTTTTTAAGCGTACATTAGCTGATCAATTAGAAGATGATGAATTACTTATTACGCTAGATGTTTTAGAGGCAGAAATGAGATTGCCAAATCCAAGGGTCCCAGTCATTCAAGGGATGTTGTCTAATTTAGATGTATACCCAAATTTAAAAGAGTTCCGTTTGAGACTTATGGGGTATTACAATATAAAAAGGTAACAATGATAGTTTTCATTGTTACCTTTTTTATTATGCATTCACTTTTTCTTTTTTCTGTGCAGCCTCTTCTTGTTCAATATTGATCGTTTCTTTCACGATATAAATCGGACGGTTTTTACTTTCGTCATAAATACGAGCAATATACTGACCGACGATTCCAAGACCAAGTAACTGAATACCGCTAAAGAATGTAATAGCAACCATAATGGATGCCCAACCTGTTTGAGTACCATCGCCGATGATTTTCACAGTAATTGTATAAAGCAAGACAATTATAGAAATGAGAACTGATAATAAGCCTAAAGACATAACAATTCGTAACGGTTTTGTCGAAAAGGCAATGATACCGTCTGATGCAAATTTAATCATTTTCTTTAATGGATATTTTGTTTCGCCAGCAAAACGCTCGTCACGTTCATATTCAACATACGTTTGGCGGAAGCCAACCCAAGACATCATACCGCGAATAAAGCGATTTCGTTCTGTCATTTGATTGAACACATCAGCAACTTTGCGATCGATGATTCGGAAATCACCTGTATCTTTTGGGATATCGATATCAGACATATAGTTTAAGAATTTATAGAAATATTTAGCAGTTAAAAGTTTAAACCAAGTTTCACCTTTACGTTGTTTACGTTTTGCATAAACAACTTCATATCCTTCTTCCCATTTGGCAATAAGCTCAGGAATAACTTCTGGTGGATCTTGTAAATCTGCATCTATAATTACAATAGCGTCACCTTTTGCAGCAGCAATACCCGCTGTAACAGCTACTTGATGTCCGAAGTTACGTGCAAAATTAACAATTTTTGTACGGTAATCATTTGCTGCAATCTCAGATAAAATGTCCATTGTACGATCCGTACTGCCATCGTTTACAAAGACAAATTCATAATTAATATTATTTTGAAGCATAACGGACTTTAAACGATTATAACATTCCTGTGCTACTTCTTCCTCGAAGTACATAGGAACTACAACCGAAATTAATTTTTCCATGTTGTATCCTCCGTAGTTTTAATAAGTTGCTTAAGTTTAATTGGTAGCCTGTTCAGTTTGGTTGAATGTCCAAATTTTATTAAGGATAAAATTTATAACCATTCCAACACCAATTGCGAAGATTTGTGCAATAAATGCATTAAAGGTAAGTTTATCTACTAATATAAACAAACATAATGTATTAAAAGCCAATACAATTAAATTTACAGTTAGAAACTTAAAGAACATTGACATGCTTTTATTATTAGGTTTAAACACCCAATTTTTATTCCAATAATAGCTATTGGCAACACCAATTAAATAGGCAATGGTATTCGCAACAAGATAGTTCATCCCGAGCTTTACCAATATCCCAAAACTAATAATTGTAATGAGTGTATTAAAGATTCCTACTAAACCAAACTTTAAGAGTTTTTCCATCATAGTATCCTCATTTTTATAAAATAGAAAATGTAGAAAGATTATTCATACATAACAAATACATATTATAACATATTTTATGCTGAAACGTTATTTGTTTTAATTAGGGAAAATATGAAAAGAACGAGCGATATATGTAAAGTCTAGTTATATATATGGTATGATTGATTTACGGATCGACAATTAGAAGAGGTATAGTGTGAGCAAAAAAAAATGGGTATTTTAGGTTTTTGGGTGGAACTGAAGGGCCCTACATATTCATTACGTTTTTGTAAAGGAGATACCACTATTCTTATAGTAATGTATAAAGGAGTAAATTGTATTGAACTTATTTTTAAAAGGAATGTCTACTTTCTCTACACGAGCGGTATATATCATATACGGATTTTTTGCTTCGGTATTATTTATTAATTATTTTTCAGATACACAAAAATATAATTACGTAATATTATTAACGGGTGTTTTATTATTATCTATAGTAGGAAGTTTTATCCTTAGAAAAGGCTCGCTGTATCTAGAAAAATTAAATGAAAAAAAATGCTTTTTCGTTTTAGTAATCGTTTGTTTAGCAGTTAAATTAACATGGGTGCTCAGCTATCAAATTCAGCCGTTAGTTGATTATGCTACGTTTTATTATACTGCAGAAGAATTAAGTGAAAGCTTCGTTATTAATAAGAGATACATAGCATTATTTCCACATATTTTTGGTTATGCGTCAGTCTTAAGTATTTTCTTGAAGATATTTGGCTCTAGTTATATGATACCACCTATTTTGAATGTTATCCTAACTACAATATCAATGGGATTAATATATGCTATATCTAGAAAAATTGGTGGGGTAAAAACTGCAATAACAGCAAGTGTTTTATGGATCGCGTTACCTTCGCAAACCATGTATAATATGTTTGCATTGTCAGAGCCGCTCTATTGTACAGTACTGTTGTTGATTTGGATGATTATGATAATCGTTCATGAGAAAATCGCCAATATAAATATAAAAAGATTACTTGTTTATTCCATTTTAATAGCAGCGTTACTTGCATTTATGAATATGGTACGACCAATTGCAGCAGTTCCAATTATAGCTCTAGTGATATGGTTCTTTATTATAGATATAAAGCAAATTGGGAATAAAAAAATATGGTTAAATAAGATAACATATGTAGGGGTTATCGTTGTCGGATACCTTATTTTTTCCTCGGCGATAAATCAGTATATAACATTACGTTTAGGTGAAGAAATAGCATCAACCCCGGGTTATAATATTTATGTAGGATTTAATGAGGAAAGTTCGGGGAAATGGAATAAGCCAGATGCTGAACTATTGTTTTATTATAGTGATAAACCAGGATGGACTGCTGATGATGCTCAACAGAAAATGCTAGAAGAAGCAAAAGAAAGGGTGCAAAGTGGTAATATCGACTTTGTGAAACTATTCTCCGATAAATTCTTTTCGTTTTTAGGTGATGATAGTTCAGCAGTGGACTATGCTGGGCCTGTATTAGATAATATAGTACGATACACTGTAGCATCGAATATGTTTTATTACTTCTTAATTGCTACCTCAATACTAGGTGTATTAGTGGCTATAAAAAATAAAAATAAATCTTCTCTATTTATTATTTGCTTATTTGCAATAGGGCTAACAATGGCACAGTTGTTAGTAGAAGTGGCATCAAGATATCATTATTCAGCTACAATATCAATGGTAATCTTGGCTGCTTTTGGTATAAATCATGCTTTCAATAAAAAAGAGAATATAGATATAAATGAAAAGGCATGAGTTCGGTATTGTACCGGGCTCATGCCTTTTTATTCGGTTTTAATTTGTTTTGATGATTAAAACCTTACTGTATTTTATACTTTTGAGGTTTTTCTATTTGATATAAATCGATAGCATAAATATAGCCCATAGCTTTGAATGATTGTAAAGCTAGGCATGATGAAGTATCGATATCTTGTTTGGTATTCGATTAAGAAATGAACAGTTACGTAACCAATTATTAATAATAAAAATAGTGTGTAATGCGTGTTGTTTTGCTTAGTCAATATGAGATAAAGAAGTGCTAATGTACTGAATAGCATAGATGTAGTATATATATACTTTTCATATTTCGTAAGGTCGTCTTTTAAAGTAATCATATCATTATCTGTGTTCCCAAGTGTTAGTAGACTCCATACTGGGGCGGAGTCGTACTCTGCCCACATGAGTATGAACTTATCACCAAATAACGATAAAACCTTTTGTGGATCAGCTAATCGTTCTTGAATCAGTTTCTTTTCAGCAGCTTTTCGTTCTTCGCCAATCTCAAGGGACATAATATATTCCGCATCTGCTGCAGAATAGCCACCTTTTGTTTCGTGATTAAATCCTACTGTAAACTTCCAGAGAGGATCACGGTTAGATAGTGGATATTGTGTAATTCCCGCAGATATAAACGAATAACTTATAATGTAATGAACAAGGTAAAATACAACGAAAATTCCACAAAGTTTTTTTATAGAAGTGAAAATATCTTGCTTTGATTTCCCTAACATACCGTGTAAAAAGACATAAATAGTTACTGCAATCAAGATTATACCACCAAGCGGACGCATGATGTCCCCTAAGGAAAGTGAAACTCCTATAAAAATCCACATATATTTATGGCTTAATCCTTTTGTAATTAATAAATAAAATCCAAGGTAAAATAGGAACGTGGCAAGATGTTGATTTGTTAGGACTGAGCTCAGCACAATACTTGGGATATATACTGCATATAGTAATCCAGCCACGCGTCCGGACCACTCATTAAATATGTGAGAAGTTATTTTATAAACGAGAAATGTTGTTCCAGTGCAATAGAATACATTTAAGAGCTTTAGAAGGAAGGTTCCTTCACCAAATAAATTAACAATAAAAGCTTCGTACATTGTAAATCCAAGTTGATAAACCCACGAAGTATAATATATGCTTTGAGCAAAACTAAAATCTCCTTTAGTCGCTTGCAAAGCACCATTGTACATCATACCAAAATCTGATTCGACAGGAGTTTGGATATTAAGAATCCAGATTAATCGAATAGAGAAAGCTAAAATGATAAGTGAAATGGCGAACATTAATTTTGACATATATTTATTGGAAATATAGCCAATTAGTAAAAATAAAATCCCTATTAGAATAATACTTGGGATTATAATAAGTAAACGAGTGTTGGCCTGTTCTCTAACTACATATACTGAGTGCCATGTAATAGCTCCAGAAATAATGAGACATAGCACTAACAATGATTTCACAAAAAATGTATTGAGTTTTAGAAAAAATGAACTTTGCATTATAATTAAAAACTCCTTATTGAATTTTATGGCTATTTCAAGGAAAAATCCCTTTACACACTAAGTGGTGGTGTAAAGGGATGATTTCAGGTGATTAAGAATTTTCTTGGGCCCATTTTTCTACATCCCAAGTTTTTGTTATCCAATCTTCATAAAAATCGGGTTCGTGGCATACAAGAAGAATTGTTCCTTTATATGCTTTCATCGCCTTTTTTAGTTCCTCTTTTGCTGTAACATCAAGGTGGTTCGTCGGCTCGTCAAATAGTAACCAGTTGCTGTCTTCTCCCATTAGCTTACATAAACGAACCTTTGCTTGTTCACCACCGCTTAATTGGTTCAGTGGACGAGAAATATGTTCATTTTTCAAACCGCATTTTGCTAGCATTGCACGTACTTGGTGTTGGTCCATGCTAGGGAATGTATTCCAAACATCATCAATTGGTGTTATATTATCAGCTTTTACTTCTTGTTCGAAGTATGATGGATTTAAGAAGTCACCAAGACTTGTTTTTCCGCTTAATGGTTTGATCTTACCTAAAATTGTCTTTAATAGTGTTGACTTACCGACCCCATTACATCCAACGATTGCAATTTTTTCACCACGTTCGATTGTCATCGTTAATTTTGGTAATAACGGATGTGTATATCCAATCTCTACATTTTCTCCTTCAAAGACGAATCGGCTACTTGCGCGACTCTCTTTAAATGAGAATTCAGGTTTAATTGCTGTTTCAGGACGATCAATACGTTCCATACGATCGAGTTGTTTTTGACGACTCTTTGCACGACCTGTCGTTGAGTAGCGAGCCTTATTTTTCGCAATAAAATCTTCTTGTTTTTTAATAAATTCTTTTTGTTTTTCGTAAGCATTAATATGTTGGTTTTTATTAATTTCAGCAAGTTCTAGGAATTTTTCATATGTCGCTGTATAACGCGTCATTTTTGTAAACTCTAGATGGAAAATAATATCGACACATTTATTCATAAATTCCGTATCATGGGAAATTAATAGGAATGCATGTGGATATTCTTTTAAATAATTTGTTAACCAATGAATATGTTCAACGTCTAGATAGTTGGTAGGTTCATCTAATAGTAATACTTCTGGTTGTTCAAGTAGTAATTTTGCAAGTAACACTTTTGTACGTTGCCCACCACTTAATGCGGCAACATCACGATCTAAACCAATTGCGTCAATTCCAAGACCACGCGCTGCTTCCTCAATTTTCATATCTAATAAATAGAAACCCCCTGCTTCAAGAGCATCTTGTATTTCTGCCATTTGCTCAAGAAGCTCTTCTAATTCTTCAGGTGTAGCAGTTCCCATTTTTTCTGTAACTTCATTTAAAGCTTTTTCTTGTTCAAATAAAGGTAAAAACGCATCTGCTAATATGTCACGAATTGTGCGGCCAGGTGTTAAAATTGTATGTTGGTCTAAGTAACCATAATTTGTACCAGGTGTCCATTCAACTCGGCCTTCATCATGGATAAGTTGACCAGTAATTATATTCATAAATGTTGATTTACCAACACCGTTTGCTCCAACTAATCCAACGTGTTCTCCTGCGAGTAAGCGCATGGATACATCTTTAAATAATGTACGATCACCAAATGTATGGCCTAATTTTTCAACAGTTAATAAGCTCATAATGTCCTCCGTTCAATTCTAAATAGTGTCTTGAATCATGATACTAAATTCTTCGATATAATGCTATCATTTCAAAAATGTATATTTTTTCAAATAAGGAGTTGCATTATTTTGGAAAAAATATATAATATAATTGAACAGTGGTTAATTAAATCGTGAGGTATAAAAAATGTCGCCAAGAAGAGCAGTCAAACAAGAGTTAACAAGAGAAATGATTATGAACGTAGCAAGAAATTTATTTGTACAACAAGGATATCAGCACACTTCAATGCGTAAAATTGCGACGGAACTAGGGTATAGCCATGGTTCAATTTATTACCATTTTAAAAATAAAGCTGAACTTTTTTATGCGATGGTAGAACAAGACTTTCAATTGTTAAATGAAAAGTTAGATGAAATTAGTAAAAGAAACTTATCTCGAGAAGAGCAGTTAAAAGCAGTTTTATTTGGTTTTATAGAGTTTGGTTTGAAAAATCAAAGTCATTATGAAATGATGTTTTTAATTAAAAACGATGAGTTAAAGGAATGTTTGGCAGACGGCCCAAATGTTAGTTATGAAAAATTTGCAAAGGTTGTTTTTTCTTTATGTAATAAAAAAATAGATACAATGACGATATGGTCTGTCTTTTTATCATTACATGGGTTTGTCGCACATTATTGCGGAAGTGGGCAAACATTTGAAGAATTAAAGGGGCTTGCTCAAGTGCATGTAGAGTTTATTTCAAAATCGCTTCTAATGTAGGTGATTTTCTTTTTGTTATTAATTGAACAGTGGTTAATTAATTGGAGGGGGAACTTATGATGAGAAAAGCGTTAGTACTGGGAGCATCAGGAGCAATGGGTTATGCGATTACAAAGGAGTTATGTAATAGAGGGATTGATGTAGTTGCCTTTGCAAGAAATAAGGAGAAGTTGGAGAATTTATTTCAAGGAGAGGAACATATACAAACAGTAGCAGGAGATGTATTTGTAAAAGAGGATATAATAGATGCTGCGAAAGGTGTAGATGTTATATTCCATGCTGTAAATATCCCATATTCAGATTGGGAAAAGAAGCAACATAAACTATTAAGAAACATATTGGAAGTAGCAAAAGAGAGTGATAGTAAGTTAGGGATCGTTGATAATATTTATGCATATGGAAGGCAAAATCAAAGGCTGGTTAAAGAAGATGCTGAAAAGAATCCTCATACGAAGAAGGGGAAAATACGATTACAACTTGAAGCGATGGCAAAGCAGAGTAGCGTCAAAATGTTTATTGCTCATTTTCCTGATTTTTACGGTCCAAATGCGGAAAGCACACTTGTTCATCATACTTTACATGGCGTACTTGCAAATAAAGTGTCTAGCTTTGTTGGAGATAAGAGAATTGCACGCGAGTATATTTTTACGCCAGATGGTGCAAAAGCGATGGTTGAATTAGCGTTATGTGAGGAGGCTTATGGACAACAGTGGAACATACCAGGTTGCGGTGTCATTACCGGAGAAGAGATGATGCAATATATACGTGAATTGACGGGATATACAAAACAAGTTATGACCGTAAAAAGAGGAATAATAAAGTTAATGGGTTTATTTGATAAGCAGATGAAAGAATATGTAGAAATGCTCTATTTGACAGAAAAACCGGTTGTATTAAGTGGAGAAAAATATGAAATGCTCATTGGGAAAGTACCTAAAACATCTTATCGCGAAGGATTAGAGGAAACAATCTTATCTATGCAAAAGAAATAAAAGGTGTAACCATTTCATAGAAATGGTTACACCTTTTTCATATGAGTTTATTTTAAATATCCACGAATAATCCCGCGTAAACGATTTGCATGGAATTTACGTTTATCATTAGAAATATTTTGTGTCATACGGAATGTGGCAGCAGCAACAGCACGTAAGAAATAAGGGAATCCATAATGTAAGCGAATCACTCTGCCAAAACCGCCAGCATAAGAAATGGCACGTTTTAATGATTGTTCATTTATAACTTCTTCTTTTACAGGATGGTATACGAACAGATCTTTTCTAAATAAACCAGTGTGGTCTTTTTTCATACCGCGTAGAACAAAGTCGGTTTCTTCACCAGCTCCATAAATCGTTCCAGAGCCAACACCTAAATCCTCGTCGAATGTACCTACATCTTGTACAAATTGTTTTGTAAAGAATAGTGTAAAAGAGGGACCTAAAAATCCATATTTGTTATTAAGAATAATGTCTGTATTAGGTGCAAGTATTAAAGAACCAGTTCCTTCAACATTAGTAGTGTTTGTTGATATAAACTGAACATCGTTATTAGAGTTGAAAGTTTCTAATATACTTTCTAAAACATTTGTTTCATAAATACAATCGTCATCTGGAAAAGCGATGATATCGCCATCCGCTACTTTTAATCCAGTATTTCGAGCTCTAGATAACCCTTTAATAGGTGTATAAATGTAGTTAATAGAAAATTTTTCTTTATATTCATCAAAGAGATCCGAGATTGGAGTATCATTTTGATCTACTACGATGAGTTCAAAGTTTTGGTAAGTTTGTTTTTCAAGTGATTTTAGTAAGTCAAGAATATCATCACGTCTGCCACAAGTAGCCATGATTAAAGAGAATTTCAATTTTAACAGCTCCTTTAAGAATTACGTTTAAGCTTTTTTAAATCGTGCTTGTATTTTTTCTATTAGAGTAAAGAGAATTTCATCCTTTGTTAAGAAAAGGATAAGAGCATATGTTAATCCGCATGCTACCATGACTAGGAGAACTTGTAGTATTTGCCCAGATACGAACATACGAATAACGAATGCTATTGGTACAAATGTTAGTGAATAAAATAGATATTTAAGTTTTTGCATATCAAATAATGTATAATTCACTTTTAATTTCTTTTTAACATAAATATATTCAAGTACAATTAATAAACTGTTAGCAATTGTAGTTGTGAAAATTGCTGTCGCTGGTGTAAGCACATGGAAGAATATTAGTGCAATATTGGATGCTAGGTTAATAAACCCGCAAATGAATAAAAAGCGTACTAAAATACCTTCCTTCTTTTTAACATAAATAATTTGATTCGATAAAATAGATTCAATACCAACTGTAATCATATAGAAAGCGAACACAATTAATGTATTACCAGCCCCAGCAAATTCTGATCCACCATAAATGACAACAGCTCCGTGAGCAATGAGCATTAAACCAATTGCGGCGGGAAATAGGGTAATAAAATACACCTTTGAAATTTTGTTTAACAAAGATTCATACTCACTTTCAGATGCATTTCCTGATAAGTAAGAAAGCCGTGGAATCGTTACTTGTACAACGCTTAACATAAGTGTATTAATAATGGTCATAATTTGAAAAGCCATAACGTAGTAAGCGACCTCTGCTTTTCCGGCGTATTCACCTAACACAAGACGATCTAATTGTGTATATAAAATATTAGCATTTGAAAAAATGACGACTAATAGCAACGGTTTTAAATGCGGGATAATGGTTAAGTTAGAAAAATCAAACTTTACTTGGCGTTTCACATATACAAAGCTAATAGAATGATTTAAAAATGTTGATAGTGCTAATAAACCTGCGAATGTTTTATAATCATCCACTCCATGAACTAGGCAGAAAAGCAGTACAACATAAATTAGTCGAACAATAACTGTTTTTTTAGTGATGAAGTCATAATTTTCATACGCTTCATTGAACCATTCCACATAAAATAGATTGGAAATAAAATTGAAGCCAAAAATAAGAAGAACAGGAAATAAGCTTTCATTTCCATATCCAATATAACTAAAGGTTAAAAAAGCACATAAAGCTAAAAGGCTAGTTGTAACATTAATTACATAGAGACTTGTGAATAATTGAGAAACTTTCTTTTTATCATTTTTAATTAAGCTAACTTCACGTAAGCCATATTGATATACACCAAAAACCGCGAATATGAAAAAGTAATTAAAAATAGTTTCAGCAAAGTTAACGGTTCCCATCGAATTGGCTCCTAGCATGCGGTATGCGTATGGACCAACTAAGATTGGAAGTATAATGTTAAACGTATTGAGTAGTATTTTATAAAAAATATTTGAAACAATAGACTTTTGCATAGTTTCACCTTTCCATTAAAGTAATACAATTTAATTAAAATGCGTTTTATATTAAAGTTTTTAAGTAGGGATAATTACTTCAACTAAAATGAAATTGTTTTTAGTTGGTAAAGAATAATGATCGTTCTTTATTGTATTTTGATATAGTAAAAAACAAGGCGTTTTCTACACAACTTGCAAATTTTTAAATTAGTTTGCTGACCGCCCGTATAAGTGTACCTTACATAAACTTTGTAAAGCAACTATTCCTCGATTAGAAGCGAGTTATAAATAGAACTTTATACACTAGAAAAAGTTAATATTGAAATAGCCTAGCCAAGATATGTATAAAAATATTACATAGTATTTGTGAAAAGACGTAGAGATTGTATGAGAGACTTGAACTGTTTATAAAGAAATGAGCGAATACAAGTTAGTTATCCGCTCAGAAGGTATTTTCGATATTGAAATTTTATACACTCCAAGGCTTATTTAAAGTTAATACCTCAGCCATTTCTTTGCTTTTTAAACGTCCTTTTTTTCGGGTCTCAGCACGTTCGGAACCAGTTTTATGCAACCAATGTTCTTCCTCAGTTTCTGGTAATACTTGAGGTACAGAAGAAGGTTTGCCATCTTGTAATGCTACGAATGTAATAAAGCAAGTAGCGGCGATACGGCGTTCTCCCTCTAATAAATTTTCTGCAATTATTTTTACGAAGACTTCCATAGATGATTTACCAGTATAGCAAACAAATGCCTCATAACAAACAGAGTCAGCTTGATGAATAGGTGTTAAAAAATCAACAGAATCAATGGATGCTGTCACACAATGCTTGCGACTATGCCTTGCTGCTGCAATAGAAGCAATACTATCAATTTCAGCCAATAATTTGCCACCAAATAATGTTTGATGGTTGTTTAAATCATTTGGAAAAACACGTGTTGTTTTAATTGCTTTTGATTCTCTCATAAATTTCTTTTCCATATATTCAGCCCCTAGTGTACATTTTCAATCAGAGTGACATGTTCTTTATGACATAAAAGGAAGGTTAGTTCCTATTTGATTTTACCGGGTATTTAAACAAGTAAAATGTATGAGTAGAGGAGTAATAATACTTTTGAAAGTATATTCATGTAACTGAAAGAAAATTTATTTTGTCTAAAGTGTAGTGTAAAAGAGGATTCGCTTACATTGCAAGTGAAAAAGTAATGACTATATATTTGTCATAGAAATTCCCTATCAGCCGTGTACCTATTCATGATAGAATCGTTTTGTTATGAATGGAGATAGAGGTGCAATGGACATATGAATCATATACAAACAAATTTTTCGTCTTTTTTCAGTAAAATAATGATTGGTGCGATGCTCGCATTTTTTGTTTATAGTTGTTGGTCAGCGTTTGAAACAAGTAAGCAATTTTTTGGAGGAAGTACAACGAGTGTAACAATCGTATTGGCAATTTTCGTCATCCTCATATTGTTAGTGGCATCAATTTTACAATATCGTTTTACAGATAAACAATTTTTTATTTTTCTTATGAGCGTATCTATAGTTGTGAGAGTTAGTATGGTGTTAATTGTAGATGTTCCGATTATCGGTGATATGAAAGCGATGTATGAGTCTGCAAAGCAGATTGCAATTGGCAATAATATAGAGAATATAACACAGTTACCCTTTATCATTTATGAATCGATAGTTATTCGTATATTTGGTGATACGGCATTTGTTTTACAGTTATTTAATATTTTGTTCTGTACAGGAACTGCGTTTTTAATTTATCGTATTGCCGCTATGGTTTTTGGGGAAGAATGTGGTCGCGTTGCGTCCGTATTTTACGCTTTATATATTCCAAATATATTTATGAGTTCCTTATTAGCGCCTGAATCGCTCGCAATATGCTTATTTTATTTTGCTTGTTACATACTTTTATATAAAGGATTAGATCATCCTTATATGTGGGTGCTTTCAGCGGTTTTATTTGCATTTAGCAATATGCTGTTCCCAATGGGGTTATTTCTTCCTATTTTTATTGCGGTATATGTGTTGTTAATTGAATTGTTTCAATCCGCAACGAAACAAAAAATACTATTAAAGATGATAGGGATGCTTATTCTATTTTATAGTGTTCATTTTGGCGTGAGTTACGGAATTAAGACGATGGGAATGTCACAATATACGATTTCGAATGAGACGTATGTTCAATCGGTTTTAATCGGTAAAAATCAAAAAGAGGAAAAAATACCGGGAAATCAAACTGTAATAGAACATATTGATCAAAAGTTAAAAGAGATTGAGAGTGAAAGATTTAAACTGCTAAAACCAGTAATGAATCAGTTTTCAGATGAGGGGATAAATTCTATCCTATTCAAATGTGAAAAGCTGATATATATAGCAATAACATTATTCATGGCTATAGCTTTATTACATTTTCTTATTAAGAAACAAAAGAATGAAGGATACATGTTGTTCTTATTGTTGATTAGCGGATATGTATTGCTAAAAATCTTTCAAGTAGATATGGCATACTATAATATTATTATGCCAGCATTGTTTATTTTACAAAGCTTTGGTGTCTATATGAGTTATATATATTGTCAAAAAATATTTTTTAGAAAATAAAAAGAATCCAAAATGGATTCTTTTTATTGTTAGATGATGAAAAATCGTTATTAATATAAGTTTCGCCTTATCGGTTTAGTTCTAGTTGTAGACTATCAGCTGTTAGAGCCATTTTTGAAGAATCGTCTTGAATGCCCTTCATTACTTGCGAAATAGCTTCTAATTCATTTTCAATTTTTTTATTCTGTTCTTTCGAATTAGACATATCTTTTACGATTTCATGGAAGTATTGATCTGTCGCGTACATACTATCAGTTCCTTCAGATACGAGAGAACTAATTTGTTTTACAGAAGAAGAAACATGAATAATCTGTTCATTTGTTTTTTCAACGAGTTTTGTAACGTTGGAGATAGATTCTTTCGTTTGCTCTGATAATTTTCGGATTTCTCCAGCTACAACAGAAAAACCTTTGCCAAACTCTCCAGCACGTGCAGATTCAATAGCAGCGTTTAGTGCTAGTAAATTTGTTTGCTCTGCAATTGATTTAACGATATCTATGATTTCGTTAATTTTGTTGGAAATATTGAGAAGTTCATGAGTATCTGTAATGATAGTTTCCATATTTGTTTGAATGTATCCCATTCGTTTGTTTTGCTGATTTAATTGTTCTTTACCTTTATTAGCTTTTTCTTCTGATGTTGTTGCTAATGATGTACCGGTTTTGGCAATCTCTACAATAGTTTCGGATTTAGCAGTTAACTTTTGAATAGAAGAGCTTGTTTTTTCAGATACAGCTGCTAGTTCATTTGCAATATGTGTAATTGTCATAGCCGTTATTTCTTTTTCTTTTTCATGTTCTTTTTGAATTTGTTCATACTCAGATTCATAAGCTGCAAGAACAAGCTCTTGTTCAAGTGTGAATAATTTGTTTATTACATTTATAGAATATGAAAAATCATCGATTATTGTAATCTTTGTTTGTAAAATCTTTATGATGGAACGGAATAATTCTTGATAGGCAGCCGTATACCATTTTCTATGTAAGCCAATTTGAACATGTCTTTTGGCAATTCTGACACGTTGTTCAATAAAATCTTCGTGCATATCTCCACTGAATAATTCTTTAATATGTGTTTTTAAAGTTTGTTTTAGTTTTGGAATAGAGCTGTAACGTTCAATAATAGTAATTAAATTAGGTTGTTTTGTAATATTGGCATAGAATTTTTCTGTAATCCAATCTATTTCCTCATAAATAAAGGGCTGTAGTACTTTTACAATTTGTAAATCTTCCTTTGAAATATGTAGCATATCCATTTGAATCCTTAATTCGGAATTAGCAGGTACGTTAAAGGTTATTTGTTGTTCCTTACTTAATTCAATTATACTGGTGTTTGTTTTATGAGTATGTTTTTTAAAAACCCCAAGCATCGTTCTTCCCCCTGTTTGTGAAGCGTTTTCATTTTTGTTTCTAATATAATTATATATTTTTATATTCAATTACTCTATATCTGTGTATAGAATAGTATATAAATTAAGAGAATTCTATGTAGAATTCTCTTAATGACCTTTATTAATTTTAGCATGTGTTTTAAAGAAAACAGGGAAATGTACATTATATATTACAGTGACGACACGAATAATGAATGTTACTAATAAACAAACATAGAAAGCTAATACGTGCGCCCCCATTGCATGTGTGATTAAGAAGCTAATTGCTCCTAATATAGAAGCGATTGCGTAAATTTCTTTTCGGAATACGTAAGGGATATCTTGGGCGCATATATCACGCAAAATACCGCCTCCAATCCCCGTAATGACTCCCATTGAAACAACTAAAAATGAGGCATCAACATGATGTGACATTGCCGCATTTGCACCAATGGCTGTAAAAACACCTAAGCCAACAGCATCAGAAAGCATAATAACGACTTGAAGTTTATTGATACGCTCAAAAAACATACAAGTAAATAGTGCTGATAATACGCTTACGAAAAAGTAAATAGGTTTTACAAATGCGACAGGAGGCAGGTTACCGATCATAATATCACGAATAATACCGCCGCCGAGCGCAGTAGCTACAGCTAAACAAAGGACACCGAATAAATCTAAATCTTTTTTTAAACCAACTAATGTACCAGAAATAGCAGCGGCGATAATGCCAAGAAACGTAAATATGTCGATTAATAACATGGCTGTAATCCCTTCCTCCTAAAGATGTTCCAGAGAAAAAATATACACTAAAGTTATGTAAATAACAATGCATTTTCGTTACATGTAGAAAAAAAGAAAAAATAAGGAAGGAAAGCGTTTGAAAATGCAAATTTACTTTTTTTATGAGGTAAGGTTGGATAGAAATGTGAGACGTTTAATTAAAAAATATATGTTATAATACATATTTGAGATGAGAAAAATAATAATAATTGTATAGAGTGAATTTAGGTATAAGTTATGGAGGTTCTAGATGTTAAGGGAAAATAGTACAAGTAATAAATTTGAAAATTTTCTATTAATCTTTATTTTGTTGCAACCCATTTTAGATTTGCTTACAGCATTTTGTATAATGGTTTTAAAAATTGATACGACTATTGGAGTTATTACACGTTTATTCGTTATGCTTCTAGGTGGAATATATATTTTAATTCAAACAAAGAAGAGAGAGAGTATAAAATATATATCGTATATAATTCTAGTTGGAATTGTTTTCACTATTGGGTTAATAAATAATAAATTTACAAAGAACCCTATGGTGTTTACAGAAGAAGTTAAGTTTATAGCAAAAGCTTTATATCCGTTTGTTATGCTTACTTGTTATGTGTTTGTTTTTAAATCTTTAAAAGAAAAAAGACATTCAAAAATGCTTGAATATATTACGTATGCATCGTTAATCATAGGAATAGTAATGGTAGTTTCGATTGCAACGGGAACAGATTACAATAGTTATACGTGGTTGAAATTAGGGTCTCGTGGTTGGTTTTATGCAGGTAACGAGCTAGGATCTATTTTAGCCATCATGTGCCCAATTGTTATTTTGTATTCAATTGAAAAAACAAAAAGTATAGGTAAAGTATATTATTGGATTCCTTCAGTTTTAGTTGTCTATTCACTATTTGCAATTGGAACGAAAGTTGGTGTAGGAGCCATCTTTGTGGCAATGGCTATTGCAGTTGTTATGTGCTTTATCCAGGCATTTACACAGCGTAAAGATGGAAAGAAAAATGTCTATTTATTAAATGGTTTTATTGCAATGACTGTTTTTGTAGGCATAATGGCATATACACCTTTTTCGCCATTCATGAAAAATATGGGATTCCATTTCCAATTTATTGAACAGCAACAGAGTGCGAAAAATGAAGAGAGAAAGAAAGAGGAAGCGAAAGAGCATAAACCTCCAGTGACAGAGAAAGAAAAGGAACAAGAAAAAGAAAGAGAGAAAGAAAAAGAGAAAGAAAAAGTAGCTGAGAAAAAGGAAGAAACTCAAGCTATTATTTTTAGTGGGCGTCAAATATTCGAGCAAATGTATAAAGATTTTTATAAGGAAGCCCCAATGTCTCAAAAATTATTAGGTATGGGGTATGCTGGTAACTATAAAGCAGATCCGAAATTAATTGAACGTGATTTTCATGATTGGTTCTATTCATTCGGAATTATAGGATTTATTTTACTGGTAGTTCCGTTCGTATACTTTGGTATTAAATTCATCGCATGTGTATTTACTAAGTTTAAACAAATATTTACAGTGAGGTACGCAATGGTAATTGCAGCAATCCTGTTAGGGTTAGGTATCTCATTTATCGCTGGACATATTTTAATGGCACCTGGAGTAAGTTTTTACTTAGTATTACTCATGGCATATTTAATAGTTGACTTGGAAATTGAATGATAGAAAAATAAAAGCTAGCATATGTTAGCTTTTATTTTTGTTATAGTAAATAAAAATAAAAATGGAGGATGTAAGAAATGAAAGTGTTGCATATTAATGCTGGTGCAGAAGAAGGTGGGGGGAAAACACATATTATTTCACTCTTATCTCAGTTTCCACAGAAAGAAGTGGAATTAATGGTATTTGAAGAAGGGGCGATTGCTAGAGAAGCGAGGAACCTTGGTATTCAAGTACATGTTTTTACTCAGTCATCTCGGTACGACCTATCAATTCTTTCAAAAATAAAATCATTTATTAATGAAAATCAATTTGACATTGTGCATACACATGGCGCACGAGCGAATTTCTACCTCTCCCTCTTGAAAAAAGGTATAAAAGCGAAATGGATAATGACCGTTCATAGTGATCCAACCTTAGATTTTATGAAGGGGGGATTAAAAGGATGGGTATTTACGAAATTAAATTTACGTTCTTTCAAGAAGGTAGATTTGTTTTTTGCAATTACGGAAAACTTTAAGGAAAATATAATAAAGCTTGGGGTATCAGAAGAGAAAATTTGTACAATTTATAATGGAATTGAGTATGATAATATTCCAGCAAAGGCTTATGATAAGAGTGAATTTGGTATCGATGAAGGAGTATTTACAGCGATCCAAGTAGCTCGTCTTCATCCTGTTAAAGGACATAGTATTTTATTTGAAGCGTTACAAAAAATTAAAATCCAAAATATAAAGATACTTTTGCTTGGTGATGGACCTATAGAAGCAGAATTAAAAGCGATGGTGAAACAAAAAAACTTAGAGGATAAGGTGGTTTTTCTAGGTTTTCGTACAGATTCAAAAGAATTATATGCATCTGCACACATTAATTTGTTAACTTCTTATAGTGAAAGTTTCCCTCTTGTTTTATTAGAAGCAGCTAATCAACGCTTAACATCTATTGCAACAAATGTGGGGGATATGAGAAAGCTAATAGTTGATGATACATATGGATGGATTGTACCGATTGGTGATGCAGATTCGTTAGCAAAATCATTAGAAAATGCTTATGAAAAGTGGTTGAATGGGGAATTAGAAGAGATGGGAAATCGTTTATATGATTACGCATCTACTCATTTCTCGCTAAAGAATTTGTATGAAGATACTCGTAGTGCATATAAAAAACTTTTATTGAAATAGAGAGGATATTTAATTATGGCAGTACAAACAGTTGATATTCTAGGCGTTCCTTTCTCTACAATGACAATGGATGAAACAGTCCAATATTTAAAGGAACAACTAGAATCGGAGCAAAATGATACCTTTCAGGTAGTAACAGCAAATCCTGAAATTGTTATGTGTGCAAAAAAGGATGAAAAGTTCCATAAAACATTATTAAATACAGATTTAATTACACCTGATGGTATTGGGGTTGTAAAAGCAAGTGGTATGCTTGGTACACCTGTAAAAGAGCGTGTAGCAGGTTTTGATTTAATGTGTAATTTGTTTGCGAAGTTATCAGAAGAGAATAAACCAGTATCCGTTTTCTTATTAGGAGCAAAACCACATGTTGTACAAGCTGCAGCGGATCATTTAAAGAAGACATATTCAGCTGTATCTATTGTTGGTACGCAAGATGGGTATTTTAAGCAAGAAGAAGAAGAGAATATCGTTTCTCGTATTCAAGAAGCAAAACCAGATCTACTACTTGTTGCACTTGGTTTCCCAAGACAAGAGAACTTTATCCAAAACAATAAGCATCGTTTAGAAACGAAAATGGCTGTTGGAGTAGGTGGAAGTTTAGACGTATGGGCGGGAGAGGTAAAACGCGCACCAAAGTGGATTCAAGCGATTCATTTAGAGTGGTTTTACAGGTTATGTAGTAATCCAACACGCTGGCGTCGTCAGTTAGTATTAGCGGAATTTTTAAAAGAAGTAATGCGTTCAAAAAAGTAGCGAAATCTCGCTACTTTTTTTTGTTGATTTTTGATAAATATTTTAAATTTTGGGAATGATGAAGGAGAATTTTTTACACGAAAGTATTTTACTTATGTAATTCACACATGTAAAATGATGTGTAAAGACACCTGTGTGAGGAGGACTTCTTGTGGGCAAGGTAAAAGAAATTTCGAAGCGAAAGCTACTTGGCATAGCGGGGCTTGGATGGCTATTTGATGCAATGGATGTTGGAATGCTTTCATTTGTAATGGTGGCACTCCAAAAAGATTGGGGATTAAGTACGCAAGAAATGGGATGGATAGGTAGTATTAATTCAATTGGTATGGCAGTAGGAGCGCTCCTTTTTGGGATACTATCGGATAAAATAGGCCGAAAATCAGTCTTTATTATTACATTATTACTATTTTCTATCGGTAGTGGTTTAACTGCTTTAACGACGACACTCGCGATGTTCCTCGTTTTAAGATTTTTAATTGGTATGGGGCTTGGCGGTGAGCTTCCGGTTGCCTCTACACTAGTATCAGAGAGTGTTGAAGCACATGAACGAGGTAAAATAGTTGTGCTATTAGAAAGTTTTTGGGCAGGTGGCTGGCTAATTGCAGCTCTTATCTCATATTTCGTTATTCCGAAATATGGTTGGGAAGTTGCGATGGTGTTGAGTGCGGTTCCGGCACTATATGCTTTATATTTAAGATGGAATTTACCAGATTCTCCGAGATTTGAAAGGGTCGAGAAAAGACCGTCTGTTATCGAAAATATAAAGTCAGTTTGGTCTGGAGAATATCGTAAAGCTACAATTATGTTATGGATTTTATGGTTTTGTGTTGTCTTTTCCTATTATGGAATGTTCCTTTGGTTACCTAGTGTAATGGTATTAAAAGGATTTAGTTTAATAAAAAGTTTCCAGTACGTACTTATTATGACATTAGCTCAACTTCCAGGGTATTTCACAGCCGCTTGGTTTATTGAACGTCTTGGGCGAAAGTTTGTTTTAGTTACGTATTTAATCGGTACAGCGTGCAGTGCCTACTTGTTTGGAGTTGCAGATTCATTAACAGTTTTAATCGTGGCAGGCATGTTACTATCCTTCTTTAATTTAGGTGCCTGGGGGGCATTATACGCTTATACACCTGAACAGTATCCGACAGCTATTCGTGGTACAGGTGCAGGAATGGCGGCCGCATTTGGCCGTATTGGTGGTATTATTGGCCCGTTATTAGTAGGCTATTTAGTTGCTGCACAAGCTTCACTTTCGCTAATATTTACGATCTTCTGTGGATCAATTTTAATTGGAGCATTTGCTGTAGTTATACTTGGGCAAGAAACGAAGCAACGAGAATTAGCGTAAAAGGAAAGGGGGGACCGAGGTGGTTTCCTTTTTTCTGTTTTTTTAGATAAATAATGGTATAGTAAGAAAAAGGGATTGTTTCTTATTAAAGAGAATGTATACAACAGGACATACGGACAAAGGAATTAGGTGGTTGGATAAATGAAAATTTTACTTATCATGGAAGAGGCAGAAGAGCGAAGGAAATTAGTTGAGAACTTTACTGAGAATATTCGAAATATAGAATGTTTTGAAGCGAATACAGGAACAGAATCTTTGTTAATAATGAAAAAACATACACCAGATTTTGTTTTTTTAAGTTCGCAATTAATAGATGGTACTGGTTTTGAATATGCGAGTTTATTACGAGAAGTAAATTGCTATACGAAATTTATTTTTATGGGTGAGGATATAGAAGAATCCATTACAGCATTTCGTTTTCAAGCATTTTATTATTTATTACGACCATTTCGTGAAGAAGATTTACAATTTCTTTTATATAGAATGGGTAAAGAGCAAGGAGAGAGAGCAAAGAGTTATTTGCGAAAACTACCGATAGAAGGTCAAGAGGGAATTAGATATGTTTTCCCAGAAGATATTGTATATGTGAGTAAAAATAAGGAGAATAAGACGGTTTCAATTTATACAACAAATAATCAGTATATTTCAACATATACACTTCAGGAATTGGAAAATAAACTAAATGTATATGATTTTTTACGTGTGCATAAAAGCTATTTAATTAATATGTCATATGTACAAGAACTGAAACCATATTATAACGGCACGTATAATTTATATTTAGACAGGTATGATGAGCAACCGATTCCAGTCAGCCGTAATTATGTAAAGCGCCTTCGAAATAAAATTGAATTATAGTAGGTAATGAGAGTATTTTAACATGATAAACTAAAAATCCTTCATGATAAGGAGGATTCAACTTAAATATTCAGAAAATTTAGTACAATCTCCACTAAGAAGTAGTATTGGGGGGATTGTATGTGAAGACGTTGAAGTCGATTTTACTTTGGGGGGTTATTACGGCAGTAGGAGCAGGTGCTTTTGGTGTAATAGCTTTATCACAAGGTGAAACTATTAATGCTGTGTGGCTCTTAGTAGCTGCAGTATGTGTGTATGCAGTTGCTTATCGATTTTATAGTAGATTTATAGCGAGAAAGGTTTTTGATTTAGATAATAATCGGCAAACGCCAGCCCATACATTGAATGATGGAAAAGATTATGTGCCGACAAATAAGTGGGTATTATTCGGGCATCACTTTGCAGCAATTGCTGGGGCAGGGCCTTTAGTAGGACCTATTTTGGCAGCACAGATGGGATATTTACCAGGGACAATTTGGATTATTGTCGGGGTAGTGGTCGCTGGAGCTGTACAAGATTTTGTAATTTTATTTGCTTCGATGAGACGTAATGGTAAATCGTTAGGTGAAATGATTAAAGATGAGATAGGCCCTGTGACTGGGCTCATTGCCATGATAGGTATTTTAGGCATTATGATTATTTTATTAGCAGTATTAGCATTAGTTGTAGTAAAGGCACTTATCGGAAGCCCTTGGGGAATGTTTACGATAGCGGCAACGATTCCTATCGCTATTTTAATGGGAGTATACATGCGCTACATTAGACCTGGCCGGGTTGGTGAAGGATCGGTAATTGGTATTATTCTACTTATTCTATCTCTTATTGGAGGTCAGTATGTAGCTGAAAACCCAACGCTTGCAAGTATGTTTACGTTTAGTGGTGAAACAATTGCTATTATGCTTATCGTATATGGATTTATTGCATCGGCATTACCAGTTTGGATGCTTTTGGCACCGCGTGATTATTTAAGTACATTTTTAAAAGTAGGGACAATTGTTGGATTGGCAATCGGTATTTTAATTGTAGCACCAGATTTACAAATGCCAGCAGTTTCAAAATTTATCGATGGAACAGGCCCTGTTTTCTCAGGTAACTTATTCCCGTTCTTATTTATTACGATTGCCTGTGGGGCGGTGTCTGGATTCCATGCGCTTGTTTCATCTGGTACGACGCCAAAAATGATTGAGCAAGAGGGGCATGCACAGCCAATCGGTTATGGAGCAATGTTGATGGAGTCGTTTGTAGCAGCGATGGCTATGATTGCGGCTTGTGTATTAACACCAGGAACTTATTTTGCAATTAACAGTCCGGCAGCACTTATCGGTACGGATGTATCTCAGGCGGCCCAAGTTATTTCTTCATGGGGATTTGCTATTACACCAAATGAATTAAAAGATCTTGCTGTAAACGTTGGAGAACAAACGATTTTATCACGTACAGGTGGCGCACCAACGTTAGCGATAGGTATGGCATATATTTTCTCACAAGTAATAGGTGGGACCGCAATGATGGCATTTTGGTATCATTTTGCCATTCTTTTTGAAGCACTATTTATTTTAACAACGATTGATGCAGGAACGCGTGTCGGTCGCTTTATGATTCAAGATATTTTAGGACATGTATATAAGCCGTTTGCGAAAACAGATTCTACATTAGCGAATGTAATAGCTACAACGTTATGTGTATTAGGTTGGGGATATTTCTTATACCAAGGAGTAATAGATCCACTTGGTGGAATTAATACATTATGGCCATTGTTCGGTATTGCAAACCAAATGTTAGCGGGTATTGCATTATTACTTGGGACGACAATTTTATTCAAAATGGGGAAAAAGGTGTATGTTTGGGTGACACTTATCCCGACTGTCGGATTGTTAATTGTAACAATGACAGCTGGTTATCAAAAGCTATTTCATGAAAATCCAAAAATAGGATTTCTATCTCATGCAAAGGTGTTTCAGGGAGCATTAGATGAGGGGAAAGTGTTAGCTCCAGCTAAAAATGTCGCTCAAATGAAACAAATTATTTTCAATGATTATATCGATGCTGCACTTTGTGGGATTTTTATGATAGTTGTAATCGCCGTATTAATTTCTGCAATTCGAATTTGGATTCAAGTATTAAGAAATAAGCCGATGCCGTTAAAAGAGGCACCATATATTCCTAGGGATGAAAGTGAGTCGAGGAATTATGCTTAAAAAACTACGGCAAGTATGGGGTAAAAGGAAACAGTTTATTAGTTTACTTGTAGGGGTACCAAGTTATGAAGCATATGTGGAGCATATGAAAAAGCATCATCCAGAAGAAGAGATTGTATGTCAGAAGCAATTTTTCGCTGAGGCGCAAGAAGCTAGATTTAATGCGAAAGGCGGCAAGATATCACGTTGTTGTTAATAAAAAAGGGACGAATCTTCGTCCTTTTTTATTTTTTGCTGTTTCACGTGGAACAGCAAAAACAAATAAAAAGCTTTGGGAATTATAGGGAGTTCGTATACAATAAAGTAAGGAAAGGGATAGACGAAAAAGTAGGGAGATTATTTTATGTTAAGGGATTTATTTGTAAACACAACAATCATTCTTTCCTTTATCTTTATTGGAGGTCAGCTTTTAAGAGATAGTCCGTTAAAAGAAGGATTCTCTTTCTGGCAGAAATGTGTAGTAGGTATTTTTACTGGAATATTAGGTATATTACTAATGCATTTTGGTGTACATATTGAAGATATTATGTTGGATCTACGCTATCTAGCTGTTATTTTAGCAATTATAGTTGGAGGCCCGATAGCTAGTAGTATAACAGTTATTATGATTTTAATTACAAGGATAGTTTTTACTGAGTACTCTTTAGCCTCTGAATTGGCTTGCTATACAATTGTATTAAGTGGAATTGGTGTTATCTTTATTGCAAGAATGCAAATTTCCATTATGTTAAAGTTGATATGGTTACACGTATACTGCCTTTCTATTTTAGTAGTACCGATGTATATATTATTTAACGATATATCTGTAGTTGTACTGTATTTAATTTCAAGTATTACTACAGGCTACATAACATTCGTAAGTGCAAACTATGTTTTACAATCCAATGAGCTATTTCAAACGATGAAGCAATACGCAACGATAGACGCATTGACAGGTTTAGGAAACGTAAGGCAGTTTGATCTAGAGATGAATCATCATATTGGTAATAAACACATGGAAAATGATTCACTTTGTTTACTACTTATAGATATTGATCACTTTAAGTATGTAAATGATACGTATGGGCATCCTGCAGGAGACGAAGTGTTAAAACAAATAGGGTGTATTTTAAGAGGAATTTCAACATTTCCGGATTTGGTTTTTCGAAAGGGTGGAGAGGAATTTGCACTTTTGATACCGCAGAGGGGACTATCTTATGGTATTCATCTTGGGGAACAAATCCGTATAGCTGTTGAAAAACATTCATTTCAATTGTTAGATGGAACGAAAATAAAAATCACAGTGTCGGTAGGGATTTCAGAGTATAAAGGATCACAGGAACAGCTTATTCAAGCGGCTGATGACGCATTATATTACTCAAAAAGAAATGGTAGAAATCAGGTCAATTCTGCATCTTAAAGGTAAGATGACCAGAAGATGTAAAGTTTATTAAAAAAAACACCCACAGAGCCAACGTATTAGCTCTGCGGGTGTTTTTATTTATACGCTAGACAAGCTCTTTCGGTGCAACGAATTTACGATATGCACCATGATGAGTTGGTCCTACGTATTCGTTAATCTTGAATGAGTAACGAATAGCAGCTGTGATAAATTCTTTAGCAGTTTTTACTGCTTCTTTCACAGATTTTCCTTTTGCAAGTTCTGCTGTAATTGCAGCAGAATATGTACAACCAGCGCCGTGTGTGTTGGTAGTATCAATTTTTTCTGATTCTAGAAGATCGAATATTTCTCCGTCATATAGGACGTCGATTGCAGTTTCTGTACCTAGTTTACTACCGCCTTTAATTAGGACGTATTTAGCACCTAAAGCGTGGATTTTCTTCGCTGCTTCTTTCATGTCCTCAAGAGAATTAATTTTCACGCCGCTTAATTGGTAAGCCTCAAATAAGTTTGGTGTTACAACTAATGCTTTTGGAACTAAAACGTCACGTAAGCAATCATTCGTTTCAGGATGTAATGCTTCATCTGCGCCTTTACATACCATAACAGGATCAACTACTACGTTTTTGAAATTATGCTTTTCAATTGTTTCTGCAACCATTTCAATAATTTCTACTGATCCAAGCATACCCGTTTTTAAAGCATCTACGCCAACACCTTCAATTGTTGTTTCTAATTGTGGTTTTAATGTAGAAGCTGGGATTGGGAATACGTTATGTGCCCAACCGTTATGTGGATCCATCGTTACGATCGTCGTAAGAGATGTCATTCCATATACGCCAAGTTCTTGGAATGTTTTTAAATCTGCTTGTATACCAGCACCGCCACTTGTATCAGAACCAGCGATAGTAAGTGCTTTATTTAATGTCATTATGAAATCCCCCTCAAGTGATATAATGAAAACTATGTTTTCACCATTATATCAATGTTACGAATAAGTACAAAGTGAAAAGTAGATGATTTACTTTAGAGGCGATTTAAAATCTTGTATGTAGGAGATTGAGCATGTTTCGAGATAATCGTACAAATGAATTAGTTATATTAAAAGAAATTGCAGAAACACTAAATACATCAAATGATACATATCATGTATTGCAAGCGGTGCTAGAAAAATTGCTAAGTGTAACAGGTTTGACGACAGGATGGATCTTTCTTGCGGATGAAAATGGGAAGTATACGAAGTTGATCGATTACCAGTTACCAGAGGCACTGACATATGAAAACAAACGCCCGATGTGTGAAGGTGAATGTTGGTGTTTACGTGGATTTGTAGATGGGAAATTAGAACGAGCTGTTAACATTATTGAATGTAAAAGAATTAATAATGCAATTGAATACAATTGGGGAGATACAGAAGGAATTCTTCATCATGCTACAGTTCCTTTAAAAGCAGGAGGAGAAAAGTTTGGCTTATTAAATGTAGCGAGTCCAGGTAAAACACATTTTTCAGAAGAAGAATTAGTATTGCTCCAATCCGTTGCTTTCCAAATTGGGACGGCTTTAAAACGAACGAAATTATATGAAAATGAAAAACGAAGAGCACATTATTATGTGAAATTGGAACGTTTTATTCAAGATTTAAAAACAATTCATAGGTTTAATGTATTACCTGAAAAAGTTGTAAATCACGTAGGTGAAGTATTTCAATGGAATCAAGTGGCGTTTTTTATTAGAGAAGAAAAAGAATTATCTTTGCGAGCGTCTTTTAGTCAGGAAGAGTTACAAGAAGATGTAAAAGAAGCGGCAAAGAAGGCGCTAGTAAAAGGTGAATCGGTTCTTTTAAAACGTCAAATTGGTCATAATGTACATCTAAATGGAGCTGTTATTGCTACGCCAATACATATTCAAAGCCATGTATTTGGTGTTTTATGTGTAAGTTTAAATAATGGAGAATTTGATGTGAATACAATAGATGTAATCCAAGCGCTATCGAATCATATTTCGTTAATAATAGAGAATTTAAGATTAAACGAGCAGCGTCGTGAACTTGTACGAATGGAAGAAAGAAATCGATTAGCAAGAGATTTACATGATTCTGTTTCACAGAAATTATTTTCATTAACCTTTATGACAAAAGGTGCTGAGGCAGTTTTAAAAGGTCAAAACGAAAAAGTGGATCGATCTTTGCATGACATGCGTGAACTAGCGCAAGGGGCATTAAAAGAAATGAGGACATTAATTTGGCAGCTTCGTCCGGCAGGATTAGAAAAAGGATTATTACCTGCTCTAAAGCAGTACGGTGAAAACTTAGGATTGAAAATTAGGGAGCAAGTTACCGGTGTTCGTGACTTACCTCGTGTGGTAGAAGAGGCATTATGGCGCATTGGACAAGAAGCGTTAAACAATGTAAGTAAGCATGCAGGTGTAAAAGAAGCGACGGTTTATTTTACAGTGACTGAGAAAAATGTATCATTAGAAATAGTTGATCAAGGAAATGGCTTTGTAGAAAAAGATATAAAAGAGAAAAAATCACTCGGTATGACTACGATGCGTGAAAGAGTAGAATTAGTTAGTGGAACAATTAAAGTTGTAAGTAGCAAGAAACGAACGAGCGTAAAAGTAAATGTACCATTATGATGTGAAAATGAGGGAAGTTTGTGAAAATAAAAGTATTGTTAGTTGATGATCATACAGTCGTTTTAAAAGGGTTAGCATTTTTCTTGAGTACACAGGAAGATTTAGAGTTAGTTGGAGAAGCAAATAATGGGAAAGAAGCATTAGTGAAAGTAGGAGAAACAAATCCTGATGTTGTACTAATGGATTTATATATGCCTGAAATGGATGGCGTTGAGGCGACAGCTTGTATAAAAAATGAATATCCAGATGTGAAAGTAATCGTATTAACTAGCTTTTCTGATCAGGCACATGTTTTACCGGCATTAAAAGCAGGAGCAAGTGGTTATATTTTAAAAGATGTAGAACCGGATCAACTTGTTGAAGCTATTAGAAGCGCATATAAAGGTAATATTCAATTACATCCCGATATTGCGAGCACCCTTATCTCTCAAACATTGCCTCAAGAAGAGAGGGCAGAGGAACATTTCGTTCATGTAGATGTATTGACAGCAAGAGAAAACGAAGTGTTACAACTATTAGCAAAAGGGATGAGCAATAAAGAAATTGCCTCTGTTTTAGTTATTACAGAAAAAACGGTTAAAGCACATGTAAGTAGTATTTTGAGTAAATTAAACTTATCTGATCGCACGCAGGCAGCATTATATGCAGTGAAAAATGGGATTGTATAAGACGAAAGTCGTAAGACCTAGTTCGCCTTTAGGAGGTGGACTTTTTTTATGGAAAAATACGTCTATGTGAGGACGAAATTGTCTTGATATAAAGATAAAATATGTTTGTAAGCAACAAAACAACAATTACAAGGGATACCTTTTTTAAAAACATATAACAACGTAAGAGTGAGTATTAGGAGGAAGAAATAATGGCAACAGTTTTATTCGTAAAAGCAAACAATCGTCCAGCGGAACAAGCAGTTAGTGTGAAATTATATGAGGCATTTTTAGCAAACTATAAAGAAGCACATCCAAATGATACAGTAGTAGAACTTGATTTATATAAAGAAGAATTACCATATGTAGGCGTAGACATGATTAATGGTACATTCAAAGCAGGTAAAGGATTTGATTTAACGGAAGAGGAAGCAAAGGCAGTAGCAGTTGCTGATAAGTACTTAAATCAATTTTTAGAAGCTGATAAAGTTGTTTTCGGTTTCCCATTATGGAACTTAACGATTCCAGCAGTATTGCACACGTATATTGATTATTTAAACCGTGCTGGTAAAACGTTTAAATATACACCAGAAGGTCCAGTTGGACTTATTGGAGATAAAAAAATCGCATTATTAAACGCACGCGGTGGCGTATATTCTGAAGGTCCAGCGGCTGAAGTAGAAATGGCCGTTAAATATGTAGCAAGTATGATGGGCTTCTTCGGTGCAACAAACATGGAAACAGTGGTTATTGAAGGACATAACCAATTCCCAGATAAAGCAGAAGAAATCATTACTGCGGGTCTTGAAGAAGCAGCTAAAGTAGCAAGCAAATTTTAATTGAAATTATAATCGCCACTCAAAGAAACAGCATTAACATAAACGTTAATGCTGTTTCTTTATATTTTTAACTCATCAGCAAGTTTTTCTAATTGACTTCGATCTTGTATATAATATGTTCGGCCTTCTTTTTTTAAATAATTTTGCTGGCAAAACTGGTTTAATACGTATAAAAGGTGACGATAACTGACGTTTAAGTATTCTGAGGCTTCGGTATGTTTTTCGGTATAGCAATTATTTTGTTCTGTTAATAGAATAAACGCCGCTAATCGATTTTCGAACGGATAACTATTGTTTTTTGCATAACTTTCTGTTCGGGCAATTGTTTTTTCGCCAATGAATTTGCATAGTTTCTGTAAAAAGGTAGCATCTTGCAATAAAAGATGCTGACAATCTTTAAGAGGAAGTGCTAAGCAAATACAATCATCGATTACCTCAACTGCTTTAGTAAAGGATTCTACACCAATTAATCCTAATTCTCCAATGAACGAAGGTGCTTGAATAAAGTTAATTAATGAAACCTTTCCGTTTTTGTGACTCATATATATTTTTGCTTTCCCAGAAATTAAATAATAAAGATAAGGGAAATCAACCCCTTCAGTACATATCTTTTCTTTCTTTTGAAAGGAATGTAGCTCAGCATACGGTAAGACATCAAAAGAAAAAAGAGTGTGGAGATTGTAAGTTTGCATGTAATGAGAAATTTCTTCGTTGTTTTTGCTGACTTTCATATTTTCACCTCATATTTAGTATGAGATATCGCCTATTATTTTTACAAGAAAGAATGATACGATTTACTTAAATTTGTTTTTGTAGAAAAGAGAGTGTGAGGGGTTTATGAAAAAATATAAAACATTGTTGTTTGATGTAGATGATACACTGTTAGATTTCCAGAAGACGGAGAAAGTGGCATTACGTATGCTTTTTGAGGAGAAAGGGATTCCTCTAACTAGTGAGGTTGAAGCGCGTTATAAAAAAGTTAATAAAGGTCTTTGGGATGTTTTTGAAAAAGGCGAAATCAACCGCGATGAAGTTGTAAATACACGGTTTTCCATTTTATTCAAAGAGTACGGGGAAGAAGTAGATGGGATATTATTCGAAAATAATTACCGTAGCTACTTAGAAGAAGGAAATCAACTCATACAAGGTGCATTTGAATTTATAAATCAAATTCAAAATGAGTATGATTTATATATAGTGACAAACGGCGTTTCTAAGACGCAAGATAAACGTTTACGTAATGCAGGGTTACATTCATTGTTTAAAGGTATTTTTGTTTCTGAAGATACAGGTTTTCAAAAGCCGATGAAAGAGTATTTTGAGTATGTTTTTGAACGGATTCCTAACTTTGCTTCTGAAGAAGGGCTTATTATTGGGGATTCATTAAGCGCCGATATTAAAGGTGGATATGTAGCGGGAATTGATACTTGTTGGTTTAATCCAGAAAAGAAATTAAATGATAGCGAGATTGTGCCAACATATGAAGTGCATAGTTTTGAAGATTTATACGCTCTATTGAAGCGGCATGTATAACAAAAATAGGCAGTGGAATTTTTGTCCCTACTGCCTACTTTTATCCCGCTATTTGCCGGGCAGTAAGACCCACACCTCAAAATTCAGCGGAAGCAAAGAAGTTAGGTGGGGGTCGGGCTGCCCGTAAACGCCCGATTGGTGAAGGCTAATAATCAGTGGGGATGAACAAAACCCCCACTGATTAAAGTTTCACTTTATTAATTTGTAGTTTCGTTCCGTTTAGGAAGCGGAAATGCATTACCAATCGCTGCTGCCCCGAGCATTGGTAATAGTAAATTAAGCGGGAAAAACATAAGTAATAGCAAAGTTATAGCTATTGGCTTTCGTAACGCATAGCTCGAAATCGCTGTCGTTACGATGGCCACAGATGCTACTGGATCTATAGGAAGAATAGAAGCTATAGCGTATCCAATACTTGACCCTGAAAATATAATTGGGAAAATATGTCCACCACGCCACCCCGTATTTAAACAAACGGCAGTAATGCATAGCTTTAAAACTCCTGAAAGAAGTAGTATCCAAAAGGATAAATGCCCCCATTCAACAACTAATTCTTTTAATTGATGTTCCCCTGAAAATAATGTGTACGGAAGAAAAGTGCCTACAATTCCTAATAAAATACCACCGATAATTCCAAGTGTAATTTTGTACTTTGTAAAAGGATGAATTAACTTCTCTAATATGAATTCTAATTTGAAATAAAAGAAACCAATTATAGCACCAATACTAGCAAGCGGGAGAAATGCGATCCATTCATTGAAAGAAAGTGAACCTTCTCCAAAATCAACAATAAAGGATCCTCGATTATCGAGTTTACTCAGTAGTAAATAAACAGAAAAACCTGCAAAAGTAGTAGTTAAGTATACAATTGCTTTTTTTCTTTTAGAAAATTCGTTAATTTGCTCACTCTCATTTTCATTTGGGGCCAAGTAACCGAATAATGGTGCATTAAAAATGACACTTAAAGTAGCACCAATTCCAACCTCTGTTAGTTCATTCATTCCCTTTAAAGCAAATTTAAAGCGATCACCAACCCATGTGCAAAGTCCGCCAATAATTCCAACAAGTGCGGCTTCTGGACCGAGACTAGCCCCAAATATTAAGACAATAATCGCAGTTAAAGTAGCTTGATGGACAAAACGGTATTCAATCCTACCTGTTTTTTTATATTCATCCATAACCTCTGGCATAAGACGTGGATATGTACCAAAGTATTTTTGTGATAAACCAACAAGAATCCCGCCGATTGTGGTTACGCAAAGGGTGTAATAAGGGGGGGAAGAGAAAACGCTAGGTAAATAACCCCAAATAAAATGGATTCCGATATTTATCGTAACTAAAAATAGCCAGACTGTAGCGCCTACTATGGATCCTAGAAGAATGCCATATAAGACGATTATATAATGCATGTCTTTTGTATTTGTCATGTTATACCTCCGTTATGCAAGTCTTAGTAGGAAAAGGTTGCAGATGTTAGTGTGAAATGGATTGAATATGTATAGTATCTTTTTGAGAGGATTGCTTATTCAATATGTAGGGCGATTTTTTGAATTTATAGTTTAAGTTACTTATTTAATTTTATAGATTGATTTGAGTTTTTTAAAGGTCTTTTTTGAAATAGAATGGAATATATTTCTTTTGTTGCTTTCTATAAAACTGTTAACATTTATTTTAGAACATTCGGAAAAATCGATTGACATTAGGAAATTATTGCTATAAAATCAACGGTAATTGCATAGTCTTATCAAGAAAAGGTGGAGGGACAGGCCCGATGAAACCTTGGCAACAGCCGTATAACGGAATTGTGCCAAATCCTGCAGGTAATAATCCTGAGAGATAAGAAAGAGCCTTTAGAGCGTGTTTTTAAACTGCTCCTTTCTTATTTTCAGGAAAGGGGCAGTTTTTTATTTTGTATAAAAGAAAGGAGAATGAGAGATGGGAGAATCATGGGGAAAAGGAACGATTTGTGTGCAAGGTGGCTATACACCAAAGAATGGTGAACCACGTGTTTTGCCGCTTTATCAAAGTACAACGTATAAATACGATACGTCGGATGATTTAGCAGCACTATTTAATTTAGAGGCAGAAGGATATATATATACGCGTATTGGCAATCCTACTCTAGCTGCATTCGAGCAGAAGTTATCAGATTTAGAAGGCGGTGTAGGAGCGGTTGCAACAGCTTCTGGGCAGGCAGCCATTATGCTAGCAGTTTTAAATATTTGTAGTAGTGGAGATCATCTTCTTTGTTCTTCAACAGTTTACGGGGGGACGTTTAATTTATTTGGAGTAAGTTTACGTAAGCTTGGCATTGATGTTACGTTCTTTAATCCAAATTTAGCAGCAGATGAAATTGTGGCACTTGCTAATGATAAGACGAAACTCATCTATGCAGAATCGTTAGGAAATCCAGCAATGAACGTTTTAAATTTCAAAGAATTTTCAGATGCAGCCAAAGAGCTGGAAGTACCTTTTATCGTTGATAACACATTAGCGACTCCTTATTTATGCCAAGCGTTCGAACATGGAGCAAATATTATTGTTCATTCTACGACGAAATATATTGATGGGCATGCAAGCTCTTTAGGTGGCATTGTAATTGATGGAGGAAATTTTGATTGGACAAAAGGGAAATATCCTGAGCTTGTTGAACCAGATCCAAGTTATCACGGCGTAAGCTATGTTCAAAACTTTGGGGCAGCAGCTTATATTGTGAAAGCACGTGTTCAGCTGTTAAGAGACTATGGAAATTGTATGAGCCCATTCAATGCGTATATTAGCAATATTGGCTTAGAAACACTGCATTTACGAATGGAGCGTCATAGCGAAAATGCTCTCGCAGTTGCCAAGTGGCTTGCTAACCATGAACGTATTGAATGGGTGAGTTATCCGGGGTTAGATAGTAATGAAAATTACTCGTTAGCACAAAAGTATTTGAAAAAAGGTGCTAGTGGAGTTTTAACTTTCGGTATTAAAGGTGGATTAGAAGCAGCAAAAGAATTTATCGCAAATGTAAAACTAGCGACTCTCGTAACGCATGTAGCTGATGCAAGAACTTGTGTTATACATCCTGCTAGTACGACGCATAGACAATTAAGTGCTGAAGATCAGCGTTTAGCTGGTGTTACATCTGATTTAATTCGTTTATCGGTTGGTATAGAAGATGTTTCTGATATTATTGCAGATTTAGAAGCGGCATTAGTCGGAGGCAAACAACATGCCGATCATAATTGATAAAGACTTACCAGCTCGTAAAGTATTGCAAAAAGAAAATATTTTTGTAATGACGAAGGAACGAGCAGAAACACAAGATATTCGGGCATTGAAAATTGCTATATTAAATTTAATGCCAACGAAGCAAGACACAGAGGCACAATTACTTCGATTAATTGGAAATACACCATTGCAATTAGATGTTCATTTGCTTCATATGGAATCACATCTGTCTCGTAATGTAGCGCAGGACCATTTAACAAGCTTTTATAAAACGTTTCGTGATATTGAAAATGAAAAATTTGATGGACTCATTATTACAGGAGCACCAGTTGAAACTCTTTCTTTTGAAGAAGTAGATTATTGGGAAGAGCTTAAACGTATTATGGAGTATTCAAAAACGAATGTAACATCTACGCTTCATATTTGCTGGGGGGCACAGGCTGGTTTGTATCATCATTACGGCGTTCCGAAGTATCCCCTTAAGGAAAAAATGTTCGGTGTATTTGAACATGAAGTCTGTGAGCAACATGTGAAACTGTTACAGGGGTTTGATGAGTTGTTTTTTGCCCCACATTCCCGTCATACAGAAGTACGAGAGAGTGATATTAGAGGGGTGAAAGAATTAACGTTGTTAGCAAACTCTGAAGAAGCTGGTGTTCACCTTGTTATTGGGCAAGAAGGAAGGCAAGTTTTCGCCCTCGGACATAGTGAATATAGTTGTGAGACGTTAAAACAAGAATATGAACGAGATCGTGACAAAGGGTTAAATATTGACGTGCCAAAAAATTATTTTAAACATAATAATCCAGATGAAAAGCCGCTTGTTAGGTGGAGGAGTCATGGGAATTTATTATTCTCTAATTGGTTGAATTATTACGTGTATCAAGAAACCCCTTATGTATTGTAAAAAAAGATTGTGTAACACGTGGCAACGTTTTCTTTGTAAGGATTACTCTTTATTTTTCCGAATGTTCAAAATACATTGTTTTTCATATTTTTTACTCATATAATTTCATCTAAACACAATTTTTGAGGGGTGGACAGTATTATGAAAGAAATTCAGGTTGGTCTATTAGGTCTTGGAACAGTTGGTAGCGGTGTAGTTCGTATTATTACAGATCATCAAGAGCGACTTATACACCAAGTAGGTTGTCCAGTGAAGGTAACGAAAGTATTGGTGCAAAACATTGAGAAAGAGAGAGAGGTAGAGGTACCTTCTACTCTATTAACACAAAATGCAAATGAAATTTTAGATAATCCAAATATTGATGTTGTCATCGAAGTGATGGGTGGCATTGATGATGCAAAGGCATATATTTTACAAGCTTTACAAAGTGGGAAGCACGTTGTGACTGCAAATAAAGATTTAATGGCGTTACACGGAGCGGAACTATTAGCAGTAGCAAAGGATAATAAGGCTGATTTGTTTTATGAAGCAAGTGTAGCTGGAGGAATCCCGATTTTGCGAAGCATCGTAGAAGGACTTTCTTCAGATCTTATTACGAAAGTAATGGGAATTGTAAATGGAACGACAAATTTTATTTTGACGAAAATGTCAGATGAAGGGAGAGCATATAACGACGTGTTAAAAGAAGCCCAACAACTTGGATTTGCAGAAGCAGATCCAACATCAGATGTAGAAGGTTTAGACGCGGCAAGAAAAATGACGATTTTAGCTACTCTCGGTTTCTCTACAAACGTAGAGCTTGGAGATGTGAAAGTAAAAGGAATTACTTCTATTACAGAAGAAGATATTGAATATAGTAAGAGCTTAGGTTATACAATTAAATTAATTGGTCTTGCAAAGAGAGATGGCGAAAAATTAGAGGTTACAGTTGAACCGACTTTACTTCCCAATACACATCCTCTTGCGGCAGTGCAAAATGAATATAATGCTGTGTATGTGTACGGTGAAGCGGTAGGAGAAACGATGTTTTATGGGCCGGGAGCAGGAAGCTTACCGACAGCAACAGCGGTTGTTTCGGATTTGGTTGCTGTGATGCAAAATATTAGACTAGGGGTAACAGGAAATAGTGCTGTAGTCCCGCAATATCAAAAAGTATTAAAAGAGCCAGACGAAATTGTCGTGAAAAAGTTTTTAAGACTGCATGTAAAAGATGAAATTGGTGTATTTGCAAAAATTACTTCATTGTTCTCTGAGCGCGGAGTTAGCTTTGAGAAAATTATTCAAATGCCGCTTGAAGAGAAAGGGAAAGCAGAAATTGTAATTGTAACGCATCGTGCTTCTCTTGCGGATTACGAGTACATTCTACATACATTGCAAGGGTATGAAGAAATTGATTGCGTGAAAGCAAATTATCGAATTGAAGGGGATGCTAAGTAGTATCTCTTATCATAAAGTGAAACGGGGTGTCCATCCTAAGTTGATCATTAGTCTTCACCAATCGGGCATTTAGGGGAAGTTATCTCCCGCCTAACTTCTTTGCCTTTGCTGGACTTTGAGGTGGAAGTTTTACTGCCCACAAATAACGGGATAAAATAAAAAAGAGCCTATTAAGCAGCTTGCTTAATAGGCTCTTTTTTATTTAAAATCTGCGTACCAATTTGAATAAATGCTTGAATGATCCAACCTGTTGTAAAGGATAAGATAATTGTTCCAAAATAGATGGGTCCATCTAATAAGAAGCTTAATGTTAAAAATAGAAAAGCCAATGAAATCTCTGTTTTTCTAAACGTCCATTTTCTCTTCTCAGCAACTGTTAAAACGAAAGCTTCTTGAGGTGCTGCGCAAAGGTTTGTTGAGACATAAAGGCCAATGCCAGCTCCGACAAATAGATTTCCACAAATAAGTGTTATATATTTTGGAAGAGAGCGGATAGCGTCCATAATAATTGTAATGGAACCAATCCAGTCAACAAAAAGAGAAATAAGAATCATCGTTACAATTGTGCCGATTGTAATTTGTTTTTTATTCCAAAAGAGTACGATAAGTGTAAAAGCAAAGTTAATCATGAAAATCCAAAAACCAATACTTATCCCGAAATTTTGATATAGTGCAATAAAGAAGGAATCGTAAGGGCTAAGTCCAAAGGAAGTAATTGTCGTCATCATATTAATACCGATGGCAAGAATGAGTAAACCGCCAATGAAAAATATATATTCTAATTTGAATCGAAGCATAGTTGCATATCCTTTCTAAATGTATTTGCTAGGAAAGGATATATTGTGGAAAGCTTACCAGGTCAAGTGAAAATTTTTGAGGGGAAGGGGAAAATGAGATGACGAATATAAGAAAGATTGCTGAACTTGCCGGGGTATCGGTTTCAACCGTTTCGCGTGTACTAAATAATCATCCATACGTGAATGAACAGAAACGAAAAGAAATTTTAGCGATTATAGAGGAATTGAATTATACGCAAAATGTGAACGCGATTCATTTAGTGAAAGGAAAAACGAATGTAATTGGCGTTTTATTGCCACACGTAAATGATCAATATTATAGTGCTATTATTGAGGGGATATCAAAAGAAACGGCAAAGAATAATTATAATATGATGCTTTGCCAGACAAATTACAGCGAAGAAAGAGAACTAGAAATTTTACATATGTTAAAAATGAAAAAGCTTGATGGGGTTATTATATGTTCCCGTGCCAATAGTAAGGAGAAACTTGAAGAATATACGAAATTCGGCCCGATTGTTATGTGTGAAGAAATAGATTCGAAATGCATTTCAAGTGTGCATATTGATTACTACAAAGTATTTTCGCATGGGATGAAAAGCTTAATAGATGTCGGTCATACACGTATTGGATATTGCATTGGAAGAAGTAATAGCATTAATAGCCAAAGACGAAAAAAGGCGTATGCAGATTCGCTTCAACAGAGTACCGTAACACCGTTAGAGACTTGGAAATTTGAAGAGTGTTTTACGGTGGAAGATGGACGTAACGTAATTAGAGAATGGGCTCGTATGTCTGTAAAACCGACGGCGTTTCTTGTATCTTGTAATCATATTGCAGCGGGAATGGTAACAGAAGCAAAAAAACAAGGAATTCGAATTCCAGAAGATATGACGATTATCGGATGTGACGATCAAGAGGTAGCAGATATATTAGGTATAACAACAATTTCCCATCCTAGTAAAAATGTCGGGATAAAAGCGTTTGAATTATTATATGAAAAGATTAATGCAGAGAAATTAGATGTGAAACATATAGAGTTATTACCAAAGTTAGTAAATAGAGAAACAACGTGATAGGGAAGGTGTGAAAATCGCTTTTCAAAATTTCGTTTGGTATAATTATGGACAATCTAAGAGGGCTAAAAGGGGTTTTGACATGAGATCAAAAGTAGTAAAAGTAATCCTACTCATTACAATTGCATCTTTTTGTTTATTTGCATATGGCTTTGTTTCAGGTGTAAATGATGTATTAAATCCGAAAGCTTCAAGTTTAATTAAGAAAACGGATGTAGTAGCAAAAGAGAAAAAGAAAACGGGAACATTGCAAGTCGTTAGTTTAGGTGATTCGTTAACGCGCGGCGTCGGTGATAAAGAAGGCATTGGCTATATTGGACGAATGAAAGAAGATTTACAAAAAGATTATAAGCAAAAGGTTGCACTAACTAACTTGGCAGTGAGTGGTGCGAAAATGCCTGATTTATTAAAACAAATTGAAAGCAGCGGTGCTCAATATTCAATTAAGCAAGCAGATGTGATCGTTTTAACAATTGGCGGAAATGATTTATTTCCAGGCTGGGAATCGCTTGGAAAGATAGATTTAGAAACATACCGTCCTGATACGGAAACGTTCCAAAATGAAGCTAAGAAAATTATAGAACAAATTCGTAAGTTAAATACAGATAGCCCTATTTTTTGGCTAGGTTTATATAATCCTTTTGAAGATGTAGAAGATTTAAAAGGGTCTTCAAACATTGTTGTGGATTGGAACGCTTCTTTAGAGAAGTTAGCGTTAAATGATAAAAATGTATATATTACACCGACATTTGATTTATTCCAAAACCGTGGAAAAGATTTATTATACTCTGATCATTTTCACCCGAATGAAGTAGGGTACACATATATGGCAGAACGATTAGTTCAAAATGTTGTGAGTAAGTTAAAACTAGAACAAGGAGGGGTAAAATGACGACGATACTTTCCGTGCAAGACTTGAAGAAGGTAATTGGAAAGAAGACTCTTGTAGAGAATATTTCCTTTGATGTAAAGCAAGGAGAAGTGTTCGGGTTCCTAGGACCGAATGGTGCTGGAAAGACGACTACCATTCGAATGTTAGTCGGATTGATTAAGGCGACAGAAGGTACGATTTCTATCGGTGGTTATTCAATTAAGGAAAATTTCAGAGAAGCGATGCGTCAAATTGGGAGTATCGTTGAAAACCCAGAACTGTATACATATTTAACAGGATGGGAAAATTTAAAGCAATTTGCTCGTATGTTAGGTGATATATCAGATGAACGTATTATTGAAATTGCTCAAATGGTTCATTTGGATGAAAGAATTCATGACAAGGTAAAAACGTACTCACTCGGTATGAAACAGCGCCTTGGAATTGCGCAGGCGCTCCTTGGGAATCCGAAGTTGCTCATATTAGATGAGCCAACGAATGGTTTAGATCCAGCCGGGATTAGAGAACTTAGAGAATTTATACATACGCTTGTGAAAGAAGAAAATATGAGCGTGTTTATTTCAAGTCACTTGCTAAGTGAAGTACAAATGATATGTGATCGTGTTGCAATTATTCATAAAGGAAAAATGATAACAGTTGCCAAGGTTGAAGAGTTAATTAAAACAGCAAGTGATCGTGTAGAATGGATTGTTACACCAATTTCTAAGGCGAAAGATATGCTAGAAGCGGCCGAGGAAGTAAGAGAAGTGAGTGTAGAAGGCGAGCGATTACTATGCCGCATGGATATTGCATCTATAAGTAGTTGGAATAAACACTTTGTAGAAAATGAGATAGATGTGCATAGCGTTAAGGAGCTTGTATTTACGCTAGAAGATTTATTTATTGAACTCACAAGGGGTGAGCAGCATGCGTGAATTTGCGAATCTAGTTTTAAATGAATCAGAAAAGATTTACCGTAAGAAACGTATTTTTGTTGTCATGCTTATTTTAGCAATCTTGATCCCGCTTTTTGTGTATGCGCAGTATCGTGAAATAGAAACGACACAAAAAAGACTCGGTACAAAGGATTGGAAAGTTTCATTACAACAGCAAATTGTTGATTCCCAGAACCGGTTGAACAATTCTAGGTTGCCAGAAGAATGGCGTGATTGGTTAAAAGTAAGAGTTGAGCAACAACAATATTATTTAGATCATGATATTAACCCGATGGCACCGGGTGCACCGACTTTTGTCAGAGCATTTATTGAACAAGGAATTACATTGTTTATTCCGCTTCTCGTGATGATTGTCGCTATTGATATCGTTTCGGGAGAACGAAGTGATGGGACGATGAAGATGTTACTTACGCGGCCGATTCGGCGCTGGAAAATACTACTTAGTAAATACGTGACGATGTTATTTTTCATTTCGCTCATACTGTTTCTTGTAGGTTTGTTTGCTTACATATTATCAGGGCTTGTATTTGGGTACTCGGGATGGAATTTACCTGTTTTAACTGGATTTGTCATTGATAAGGAAACGTTAAATACGAATTTTGTACATCTTATTCCGCAGTGGCAATATATTTTAATGGCGTACGGATTAGCTTGGTTTGTTGCTATCGTTGTCGGAACTATATCGTTTATGGTTTCTGTTTTAATTCGCAATACACCAGCTGGTATGGGTGTTATGTTAGCTGCATTAATTGCAGGTGGTATTTTAAGTTCATTTGCAACGTCTTGGGAAGGCGCAAAATATATTTTTAGTGTGAACCTATCATTAACGGATTATTTATCAGGAAAATTACCTGCATTACAAGGTTTATCGATGGGATTTTCTTTGATGAATTTAACTGTTTGGGCAGTTGTTTCCCTTATTATTTCGTTCATAGTATTTACAAAACAGGATATGTTGAATTAATTAGACAGGAAGTGACAGTATGGAAAATGTTTTAAAAAATGATTGGGGGCCGTTATTGGCACCAGAATTTGAGAAAGAATATTATCGCGAATTGGCTAATTTTTTGAAAGAAGAATACAGTACACATGTTGTTTATCCAAAGATAGAAGATATTTTTAACGCTCTAGAGTATACAAGTTATGAAAATACAAAGGTCGTTATTTTAGGACAAGATCCATACCATGGACCGGATCAAGCGCATGGTTTAAGCTTTTCTGTGCAACCCGGTATTAAAACGCCACCGTCGTTGTTAAATATGTATAAAGAACTTCGAGATGAATATGGGTATGACATTCCAAATAACGGTTATTTAGTAAAGTGGGCAGAGCAAGGAGTTTTATTATTAAATACTGTATTAACAGTTCGGCAAGGTGAAGCAAATTCTCATAAAGGAAAAGGATGGGAGTATTTCACTGATCGTGTAATTGAGCTATTAAATGAACGTGAAAAACCAGTTATTTTCATATTGTGGGGACGCCATGCACAGGCGAAGAGGAAGTTAATTACGAATCCAAATCATCATATTATCGAATCTGTACATCCAAGCCCATTGTCAGCAAGACGTGGTTTCTTTGGAAGTAAGCCGTACTCTAAAGTAAATACGATTTTAGCTAATATGGATGAGAGAGAAATTGATTGGGAAATTCCAAATTTGTAAAGTGAAACTTTAATCAGTGGGGTTTTGTTCACCCCCTACTGATTATCAGCCCTCACCAATCGGGGTAAATAGAAAAGGTAGTTAACAGTCGTTAACTACCTTTTTATTATCATTGTTGCTCGTTCTTTAATTTTGCATCTAGTACAAAAGTACCAAATGGGATAACTGATGAAACGAATGCCCCAAGTGCCCATAAAATTGATTTACGGTGTACGATTGTTACTTGAATGACTGCAAAGATGAATAGAATAAATAGAACACCATGAGCCATGCCTGTAATTTTAACAGCTGTTGCAAATCCTGCGAAGTATTTCAATGGCATTGCTACAAATAATAGTAATAGGAAAGAAATCCCTTCAACTAGTCCAATTGCTCTTAATCGTCCGATTGGTGTAGATAACATGTAAAGTAGCCTCCTTTAACGTATGCTTGTTTATAGTAAATTTGTATTCTTTTTCAAAATAAAATAGTCTATTTTGTTTCATTATATACAAAAAGAAAGTTTACACTACGAGAATAGTGCAAAGTTCAAAATATAGTCACAAAAGCACGAGAATTTAAATAAAAACCTATTTGAAGTGTTTGACTTCAAATAGGTTTTATGAATGAAAATATTAAATAAGTACTTCTGTTTTTAAAACGAATTTCTCTACAACTTTTGCAACGCCATCGTTCATATTTGTATCTGTTACATAGTTTGCAATTTCTTTAATATCATCTGGCGCATTACCCATTGCAACGCCAAGACCTGCGAATTCAATCATCGCTTGGTCGTTATAGCTGTCGCCCATTGCGATAACTTCTTCGCGTTTAATACCAAGTTTTTGGATGAGTTGGTTTAGGCTTGTTCCTTTTGTAACACCATATTCAGTAAATTCTAAGAAGAATGGTTTTGAACGCATCACGCTTAATTGGCCTTCTAGTTGTTTTTGTAGTTTCTTTTCAACTTCAACAAGACGTTCAGCCTCTTTATTCATTAATACTTTTACTACCGGCTCTTTAACTGCGGCTTTAAAGTCATCTACTACAACAATTGGCATACCAGTAATATCGCCCTCAATTTCAGTATAAGGGTTATTTTCTTCCGTTACGATATCATCGCCCATATAAGTATGAATCCATACATCTTCAGTTTTACTAATTTCAAATAGGTTGTGAACGATTTCAGGAGATAGCGTACTACTAAAGATTTCTTCGTTTGTTTTACAGTTAATAATTTTTGCACCATTAAAAGATAGAATGAAACTGCCGTATTCTTCTAAACGAAGTTCTTTGGCTACATTGCGCATACCAAACGTTGGACGTCCAGAAGCAAGTACAACCTTTACCCCTTGCTCTTGTGCAGTCATTAAAGCTTCTTTCGTACGAGGTGAAATAGTATGGTCATCACGTAATAAAGTATCATCTAAATCTAAAACAATCATTTTATAAGTCATATAGAAAATTCCTTTCTTTAATTGAAATCAAAATACATGTTCATGAAGATGTTGAGGAATAATAGTAAGACATCAAACCTCTTTGAAAAGAAGTAGATAAATTATTATGAGTGTGTTGCTCATAATATTGGTTAATAATCATTGGGGATGAATAAAACCCCAATGATTAAAGTTTGATTTTATCGTAACAACTCTAAAGGTAGAGTGCAATAATGGAAGTTTTCCAATTTACGATAGTTGTTTTGCTGTGGAACGAGAAAATAGTATTTCTAGCAAGATTGCCATTACAGATCCAAGAACGAGACCGTTACTTAAAAAAGATGCTAGAAATGGTGGAAGTGTGGAATATGCTCCTGCTGGAACAAACATAACCCCGACTCCTGTAAAGATGGAAAGACCGGCTACTTTAAATAATCGTTCTTTATCCTGGACAGTTTCGTATTCTCGAAAGGCGAGGCCAATCATGCTTGCGAATACAGGATAAATAGCGGCATAACCAACTGCAACTGGGATTGCTGCAAAGAATGAAGTGATCTTTGGGAATATACTAACGGCAATAATAAAGCTTGATCCTAATATAAATGGAAGGCGTTTATAAATATTAGTCGTTGCAATAAATCCTGCTGATCCAGAAATAGCAACAGGTCCAATAGCTGAAAATAGACCGCCTAGCAATTGATTTATTCCCGTTATAATGCCAGCTTGTTTAAAGCGATCTGGAGCTGCATCTGTTTCGTATTTAGAAACAACCTTTTGTACAACACGAATACTTGCTAACATATTTGTTAGAAGTAATAGTGTAACGAAAATGACTGTAATTGCCATGTTCCATTCAACGCGAGGCATTCCGAAAACGAATAGAGATGGAAGCCGGATTATGTCTGTTACAGGTGTTACAGGATTAGATAATCCGAAGCATGCAAATAAAATCCAGCCGCAGACAATACTGAAGAGAACGGAATATTGTCCAATAATAGGTAGCTTCATAACGAAAAAGGATAGTAAAATAACAATGAGTGAAAGAATAAATACTTTTGGTTGTACTTCTGTATGTTGTCCATCAAGACCAAACATTCCTTTTAAGAAGGAGCCACTGAGTTGCGTGACAAGAAGAAATAAATATGTTCCAATAACTGTCGGTGTAAAGTAGCGAACTAGTTTATCAATGAGTCCAAAAACGCTAAGAATAATGCAAATAATACCGCTTAATAAGAAAGCATATTGAAGAACTTTAAGTGTCTCATTGCTTGATCCAAATAATATGACGCCTAAACTTGCGTAAAGGGAGAAAATTCCCCACCAAAGGCCAGCAGGACCTTCTTGAATAGGAAGTTTATGCCCAAATATAGCTTGCAAGAGACCAGCAAAGCCTAGAACAAATAATGTTCTTTGTATGAATGCGATAGCTTCAGCGCCATCAAGACCATAACTAGTTGCGACACTAATTGGTACAATAAGGCTTCCTGCTAAAATAAATAGTGCCCATTGTAAGGCGGAAAGAAATGTCTTCATTATATCAACCTCTTTCATAGATTCCGTATCTAGTATATACGTATTTTATTTCCACTGGCAAAGATTGTAGATAGAGAAAAGAGTTGAAACACGATATGAATGCACGTAAGCAATTATGGATAGCTGTTGTATGTATGACCTTTGTTGTAATTTTAGGAACACTAGGATTTATGACAATTGAAGAGATTAGTTTGTTTCAAGCATTTTGGATGACGATGATTACTGTATTGACTGTTGGATACGGAGATGCCGTTCCTGTAACGCAAGCAGGGAAAGTATTTGCGCTCCTTATTATTCCTGTTGGTGTTGGTATTGTTACATATGCAATTGGAGTAGTGGCAGCTATAATTATTGAAGGGAATTTATTTCATGCAGTGCGGAGGAAGAAGATGGATAAACAAATAGCACAGTTACAAAATCACATTATAGTATGTGGTTGCGGTAGAGTGGGGCTTCAAGTTGTACATGAATTGCAAGAAAAGAAAATTCCATTTGTTGTTGTCGATAAAGATGAAAGCATATTAGAGAAGGAAAAGCTTTTGTATATACATGGAGATGCGACGGAGGATCAAGTTTTACATCATGCTGGAATTTCAAAAGCGGCTGGTTTAGTTGCTATTGTTGCAAATGATGCTGAAAATGTATTTATTACATTAACGGCAAGAGGATTAAACGATGCAATTAAAATTGTAGCAAGAGCGGAAAAGCAAGAAACCGAAGAAAAATTAAGGCGTGCTGGTGCAAATAAGGTTATTAATCCATCTAGTATGGCAGGAATTCATATTGCAAAAGGTATTGCGAATCCGCTAACAGTTCATTATATTGATACAGTACTGTATGGAATAGAGCAATCATTTGTAATTGAAGAAATTTCAGTCGGAAACGATTCTATCTTAGTCAATAAATCGTTACTAGAGAGTGATGTGAGAAATCAATTTGATGTAACAATTTTAGCGATTTTGAGAAGTGGGGATATTATACATAATCCGACGGGGCAGGAAAAATTGCAAGAACATGATATGATAATAGTATTTGGTTCAGTAGAGAAGCTGGGGCAATTTGAGAAAGAACTACAAAGTACGAGGTGATAAGGAATGCAAATATCGAGCGATAAGATTTTAAATAAAATGGCGAATGAAATTGCAAAGGCAAAAAGTAGTGAAGGACAAAAATCAAAAGATCATTTATTAGTTGTGCGTGCTTTATGCGATTTACTATTAGATGAACAGGTTGAATCTTCTACGTATAGAGAGCCGCAAATTCAATCGCAAGTAATTAGATCGCAGCCTATAACAACAGTTCAACCAGTTCAACCAGTTATACCGGTTTCTGGAGAACCTGTGTATATAAAAGAAGAAGGGGCAAATGGTAATTCTTTATTTGATTTTTAAGGATTAAATCGTTTGGCTTATATGAAAAAATTGCTTATGATAAAAGTAAAAAAGGGGAATTAAGATGAAAATTTTCTTTTTACTAGGTTGTATTGCAGCGGGGCTATCTGTTGCGTTAGGAGCCTTTGGGGCACATGGTTTAGAAAATAAAATTTCTGCGAAAATGTTAGAAGTTTGGAAAACAGGCGTTACATATCAAATGTTTCATGCAGGTGGACTATTCGTAGTTGCTCTATTGATGGATAAGATTCAATCATCACTTTTAACTACTGCTGGTTGGCTTATGGTAGCTGGGATTATTATGTTCTCAGGTAGTCTTTACGCACTAAGTACGACAGGTATTAAGTTCTTTGGTCCAATTACACCTCTTGGTGGTGTAGCGTTTATTGTGGCGTGGATTTTAGTAGGAACTGCAGTAGTAAAAGGGTTATAAAAAAACAAAAGCTGGCATTTGCCAGCTTTTTTTTATGGTCTCGGAGCATAAGTTGCTTGTTGACTAGGTAAATACGTAATCTCTTCTGGGAATTCTACATAATCTAAGTAGATCATTAATAGTAAAAAACGTTTCCCTGATTGTGGTTCACTAATAACGATATGATCACGTCCGGCCGCTTCGATAATCCCTGTATAAGATTGTGTACCGAGCGAGCTACCACGCTCATAAGTCATTACAACTGTAGCTTGCTTTCCTTTATTTAAGCGAAGAATGTTTTCAATGTATGATTGCTCGAGCGGTAACATCCCTTGAGAAACTGCAAGTTGAGCCTGAGCAGCTTGTTGTTGCATTGCTTGCTGTTGTTGCTGTTGCTGCGCGGTCATTTGTTGCGGTTGTACGTAAGTGCCTGATGGTTGATAAAAACCTGTTCCATAGTACGGGTTTTGTTGCTGTGCCATTCAAAAATCCCTCCTCATTTTCATTCCCTAATATACGCTTGGACAGTCTCCGGCAGATGGCTGGAAGAAGCAGTGCTTTTTAAAGCGACCAGAATTTTGTTGGTCATACCAAGTTGGCGGACAAGGACCTTCAGGCCTAAAAAACCATAAGGCAAAGTTAGCGGGCCAAAAACGTTGTCCTTGAATGGTCCGTCTTGCTAATGCGATATCTTGCTCCCTCGCTCGCTGATAAAAATATCCTTTTTGAGTTGCCTCAAAACCACCAGGATTTTGATAAACCATTTGACGTAAATTACGTATCCTTTTAAAATCTAAACAATTTCCACGGACACGATTTACCCCAACGTTTCCGACCATTAGCATTCCTTGTTGCCCTTCTCCTTCGGCTTCAGCACGCATCAGTCTAGCTAATAACTTTACATCTTCTTCGTTATAAGCAATAACACCCATTATGTGTCACCTCTCTTTGTGGAATACCTTTTGGAAAGAGGTTTATCCCGCATTAATGGGCAGTAAGACTCCCACCTTGAAATTTGGCTGGAGCAAAGAAGGTGGGTGGGAGATCAAACTGCCCCTAAACGCCCGATTGGTGAAGGCTAATAATCAGTGGGGGATGAACAAAACCCCCACTGATTAAAGTTTCACTTTATCTCTAGATGAAGTGTGGAACAATTACTAGTTCATACGTATGAGGAAAAGGACTCAGATATGACAACCAAACGAAGTTTTACATTGAGAGAGGAAAATAAAAAAGCTAGCGTGTGCTAGCTTTTTATCATTAAAATATTTTGGACCATAAGTTTGAGAAGAAATCACCAACGGAACGCATTGTTAATACGAACCAATTTGCTTTTTCTACTTCTTCTGTCGTTTTTGCAGCAACCTTCATGCTCTTATTTCCATCTAAGAAACCATATTTATCAGTTGATTCTAAAACGATGGAACCCACCTTTGTATCTTTCTTAATAGGAGCAATTAAATGTCCATCTTCAGCGAGTGACTTATCTGCTTCAGTAGAAATTTTGTAAGGTGACTTGTCACCCTTTTTCGCAATTACTGTTATTTCTTTTTCAGGTGCAACAGTTACTTGATCTGCTTTCCCTTTTACTACAGAGATTGTATTATTTTTATCAATTTTCAGCTTTTGTTTTTTGAAGCTATTAAATCCATATTCAATTAATGCACGAGATTCTGTGAAACGTTCGTCCATTGATTTTGTCTTAATAATAACGGAAATAAGACGTAAATCACCACGTTTTGCTGTAATAGTGAATCCATATCCAGCCGTATCAGAACTTCCTGTTTTCAAACCATCTGACCCTTCATAAGCGAAAGCAGCACCTGGTAACATCCAGTTCCAGTTTTCCATACGAATTGGCTTCGGATGATTATCCGGGAAGTTTCTAAATCTTTGTTTTGTATCCTCTAGCATTTCTGGATACTTTGTAATAATTGTTTTTGAAAGAATACCCATATCGCGAGCTGACATGGAGTTTTCTCCATTCGGATCAGTTCCTTCAGGATGTTTCCCTTTTAAATCAGCGTTATTTAACCCAGTAGCGTTTACAAATTTATATTTCTTTAACCCTAGTTTTTTTGCATGGTCATTTGCAAGATTTAAGAAGTTTTTTTCGCTTCCTGCAAGAAGTTCTGCTAAAGCAATACTAGATCCATTCGCAGAGAAGATAACGATAGAATGATATAATTCTTTTACAGTATATTGACGTCCTTTTTCAAACGGTACGTTAGAGAATTCGTTATTACGAGAGACTTCATAAGCATAATCAGAAATATTTACTTTTGTATCCCAAGTAATTTTCCCTTCTTTAATTGCCTCTAAAACAGCATAAACAACAATTAATTTTGACATACTAGCGATAGCTAGTAATTCATCTGGATTTTGCTCATGCAGTATTTTTCCTGTATCTGCATCAAATAGAAGTGCAGCGGCTGCCTCAATATGTATTTTTTCTTCCGCATGGGATGTTGTTACTACTAAGGAATAAATTGACAATAAAAGCAATAGTAAAATAGACAAGATTTTCTTCATATAGATTATCACCTTCGCATCGGTATTTAGCATATAGCTCGTATCATTTTAGCATAATTTTATATATAAAAAGGTTACAATTTTACAAGAAATTTGAAAAGAATTTGTCGATTTTTGTTCAAATTTGCGGAGAAAAGAAGTTTTTTGAGGAGAAATATAGAGGATAATAAAAAAAGGAACGAAATTCGTTCCTTTTTCACTATTTATATGTGTAAAAATTTTTCTACTTTTTCGTTCGGTAAAATGTTTCCAACGAAAAATGTTCCGAATTCACCATAACGAGCACTTACTTCATCGAAGCGCATTTCATATATAAGTTTCTTAAATTGAAGAACATCATCAGCGAATAATGTTACGCCCCACTCGAAATCGTCGAATCCGACTGATCCTGAAATAACTTGGCGTACTTTACCTGCGTACTGTCGACCAATTTTACTATGACTGTACATCATTTTTTTACGTTCTTCCATAGGAAGCATGTACCAGTTGTCATCACCTTGGCGACGCTTGTCCATTGGATAGAAGCAAATATGATTTGCTTTTGGTAATTCAGGATATAAGCGAGCTAAAATTTGTGGGTTTTGGTATGGATCTTCATCAGCTGGAAGATAGTTGCTTAGTTCAACAACAGATACGTAAGAATATGCAGGAACCATATATTCAGCTAATGTTGTTTTATTTAATTCTGTTTCAATTTCATTTAATTCTTCCATTGTTGGACGTAAAATCATAAGCATAATATCAGCTTTTTGACCAACAACTGTATACATTGCGTGACTACCTTTTTTTGCAGTAGCTACTTCGTTCCATTTTTCAACGACATTTAAAAATTCAGACACAGCTTGTCCGCGTTCGTCGCTAGATAATGTTTTCCATGCAGCCCAATCAATAGAACGTAAATCATGTAGACAATACCAGCCATCTAACGTTGTTGTTGCTTCACTCATTCTATTCACCTCAGTTAATGATAGTTTTACACGTTAACTATAGCATATATAGTTTTAAAATCATCTATATAAAGTTCCGGCACATAAAATTGTCATATTTATATTTATTAGAAATCGGGAGAAAATAAGGCTTAAGTAGGACGTATTTTTCGGCTGAATTTTATGAAAATATAATCATTTTCATTTTATCTATTTTTTGGGAGCTATAAGTTTAAAATATAGAGGAAAAGCAGTATTCTTAAAGATAGAGTTTTTTAACATATGTAGGAGGGTTTATTCGTGAGCAACTTATTTACAACAGTAAAAGAAAAAGTTCAAGGAAAAGGCATTTCTATCGTACTTCCTGAAGGAACTGATGAAAGAATTTTAGGCGCTGCAGAGCGTTTAGCAAAAGAAGAGTTAGTAAAACCAATTTTAGTTGGTAATAAAGAAGAAATTAGCGCAAAAGCTGCTAGCATGAATTTAACATTAGCAGGCGTTGATATTTATGACCCAGCTACATACGAAGAAATGGATGCAATGGTAGCATCTTTCGTTGAACGCCGTAAAGGTAAAGCAACTGAAGAAGACGCTCGTAAAATCCTTAAAGACGAAAACTACTTCGGTACAATGCTTGTATACATGGGCAAAGCACATGGTTTAGTAAGTGGTGCAGCTCACTCTACAGCTGATACAGTTCGTCCAGCACTTCAAATTATTAAAACAAAACCAGGCGTTACAAAAACTTCTGGCGTATTCATCATGGTACGCGAAGAAGAGAAATATGTATTCGCTGATTGCGCAATTAACATTGCACCAAACAGTCAAGATTTAGCTGAAATTGGTATTGAAAGTGCGAAAACTGCTGAACTATTTGGCATTGACCCACGCGTTGCTATGTTAAGCTTCTCTACAAAAGGTTCTGCGAAATCTCCAGAAACAGAAAAAGTTGTAGAAGCAACTCGCATTGCAAAAGAAATGGCTCCAGAATTAACTTTAGATGGAGAATTCCAATTCGATGCTGCATTCGTACCATCTGTAGCTGAGAAAAAAGCTCCAGGTTCTACAATTAAAGGTGATGCTAACGTATTCGTATTCCCAAGCTTAGAAGCTGGTAATATTGGCTACAAAATCGCTCAACGCTTAGGTAACTTCGAAGCAGTAGGACCGATCTTACAAGGTTTAAACATGCCTGTAAATGATCTATCTCGTGGATGTAACGAAGAAGAAGTATACAAGTTAGCTTTAATTACAGCAGCTCAAGCACTTTAATTCTATAATGAATTGCTATGAAAAATGACCACCCTTAGGGTGGTCATTTTTATTTTTCTAAGCCAAGTGCTTTATTATTACGATCAATAATACGCTGTAAATTCGTCTCATATAAAGGAACTTCATCTACTGTTAATTGAGATGGTGTTAACTTTGGAGCGAATTGCTGTAATGTTTTTAAAAGACGCATCATTAAATCTTGTACTGTAATTGTTTCACCAAGTAATTCTGAGAGTGAGGCCATTGTACTCGGTACAATTTCGGGATACGTGAAGCGTGTTTCTTCTCCTTGAATTGCTACATTGTAAAAGTCGCGAACAAGCGCAGCGCGTTCCGATCCGCTTCCTGTAGCACATAAGTAAATTTGTACAGCAACCCCACCGCGAATACGGCGCTGAGAAATACCTGCGAATTTTTGGTCGCGAATACTTAAATCATAGCTACCAGGACAATAAGAACCAACAATTTCTTTTGCCTCGATTGTAACGTCGTAATCTTTTAACATTTCCTTAATTAAATGCCACATTGTATCGTATCCCAGATCAATATCGATACCTTTTTCTGTTTCTTGGAATAAAAGTGATACGTTTAACACACCTTCATCAAGTACGACCGCAAGTCCACCGGAATTACGAACGATAACATTGAAGTTGTTTTCTTTTAAAAAGGAAATACCTTCTTCTAAGTGTGGTAGGCGTGAATCTTGAATGCCGAGAACGATTGTATTGTGATGAACCCAAGAACGCATTGTTGCAGCGGATGCGCCATTCCCAATACTTGTGCATAATGTGTCATCCATTGCGAATGATTGCAAGGCATGGAATGTCGGTCCTAAACTAGACTGATCTACAATACGCCACTCTGGCTGAGATAAAATTGAACGGGAATTGCTCATATAACTAACCCCTTATCTTTAAAATGACAATCTCTATTATAGCAAAAAATGATGAAAGGAGTTTTCCCATATATAAAGAGAGATTTTAAAGTAAAAGAAGCGTGTGTGCTTGAAGTGAAATAATAAAAAGGATGCATTGCATGCATCCTTTTTATTCTGCAATTTTTTCTAAATTACCGTTTCGATCCATTCGGAAAGAAGTTTGCGAACGTTCCTCATCATCCATTACTGCTAATTTACGAGCGCGGTTCATAATATTCATAAGTGTTTCGTAATCCTCTTGTACAGTATGAGATTGTTGTTCTAATTTTTCTAGTTTCTTTTCTAGTTCTTCATTTCGCAAGATTTGTGATTTAATTTCTTGTTTCAATCTCGTATTCTCGTTTTCAAGACCGGTTACTTTTATATTTGAAGATCCAACAGTTTGTAAAAAGTAAATAACATCTTGCATTGTGATAGAGCTTTTTACAGCAGGGATAGTAGGCTCTTGATATAGACTAGCTTCTTTATATTGTACAGTTGTTTCCTCTTGTACTAGTTCTTCATAATCAGTTATCGCTCCTGAAGCTGGTGGTGTATAAAGTAAACGTTTTTTCGCTTGTTCACCGCTCGCAGCACGCATTTTATCTTTACGATGTTTTTTTGCTAGTTGAAGAGCCTGCTCATAACTATAGCGAACAACGGCATTCCAGCGGAAACCACAAGCAGCGGATGTGCGATTTAACTGATCTCCTACCTCCTCAAATGCATTTAATTGCGTACTTCCTTCTCTAACATGGCGAAGTACCGTTTCAGCAAGTAATAAATCATCCTCGTCTGTCCAAGCATCTTGTCTTACTTTCATAGATTCAACTCCCTTTCTTTTTATGAACTTCCTATTTTTATAATGGGCAAAAAAATGTGCTTTTATACAAAGCTTTTAAAAATATGGTAGATTTCGATGAAAGGAATAAAGTGAAACTTTAATCAGTGAAAGTTTTTTCCGTCTCCCGCTGATTATTAGGGGTTTTTACGGGCAGTGGATTTTCTACCTAACTCTCTCTCATTCGCCGAATTTTAAGGCGGAAGTCTTACTGCACGCAAACAGCGGGATAAATTTTGCCAAGAATGATGGAAGCTTCTGTAGGAGAGCATAAAAATATGTAGCTTTATATGAAGGAAAGAGCGTCGCAAGGAAACTTGCAACGAGCTTAAAAGAGCGGTAAAATACCATTTAGTGTTTATTTTTAAATGTACTTGAGAAAAGTTTAAAATAGAGGAAGTGTTATATAATGGGAAACGAATTTCGTGTGTGCGATGATTGTCAGGCAACGAACGTTAAAACGTTAATTCCGAAGTTAAAAAAAGTAGATTCATGTGCAACGATTGAAGTTGCATGCCAGTCTTACTGTGGTCCTGGTCGTAAAAAATCATTCGCATTTGTAAATAATCGTCCAGTTGCAGCTCCAACAGAAGATGAATTAATTGTAAAAATTGAAGCAAAGTTAAATAAGTAAGAAAAAGAAGAGTGAACAGACTACTCTTCTTTTTTTATACCCATAAGAAGAATGAGTTATTCTATGGAAGCTTAATTGGTTATTACTGATAGTCAGTGACAGATGGACATCAACTGTTCATTACATTGTCAATTTATATGAATTTGTATTTCGAAATAATGGTTGACAGCCTTTTGAAGCGGTGGGTAGAATAGAAAGTGTCTGATTCTGATAATCATTATCAAGAATAAGCCAATTCACCTATTTTTTTATTACTATTTGAGAATAAATTTCATTTTATTAAATATATGTTGTTGGTTAGGATGGTTGAGGGATGGAAGCGAGCGCAAGGAGTGTAGAACAACAAGATGAGAGTGTTAAAGAGATTAAGAGCAGGCCGCTCATCGCTTCTATTATTTTAGTAGCGGGTACAATTTTGTTAGCTTTAAGCATGGCAGTTTCTATTTCGTTTGGCGCGGCAGATATTAGTTTAAAGACTGTATGGCAAGCTGTGTTTCAGTTTGACGGATCTATTACGCATCATAACGTAATTCAAGAACTTCGCATGCCTAGAGCAATAGGGGGCGTAGTTGCAGGTGCCTTTTTAGCAGTATCAGGAGCAATTATGCAAGGTATGACGCGAAATCCACTTGCATCACCATCGTTAATGGGGATTACAGATGGCGCTGTATTCGGGATTGCAATTATGTATGCATTCTTCCCTAATTCACCTTATTTAATGTTTGTTATCGCATCTTTTATTGGAGCTGCGTTTGGCGCAAGTATTGTATATGGAATTGGGTCTTCTTCACCAGGTGGATTAACACCTGTGAAATTAGCTTTAGCAGGTGCAGCAATTAGTGCTTTATTAGGGGCAATTTCATCTGGAATTGCGCTGTATTTCAATCTTGCCCAAGAGGTGAGTATGTGGAATGCAGGCGGAGTTGCTGGAGTGAAATGGCAAAGTATTAATATGTTAGTGCCAATTGGTCTAGTTTGTCTCTTTATTGCAATTATGATGTCGAGGTATATTACAATCTTGAGCTTCGGTGAAGAAATTGCGATTGGACTTGGTCAAAATACGACATTAATTAAATTTATCGGAACAGTACTTGTTCTTGTGTTAACAGGTTCTGCAGTTTCTATGGCAGGGTCAGTTGGGTTTGTTGGTCTTGTAATTCCACATATGACTCGTTTCCTAGTAGGCTCAGACTATAGATGGGTTATTCCATGTTCTGCAGTCTTAGGTGGATTGTTAATTGAGTGTGCAGATATGTTATCTCGCGTTATTAATCCACCATTTGAAACGCCAATTGGAGCAATTACAGCGCTAATTGGGGTTCCATTCTTCCTCTACTTAGCACGTAACGAAGGGAGAGGAAAAATGTGAGGACGAGCATTTTAACAAAAAAGAACGTTTCTGTTTTAACAATTTTAGTAGGATTAATCATTTCTATATTTCTTATTAGTTTAAATACAGGAACTTTTAAAATACCACCAATGGATGTATTAAAGTCATTGGTTGGACTCGGGGCTGAAGATCAGTCAGTTATTTTATTTGAATTTCGTATGCCGCGTATGGTTATCGCTATATTAGTAGGATCTGCGTTAGCCATGTCAGGTGCAATTCTGCAAGGACTATCAAGAAATCCACTTGCTGATCCAGGTATTATAGGTATTAACGCTGGAGCGGGATTAACGGTTGTTATATTCGTCTACTTTTTCTTTGGAAAAGTTGGGACAGGTACATTTTTATCTGTATTTATCCTTCCATTTTTCGCCCTAGTTGGTGCGATATTAGCGGCAGTTATTATTTACTTATTAGCATGGAAAGACGGCGTTTCATCGACTCGATTAATACTTGTTGGTATTGCCGTTGCGGCTGGATTTGGTGCCGTTAGTTTAATTTTCTCTATGAAGATGACATCTAACGATTTTCGTTTTGCTACGATTTGGTTAGCAGGAAGTCTCTGGGGTACAGATTGGAAATTCGTATTAAGTGTACTTCCATGGATGGTTATTTTCTTACCGCTTGCTATTAGTAAAGCACACATATTAAATGTAATGAATTTAGGCGACTCTACAGCTGTTGGCCTTGGTGTAAACGTAGAAAAAGAAAGACGTAAATTATTATTTATTGCAGTTTGTTTAGCTGGTGCATCTGTTGCGGTGGCGGGCGGAATAGGTTTTATCGGTTTAATGGCTCCTCATTTAGCGAGACGCCTTGTTGGTGGTAAACATCAAATCATGTTACCAACTGCAGCATTAATAGGAACGTTCTTGCTTTTATTTGCAGATGTAATTTCAAGAAGTGTGTTGCCAACTTCAGAAATACCGGTCGGTCTTGTTATTTCTGTAATTGGTGCACCATATTTCATATATTTACTTATGAGGACAAAATAAAGGGAGGCTTTTTGTATGGCAACTTTAGCAGTTGATTCGGTATCTGTTGGCTATAATGAAGGATTAATTATTGATGGATTAACAGTTGAAATTCCGGAAGGAAAAATTACAACGATTATTGGACCAAATGGTTGTGGGAAATCCACATTATTAAAAACGGCTTCTCGTATTTTGAAGGCGAAAAAAGGTACTGTTTATCTTGATGGAAAAGCAATTGAGAAACAGCCAACGAAAGAAATCGCAAAGAAAATGGCGATCTTACCACAAACTGCAGAAGTGCCAACAGGCCTTACTGTGTTTGAACTTGTTTCATATGGACGTTTTCCTCATCAAAAAGGATTTGGAACATTGAAAGAAGAAGACTATCGCTACATTCATTGGGCACTTGAAGTGACGGGAATGACAGAGTTCGCAAATCGTTCAGCAGAAGCCTTATCAGGTGGTCAACGTCAACGGGTATGGATTGCGATGGCTCTTGCACAAGGAACAGATTTACTTGTATTAGATGAACCAACGACATATTTAGATATGGCACATCAACTTGAAGTATTAAACTTACTGAAGAAATTGAACCAAGAAGAAGGTAGGACAATTGTGATGGTTATTCACGATTTAAATCATGCTTCTCGTTTCTCTGATCATATGATTGCATTAAAAGCAGGTAAGTTAATGAAACAAGGAACGCCAGATGAGGTTATGACAAGTGAAACACTTCGTAACGTGTTTGAGATTGAAGCGCAAATCGTTCCATGTCCAGTAAACTGTAAACCGATTTGTTTAACATATGATTTAGCGATGATTAGTAATCAATTGCGTAAAAAAGCATAAGTAGAACCCCCTCGTAAAGAGGGGGACTTCTAATGGACGTTGAGCTTCTTACTTATAAATGGGAAGTTGAACGCCCGTTAGAATGGGTCATTAACAACGGTTAATAAATATATATTGATTAATTGTTATTTTTGTTTCTTATAGTTCATCCTAAATTATAAGATAAATACAGCCAGAAGGAGTGGGAACATGAAGAATTTTAAAATGGCACTATTAGCAATGGTACTAGTGGTTACTTCTGTACTATTTGCAGCTTGTTCTAACAAAGAAGAAGAAAAGAAAGCAGATGCGAAGACTGAAGAGCGCACTGTAAAACATGCAAAAGGGGAGATTAAAATCCCTGCAAATCCAAAGAAAATTGCTGACCTTAGTGGTTCAACAGAAGAATTATTAATCTTTGGTATGAAACCAATTATTACAGCTAATACATCTCAAGAAAAAATTGATGCACATATTGCAAATAAATTAAAAGACGTTAAACCAGTTGGTTCTGCTTGGGGCGATAAAATTAACATCGAAGCAGTAGCTGCTGCAAAACCAGACTTAATTCTTGTAAATAATCGTCAAGAAAAGATTTACGATCAATTATCTAAAATTGCACCAACAGTTATGTTAAACACTCCATTAGATCAATGGCGTCCAAAGTTTGAAGAAGTAGGCCAAATTCTTGGTAAAGAGAAAGAAACAAAAGAATGGTTTAAAAAGTATGATGAAAAAGCAAGCAAATTACATGATAAAATTATCGCTAAAACTGGTGATGCAACATTCATGAAAATGGCTGCATATCCAAATGCATTCCGTGTATATGGTGACTACGGTTACGGTAGCGTAATCTTTAATGATTTAAAATTACCAGCAGTTAAAGGTACACCAACTGATAAACCATTAGTACAAGTACAAAAAGAAGCTTTAATCGATTACAACCCAGATTACTTATTTGTATTTACAACGGGTGACGGTTCTCAGCGTCTAAAAGAATTCCAAGAAGAATCAATTTGGAAAAACATGAATGCTGTTAAAAATAACCACGTATTTACAATTAAAAATGAAGATCTAAACAAAGGTTACTTCCCACTAGGAAAAGAAATGATCTTAGATGAAGTTGCTGAGTTCGTTTTAGGAAAATAATGTATAAAAAGAAATCGCTTTTACTTCGGTAAAGGTGATTTTTTCTTTATATAAGGGCAATTAATACAGTCTTTCATTTCTTTCTGTTTCCTATTTCGTTTATAATATATAGTAAGAATGCAGTAAAGAAAGGGGGATGTCGAAAAGTGGTATATTTAAACGACAAACTCAGCGAAACAAAAGTGTTTAAAGACCCAGTACATAAATATGTGCACGTGCGTGATCGTGTTATTTGGGATTTAATCGGAACGAAAGAATTTCAACGCTTGCGCCGTATTAAGCAGCTTGGAACAACATTTTTTACATTTCACGGTGCAGAGCATAGTCGCTTTACTCATTCGTTAGGTGTATATGAAATTATTCGTCGTATGATTGATGATGTGTTTGATGGCAGACCGAACTGGAATGCTGAAGATAGATTGTTATGTTTATGTGCGGCATTACTTCATGATGTCGGTCACGGCCCATTTTCTCATTCGTTTGAAAAAGTATTTTCATTAGATCATGAGAAATTTACGCAAAAGATTATCGTAGGAGATACGGAAATTAATCGTGTATTAAGTCGTGTGGATAAGGACTTCCCGCAAAAAGTGGCAGATGTAATTGCGAAAACATCTACTAATAAATTAGCGATTAGTATGATTTCAAGTCAAATTGATGCAGATCGTATGGATTATTTATTAAGAGATGCTTATTTCACAGGTGTAAAGTACGGGAACTTTGATATGGAACGTATATTGCGTGTCATGCGTCCGTATGGGAATCAAGTAGTTATTAAAAATAGTGGTATGCATGCTGTTGAGCATTATATTATGAGCCGTTATCAAATGTATTGGCAAGTATATTTCCATCCGGTAACGCGCAGTGCAGAAGTTATTTTAACGAAGATTTTACACCGTGCTAAATCATTGCATGAGAAGTATTATGCGTTTAAAAATCATCCTGTTCATTTCTATTCTTTGTTTGAAGAAGAAGTGACAGTAGAGGATTATTTAAAGCTAGACGAGAACGTAATGTATTATTACTTCCAAGTATGGCAAGACGAAGAAGATCCAATTTTAAGTGACTTATGCCGTCGTTTTATGAATCGAAATCTATTTAAATATGTAGAGTTTACAGATAAGCACGGTTTAGATAATTGGATGGAGCTAAGCAGCTTATTTAAAAAGATTGGACTAGATCCAGAGTATTATTTAGTTGTTGATTCAACATCGGATTTACCATATGACTTTTATCGCGCAGGAGAAGAGGAAGAGCGTCTGCCAATCTTACTCCTTATGCCGAACGGGGAACTTAGAGAGCTTTCACGTGAATCGGATATTGTTGAGGCGATTACGGGGAAGAAGAGAACGGACCAAAAGTTATTCTATCCGCATGATTTAATCTATGAAGATGGAAGAAAAGGAAAATATAAAGAGAGAATTATCGAGTTGTTAGAAGGCAAAAAATAAGAAGCAGCTAATGGCTGCTTCTTATGAAAGAACTTGAAATTATTTGTCGCTTAAGCGTTTTCCGCCAACTGCATAATGGTTTTTAGACATTTCTTCGATGAAAACAACGATGTTTTCTTCAGGAGCACCAGTTGTTTCGCTTACTGCTGCTGTTACTTTCTCAGCAAGAGCTTTCTTTTGTTCCTCTGTGCGTCCTTCTAGCATTTTCACTGTTACGTATGGCATGTACAATCGCTCCTTTTATGTAAGTTACACTCTTATTATAGCGGATTATGGGGAAGAACAATCGGAAAAAAATAATTTCTTTTTTGACATATTGAAGAGGAGATGAAGTATGGATCAGTTATTTAGATATCCATTGCACGAAATTCCGTTAGTAGCAATGGCGATTATTATTGCACTATCCGTTCATGAATTTGCACATGCATATGTGGCATATAAATTTGGGGACGATACAGCGAAAAAACAAGGACGTTTAACGTTATCACCGATGGCCCATTTAGATCCTATCGGGATGATTGCAGTATTAATTCTTGGATTCGGTTGGGCAAGACCGGTGCCTGTTAACCCGTATAACTTTAAAAGACCACGTCTTGCAGGGATATTAGTTTCTATTGCAGGACCGATTAGTAACTTAATTTTAAGTGCGATTGGTTTAATTATTTGGTATAGCTTATTAACATTTGGCGTACTAGACTCAATTCCATTTGCAGTAGCAGATACATTAGGTCGATTCTTCCAAATTTTTATTATGCTTAATATCGTTTTACTTGTATTTAACTTATTACCGATTCCGCCACTTGATGGATATCGCGTTGTGGAAGATTTAGCACCAGCAAATATTCGTGCGAAAATGACACAGTATGAAAAATATGGAGCAATTGCGTTATTAATTCTTGTTATTACACCGCTTAGCAATTACACAATTCAACCTATTTTCAATGTTGTCATTCCGTATGTATTCGTATTTTTACAAAGTATCATTGCGCCTATTTTTGGGCTTTTATAATTTTTAAGTGAGGAGGAAGTTACATATGACAGAGAAAAAGAAGAAAATCGGTTTTAATATCGTGAAAAATGATTCAACAGATGGACATGGTGGATTTGGTGTTGGGGCATTAAGCTTAGAAAACATTTCACCTGTATTTGTTGATGTACTAGAGAAAACTGCATTCGTTGATATCGGTGCGATGCATGCGCGTAGTACGGTAGAAAAAGGAATTAAGTTTTTAACAAATAAAGATGACGTTCCAAACGGAAAACCATTTTGGCTTGTTTGGGTAACAATTGAAAGAACACCGAACGGTGCTTATTACGCAGGGGTAACAGCTTGTGAAATGACAGTAGACCGTGAAATTCGCCGCGGATATAAATCACTTCCAGAGCATGTAAACAAAATGGATAAATCATTGAAGCGTCACATTATGGTTGAACATATGGATGAATCTTCTAAAAAAGTACTTGGTACGTTCTTGAAAGAACATAATGAAGCGATTTGGAACGAGTCTAGTGAAGAATTGCGTCATGCATTATTAAGTGAATAAAAAAATAGCTGACGGATGTCCGTCAGCTATTTTTTTTACCAAGGAAGATATTTTTTCCACCAACTTGTTTTTTCTTTTCTTCACTTGTTTTTTCAAATTCCTCTTTATCATCGACATGATCCATACAATATTCAGTAGGCTCGGTGCCTTTGGCGAAATACATTTTAACTGAAATTGGACAGTTCTTTGTAGCGATCTTGCCGTTTTCTGGGTTAATATTAACGGCTACGACATCACTTGGTTGTTTAAAATCCTTTTTAGGCTGTCCATCTAAGCCTTTCTCCATCGTATCGGTCCATATTTTTTTCGCATATCCTTGTTCTGCTACGTTTGAAATAGATTTAGGTTGATCGTATCCAACCCATACACCAGTTACAATTTGCGGAGTGAATCCAATCATCCAACTATCGGTTTCAGTAGAACCAGACTTTCCGGCATATGTTCTTGATAGTTTTGATAACATAGATTGACCAGTTACAGCGGCATAACTGCTTAGTTTTTTATTAAACATACCAGTCATCATTTCTTCCATCACAAACGCTTTGCTCTTATCGAGAACTTGTTTGCTCTCCAAATGAGCATCGTATAACATGTTCCCTTCATGATCCATAATACGGCGAATAAAGATAGGTTTTACTTCTTTTCCACCGTTTGCGAACATACTATAAGCATTCACCATTTCAATTGGTTTTACAGGAGACGTACCGAGAGCTAGGGAAGGCACATCTTTTAATGCACTCTTAATTCCGAATTGCTTCGCTGTTTTTGCGAGCGTGTCATCACCTAAAAATAAATTTGTTTTCACAGCGTATATGTTATCAGAGACTGCGAGAGCTTGTGCCATCGTTACGAAATCATCTGCGTAATAATCTTTATAGTTTTTCGGTTTATACTTTGAAACACCGTCACCTAAAGTGAATACAGTGTATTCGCTTTTTAAGCGCGTAGCAGGGGTGAATCCTCGTTCCAAAGCTGCGTAATATAGAAAGGGTTTAAATGTAGATCCAGGCTGACGGACGGCTTGTGTAGCCCTGTTAAATTGACTCGTATTATAATCAGTTCCTCCAACAAGAGCAGCCACTTCACCTGTTTTTGGATTCATAGAGACGAGGGCAGTTTGTATGTTTGCTGTTTCAGGTATATGATCTTTGACAGCTTGTTCTGCTACAGATTGTAACTTAGGATCTAACGTTGTATAAATACGTAAGCCACCTCGTTGTAAGGCTTGCTCATCCAGTCCGATATCCCGAAGAAGAGAAGCTTGTACAGCATCTTGGAAATAAGGCGCAACCTCTGCTACTTTTTTCGTATCAAGCGAGGCAAAAGTTAGCGGTTCCTTTTTTGCAGAAGCTGCTTGCTGCTTCGTAATATAACCTTGTTCTACCATTTCATCTAATATGAGAGATTGACGTCCTTTAGCACGTTCTTCTTTTAAAAAGGGAGAGTAGACACTAGGTCCTTTCGGGATTCCTGCAAGCATACTGGCTTCTGCTAATGTTAATTCTTTTGCTGTTTTATCGAAATATAGACGAGACGCAGCTTCGATGCCATAAGCACCATGTCCGTAATAAATTGTATTTAAATAACCTTCTAAAATATGATTTTTATTATAATTCACTTCAAGGCGGACAGTATACATTGCCTCTAATAGTTTCCGTTTCCACGTTTTATCATGATCTAAATATAGATTACGTGCGTATTGTTGTGTAATTGTACTAGCACCTTGCACTTTTGCCATCGCTTTTAAATCAGCAACAATTGCACCTGCAATACGTTTCATATCGAAGCCATGATGCTTATAAAATCTTTGGTCTTCAATAGAAAGTGTCGCTTCTTTTACATAGGGGGAAATTTCATTAAGAGAGACATTGTAACGCTTTTGTATTTCGTTACTTTGTCCAATAACTGTATCATCATTCGCGTAAAAGACGCTTGTTTGCGGGACTGCGACAGGAGGTGGTCCCATAATTTTCGCAACTATAATAATAACAAAAAAGGAAAAAACGAAAAAAAGAACACAAGAAAACATTACGGTGAAGAAAAGACGTTTATATTTTTTAAGTTTTGGATTCATAGTTTGATTCATCTTTTTCAGCCCCTCATTAATACAAACATTATTGTATTAGTATTGAGGATTTTCATTTATTTTAAACAATGAAATTTTGAAAACAAAAAAGCCCCTTCAATTAAGAAAGGAGCTCAAAGGCACGTGCTGGCCAATCGGTGATGATGACATCTACACCATAATCAATTATCGTTTGTAAATCTTTGTATTCGTTAATTGTATAAGGGCGGAAAACGTACCCTTGTTTTTGTGCTAACTGTACGAATTCTTTAGTTAGTAGCTGAAAGTTTGGATGTAAACCAGTTGCTTCTCTAATTTTTGCTTCAGCAATAGGATCAGCAAGTGGCGTATCATATAAAATTGCCCTTGGGATTTCAGGAGCTATTTCTGCTAATAATGAAACAGAGTCATGGTTAAATGATGAGAATACAATTTGATTAGAAAGATGATATTCACGAACAAGTGCAACAACTTTCTCTTCAATATTTGGGTAGTGAATCACATCTGTTTTTAATTCGATATTTAGTTGTAAGTTCGTTGTGGAAAGCCAGATGAAAACTTCGCGTAACGTTGGGATTTTTGCTTCATGGAAAGAAGGATCTTTATGGCTACCAGCGTCCAATGATTGTAGTTCCTCTACCGTTTTTTCAGAAACAATCCCTGCGCCATTTGTTGTGCGATCAACTGTTTCATCGTGGATTACGACAAGTTCGCCATCTTTTGATAGATGAACATCAAGTTCAATCCCATGAGCGCCAATGCGTTCAGCTTCTTGGAAGGCGATCATCGTATTTTCTGGATGTGTTCCTTTTACCCCGCGGTGAGCGAAAATAAGTGGTTTATTCATGTGAAAATCTCCTTATCATCTCTTTTCCTTCATTATGAAACCGCTATGAGAAAAATACAATTTATATGAAAAAAATTTACAAAAGTCTAACAGTTGCACAAAAGTTAACGTTAACGTAAAATGTAATAATTGAGTGAAGGGAGGAATAAACATGTATAAAATTGATGAAGTAACAAAGCAAGTTGGTTTAACAAAGCGTACACTTCGTTATTATGAGGAAATTGGTTTAATTCATCCCCCGGAGCGTAGTGAGGGGAACATTCGGCTTTATACGGATGAGGATATTGCAAGAATTAAAAGGATCGTGGAAGCGAAAGAAGTATTAGGAATCACGCTTCAAGAAATGCAACATTTCTTATCGTTAAAAGAAAGAATGGAACAAAGAAGAAATAGCGAGAATCCTCGCGATCGCGAAGTGATTCAAGAAATTAAAGATATGCTTGAGAAACAAGTGCAAACGTTGGATGAAAAAATGGAGCAAATGCAGCGTGTAAAGGCAGAACTTGAAGATAGTTTACATCGTGCAGTGACATTTTTAGAGAGCATAAAAGGAGAATGATTGAAATGGAGAGCAAACAAAAACTAGGGAGATTGATTACAGTGGTGGCTACTTTCCTTGCCTTTTCTGGTATAGGGGTAGTCGATCCAATCTTGCCAATTATTGCTGAGAAAATTGGTGCAACACATTGGCAAGTTGAAATGTTATTTACCGCATATATTTTAACGATGGCAATTATGATGTTACCAGCTGGTATATTCGCATCAAGATTTGGTGATAAGCGCATGATGACAATCGGTCTTGCAATTGTAACTGTATTTGCGTTTATATGCGGTATATCGCAAACGATTGCTCAATTATCTCTTTTCCGTGCTGGATGGGGATTAGGAAATGCGATGTTTTTTGCTACAGCAATGACACTTTTAATAGCATTAAGTAAGGAGGTTCATGAAGCAGTAGGATTATATGAAGCAGCTATCGGTTTAGGAATGGCAGGTGGCCCATTGTTAGGTGGTATATTAGGTGGACATTCTTGGCGTTACCCATTTTTCGCAACGAGTATTTTAATTTTCTTAGCATTTATTTTAGTATTCTTTTTTGTAAAAGAACCGGAGCGAAAAGTGAAGCGTAAAGCAGCGGGCGTAGGTGAATTACTTAACTTGGTGAAATATAAACCGTTTATGCAAGGTGCGATTTCAGGGATGTTATACTACTACGGATTTTTCGTCGTGCTAGCATATTCACCACTTATTATGCATTTATCAGCTATTCAATTAGGTTTTGTATTTTGTGGATGGGGATTAGCGTTAGCTTACGGTTCCGCAATTTTAGCACATAGGCTAGAAGGAAAATATGAACCGAAAACATTGTTAAAAGGTAGTTTACTCGTATTTGCGATTTTCTTAATTGCATTATTCTTTGTGAAAATTATGTGGTTACAAATCGTATTAATTGTCCTATCAGGATTAGCATCTGGTTTAAATAATGCATTATATACAAGCTATGTAATGGATATTTCACCTTATGAAAGATCTGTTACTTCAGGTGTTTATAACTTCGTTCGTTGGTTAGGAGGAGCGATTGCTCCCATTTTATCAGGAGTTATCGGACACACTGTTTCACCACAAAGTCCATTTTTAGTCGGTGGAGTTGTTGTATTAGTTGGTTGCGTTATGATCTTAATTCCGATTCGTAAACCGGTAGAAATAGAGACAAAAGCCCTTTCTTAAGAAAGGGTTTTCTTTCCTATTACAAGACAAACCCTTTCCACATATATGTTAGAACCCTCTGACTAAAATATATTTTCGGTATTTTTGTACTTTTAACTATACATTTTGGATGTTTTGTTTTATTTTTGTTAGGGGACATTAATGATGTCCCTATTATAAATTTGCATTGAAAGGCGTGATTGTACGATGGAACTATGGTTCACTGAAAAACAAACAAAACATTTTGGGATTACGGCACGTATTAACCGCACATTACATACGGAGCAAACAGAATTCCAAAAACTTGATATGGTTGAAACGGAAGAGTTCGGAAACATGCTTATTTTAGATGGCATGGTCATGACAACAGAAAAAGATGAGTTCGTTTATCATGAAATGGTAGCGCACGTACCTTTATTTACACATCCAAACCCTGAAAACGTATTAGTTGTCGGTGGTGGTGATGGCGGTGTTATTCGTGAAGTGTTAAAACACCCAAGCGTAAAAAAAGCAACTCTTGTTGAAATTGATGGAAAAGTAATTGAGTACTCTAAACAGTACTTACCATCAATTGCAGGCGCATTAGATGATGAGCGTGTAGAGGTGAAAGTAGGAGACGGTTTCCTACACATCGCAGAAAGCGAAAATGAATATGACGTAATTATGGTAGATTCTACTGAGCCGGTAGGACCAGCAGTAAACTTATTTACGAAAGGTTTCTACGCTGGAATCTCTAAAGCGTTAAAAGAAGATGGTATTTTCGTTGCACAAACGGACAACCCTTGGTTCACACCAGAACTAATTACAACTGTGTTCAAAGACGTAAAAGAGATCTTCCCAATTACTCGTTTATACACAGCAAACATTCCAACGTATCCAAGTGGACTTTGGACATTCACAATCGGATCTAAAAAACATGATCCACTAGAAGTAAGTGAAGAGCGTTTCCACGAAATCGAAACGAAATACTACACAAAAGAATTACACAATGCAGCATTCGCATTACCGAAATTTGTTGGCGATTTAATTAAGTAAGAGCGTTAAATTGAAATAAATAAAGTGTAAGTAACTCATTTAAGGTGTTTGTCTAGAAGGCTTGAACATGCTAGTTACTTACACTGCTACAAATGAAGTAGTCTTCTTGTGATAACAAGAAGGCCCAGGTAAATCGAGAAAGAGGAGCAGTACGCTCCAAATTTGAGAAATAATGAAAGGTTGGGATACCTTAAGTTCCACATAAGGAGGAAAAGAATATGCGTTTTGATGAAGCTTATTCAGGTAAAGTATTTATTAAAAGTCATCCAAGTTTTGAAGAGTCAAAGGCGGTTATTTATGGGATGCCTATGGATTGGACAGTAAGTTTCCGTCCAGGATCTCGCTTTGGCCCTGCACGTATTCGTGAAGTATCAATCGGTCTTGAAGAATATAGTCCGTATTTAGATCGTGAACTAGAAGAGGTAAAATATTTTGATGCGGGTGATATCCCATTACCATTCGGAAATGCACAACGCAGCTTAGACATGATTGAAGAGTATGTATCAAAACTTTTAGATGCCGGTAAGTTTCCACTAGGTCTCGGCGGTGAGCACTTAGTGTCTTGGCCAATTTTTAAGGCAATGGCAAAAAAATATCCGGATTTAGCAATCATCCACATGGATGCTCATACTGATTTACGTGAATCGTATGAAGGGGAGCCTTTATCCCACTCTACACCAATTCGTAAAGTGTGTGATTTAATTGGTCCGGAAAACGTATATTCTTTCGGAATTCGTTCTGGAATGAAGGAAGAATTTGAATGGGCGAAAGAAGTAGGTATGAACTTATACAAATTTGACGTATTAGAGCCGTTAAAAGAAGTATTACCGAAACTTGCAGGACGTCCAGTCTATGTCACAATCGACATTGATGTATTAGACCCAGCTCATGCTCCTGGAACAGGAACGTTAGAGGCTGGAGGTATCACATCTAAAGAACTATTAGATTCCATCATGGCAATTGCAAATTCAAATATAAATGTAGTTGGAGCAGACTTAGTAGAAGTAGCTCCTGTCTACGACCATAGTGATCAAACACCAGTCGCAGCAAGCAAATTCGTGCGGGAAATGCTGCTCGGTTGGGTAAAGTAAAAGTGAAGCCGACTGTTTAGACCCGGTGACTAAGGTTCTTTCCTGCAAAAGGTGCTTTTTATCTTTTGGCAGGGAAGGTTCTTAGACGCAAGGGGCTAGGAGGCGTAACTGGATAGAAATAAAAGCGGAAGCGGCTCGCTCAGAATGTGAGGAGGATGGAGCTTCAGACGTAGAGGCGCTTTTTGCCTCGAAGGAAGAAGCGAAGCCACCGATCATTCTAGCCGCTGTAGCTGGATAAAGTAAGAGTCCCCTATGAATAGGGGCTTTTATTTTATCCGTTATGTGTCGGTAAGTCGATATATTAAAAAAATCGTCGATATAATCCCATTTACCATAGCAAGACATGAAAAAAAGAGTTATTCTCAAAAGGTGAGAATAACTCTTTTTCTTATGCAACCTTTTCTTCTGAAGCAATGCCGCGAATTTCATCAGCAGAGCGGATCGGATATTTGCGGAACACAATAGATCCGATGTATCCGACAATAGTGGTAACGATTCCACATAGTACAGCAGCGATCGTTACTTTTATAACGTCATTAAATCCAAACAAGACGAGAAGCCCTGGAATTGGTGATGCTGTTCCTGGCGCATTATTAACGAGCTGGAATAGCGATGTAATAATACCGGCAAGCGCGCCGCCAACGAAGTTTGTCATATAGATAGGAATTGGATTTGCTGAGACAACATCGGCTTGTGTTAAAGGCTCGATTGCTACAGCAATTGTATCTTTCTTTGAACAAATTTTTAGTCGTTTAAAGAAAATAAAGTTCATCGGGGCTGAGGCCGCAACGGCAAGACTGCCAATTGCCATTGGTAAACCTGTTAATCCAAGCATTGCAGTTAATGCCATAGAACTTAATGGAGAGGTAGAAATAACTGTTATTAATCCACCAAGCATAATACCCATAATGATAGGGCTTTCTGTAGTTGCAACTGAAATCATAGAACCGATTTTACCAAGTGTTGCGTTAACGAGTGGATCCATAAGCATGGCCATTCCACGTGAGATTGGTGCAGCAATAAATAGGATTGCTAAAAACTCTACACCAGCTGGTAATTTCTTTTCGAGAAATTTCACGACGAAGGCACAAACGTATCCAGCAAAAAATCCTGGTAAAATACCGAATCCACTAGTAGCGATACCGATTAAAACAGCGTATACGGGTGAAACGCCGATTGCTAATGCTACTAAAATTGCTGCTGCAACACCGCTCATACTACCAGAAGCTTCTCCTACTGATTGTAAAAAGTCATTATGAAACATTTCTCCACCTATATAACGGTGAAATGCTTCAATAAGAAAACTTGCGATTGCTGCATTAGCTAAAGCACCCATCGCCTTCATTCCGTAAGGCGCACGGTAACTGAAAAGTGTAAATAGACAAAGTACAACAAGTAATAGTGCTAAACCTTGCAAGATAGCCATTTGAAAACTGTCTCCTTTGATTTTTGTAATAAAAATTTGTATCATTCAATAATAATATAAAAGTTTGTGAAACGGAAAAATTTTTTATTGGGAAATTGCTGTAAGGTGAAAAACCCTTACAATAATGTAAGGAAAGTGTAAGGCATTTCGATAGAGTATAGTATGCTTTTTTTCGTATAATACAGGTATAGACATACGGTTAGTGAGAAAGTAGTGCAAACAGGAGGCGCATTTATGAAATTGGTAATTAAAGTTTTAGCTGTGTTCGCCATTATTTTAGGAGGAACAGCATATTATTTAAACACGAAAACAGAAGGTGTGCATGCTTTTGTAGACAACTTCTTTTCAAATAAAGAAATACAAGATTATTATGCTGTTATAGATAAAAGCGAGAAAAAAGACGATGAATATTTGTATACATTTAAAGGATATACAGAAGATGGAAATTTACAAGTTATTAAAAGAATGGTGAACCGTGAATTGCATACGGGTGCTTTTATAAAAATTTATGCAAAAGGTATGCAGGGAAAAGGATGGGCTGAAATCCCGAAAGAATCAATCCCACAAAAAGCGTTGCAAAAAATAGAAAAACCATAAAAGGAGCGAATCGTTCGCTCCTTTTTTAGTGCGTTAAAATGGTGATAGCTGAACTTTCTTTATTAGAAATGATTTTTGCACGTCCGCCAATTGGGAAAGTAAAGATCGGAGTTGTATGTCCGAAACTTGCATTCGCAATAATAGGGATATGTACAAGTTCAGGCTTTGAAGTAATCATTTCTTGAATGTCCTCTATCATACATTCTGCTCCTTTTTGCATTCTCCCTATAACGATACCTTTTACGTATTCAAAATCAGTTTGCTGCATAAGAGAATGTAAGTATCGATCGAAAGTTTTAAGTGTAGCTTTTCCCGTTAAACTATCTTCTTCAAGAAATAAAATTTTATCTCGTAAGCTTGGCATATACGGAGTACCTTGTAGTAAATGTAAAGTGCTCATATTTCCGCCAATAATATCCCCTGTAGCTTCTCCTTCTTGAATCGAAATATATCCTTCATTTTTAATAAATTCTCGATTTTCCTGATCTATATACCAAGAATCATCACTCCACGTTTCGGATGGTAGGATTTCAATAGAATCATTAGAAGTTAAGCATTTAAAAAAGTAATCGGTTGTATACGCGAGACCTTTCTCCATTCCAAATGAAGAGAAGTGAGGACCTGAATATGTAACAAGACCTGTTTTTGTATAAAGTGCGTTATGTAAAGCAGTAATGTCAGAATAGCCGCAGAAAAACTTTGGATTTTCGCGAATTAAATCGTAATCGAGATGTTTCAATAAGCCGTTAGAGTTATATCCGCCAAGTGTCGTCAAAATTGCTTTTACATTAGGGTCTCTAAATGCTTCGTGGAGGTCTTGAACACGTGAAGAAATAGAAGAGGAAGCGAATCGATCTATCTCATCAGCATATTTTGAGAATGTAACTTGAAAGCCCATGTCGGTTAATCTTTTTATAGCAAGGTTTCTGTTTTCATTTGAGACAATACTTAAACTACAAGATGGTGAAATAACTCTTATTTCATCCCCTTTTTTTAATTTTGTTGGTATCACAACATTCCCCCCTTTAATTAAAAGAATATTTAGATTTAAAAAATATTTTATCATATGAAATAAAGTGAGGGTGAATTATTTTTTGAAAAGGAGTTTTCCTGATTTTTCAGCAGACAGACAGCATCTTTTTTTGATATGATAGGAAAAGTGATTTATTATAAGTAGTATTTAATATCTATAACATTTGAAAGGTGTGCAAGACGTGAAGAAACAACTTGCAGGCTTGCCGGTACACGTTCATTTCGTAACAGAAATCCGTGAAGGGGCGAGGAAGGAAACCGTTGCTTTTGAAGCAAATGGTCAATACTATGTAAAAGGTCAAGGTACATACGTAACATTCCAAGAGCCGAACGAACAAGGCGAAGTGAAGACAATTATAAAAATTCAAGATGAACAAGTTCTCATTATGCGTTCAGGTGCTATTTCTATGCGTCAGACGCATGTGAAAGGTGAATGGACAACTGGTACGTACACGAGTGAACTTGGTACGTTTGCACTGCAAACGAAAACTGATAACGTTCTTTTTAAATGGTCGGATGAAAAGAAAAAAGGACAACTCTTCTTAACGTACGCATTGCTTCTAAGTGAACAAGAAGCTGGCAGATATACAATTACAATTAACTTGAAGGAGGCAAAATAATGAATTCTTTAGAACAGGTAAAAGGATTGATTAAAGAAGAAATTCAAGCTGCTGTATTAAAGGCAGAATTAGCAACAGAAGAACAAATTCCAAACGTTGTATTAGAATCTCCAAAAGATAAAACAAATGGTGATTTCTCTACAAATATGGCAATGCAACTTGCACGTGTTGCGAAAAAAGCACCTCGTATGATTGCAGAAGAATTAGTTGCAAACTTCGATAAAGCAAAAGCTTCTATTGAAAAAATTGAAATCGCTGGTCCTGGTTTTATTAACTTCTATATGGATAATAGTTACTTAACAGACTTAATCCCAACAATCGTTAATGCTGGTGAAGCTTACGGTGAAACGAACACTGGTAAAGGTGAAAAAGTACAAATTGAGTTCGTATCTGCAAATCCAACAGGTGACCTTCACTTAGGACATGCACGCGGTGCTGCGGTAGGTGACACTTTATGTAACGTATTAGCAAAAGCAGGATACGATGTATCTCGTGAGTACTACATTAATGACGCGGGTAACCAAATTCATAATTTAGCTCTTTCTGTTGAAGCTCGTTACATGCAAGCGTTAGGTTTAGATAAAGAAATGCCAGAAGACGGTTACCACGGTGCAGATATTATCGGTATCGGTAAACGTTTAGCTGAAGAGTTTGGCGATCGTTATGCGAAAGCTGATGCAGAAGAAAGCTATGAGTTCTATCGTTCATACGGTTTGAAATATGAGTTAGCAAAACTTCAAAAAGACTTAGAGAGCTTCCGTGTTAAATTCGATGTATGGTTCTCAGAAACATCATTATACAAAAACGGAAAGATTGATCAGGCTCTTGCTGTATTAAAAGAGCGTGACGAAATCTTTGAAGAAGGCGGCGCAACTTGGTTCCGTTCAATGACTTACGGTGACGACAAAAACCGTGTATTAATTAAAAACGACGGTTCTTACACATACTTAACGCCAGATATCGCTTACCATCGCGACAAATTAGAGCGTGGTTTCGATAAATTAATCAACATTTGGGGTGCTGACCACCACGGTTACATTCCTCGTATGAAAGCTGCGATTCAAGCACTTGGTTACGATAAAGACACATTAGAAGTAGAAATCATCCAAATGGTACAACTATACCAAAACGGTGAAAAAATGAAGATGAGTAAGCGTACGGGTAAAGCAGTTACACTTCGTGAGCTTATGGAAGAAGTAGGCGTGGACGCAATGCGTTACTTCTTTGCAATGCGTAGCGGTGATTCTCATTTAGACTTCGATATGGACTTAGCTGTATCAAAATCTAATGAAAATCCAGTATACTATGCGCAATATGCACATGCTCGTGTATGCAGTATCCTTCGTCAAGGTGAAGAGTTAGGATTAGCTACAGGCGGAGACGTGAACTATAAACTTGTTACTTCTGAGAAAGAAGTAGAATTACTGAAAAAACTTGGTGAATTCCCAGCTGTAGTTGCGGATGCAGCGCAAAAACGTCTGCCACACCGCATTACAAACTATGCATTTGAATTAGCTGCAGCACTACACAGCTTCTACAATGCAGAGAAAGTATTAAACCAAGATAACTTAGAGTTAAGTAAAGCTCGTTACGAATTAATGAAAGCAGTACGAAATACACTTCAAAACGCACTAGCAATCGTAGGAGTATCTGCACCAGAAAAAATGTAATAGACAAAAGAAAAGATGCTTATTTTTGTTTAGAAGTGATATACGAGTTGACATAAAAACATCTATTCAATGTATAGACTGATTAGATGTCAAAGAAAGAAGACCAATGAAAAGCTGTATGGCTTGATAAGGGGAAGTTGAAACAGAAAAAGAGATGGCAAAGCTATCTCTTTTTCTGTGCCCAATTTTCTAATCTAAATATATGTGATAGTGATGAAGTGAAAATAGAAAAATACCAATTAACTATTGATTTTTAGGAACGATTCTAGAATAATAGACTGTTGGGGGTAAGATTATCAAAATCCATATATGTATTATTAGTTGTTGGAATGTTACTAGGAAATGGTGTGATTGTTTTGAAAGATATTGTTACAGCTATGCCAAATACTAAAATAACAATGCATCTAACCAAGTATCTAAACAATTAGTAATCAATCTTGAAAACTTCCAACTTAGTCAAGAAACTAGGGGTGGTATGTTTAAAATAGTACATATAGTACAATTAAAGTTTTCATGATTTGATAAAAAATAATGAAAGGATATAAATCTCTCGGTTTTGATAGTATCATCACATATAAGCTCATTTTAATTCTTCGACATAGCCATGGAACCCATTAGGCAAAGTGTTTTTTCTCGACACTCATTTATATACTCCAAAAATGAAAAGGCTGAATTTCGTATTTCTATACGATTTATATGAAATCAGTTGACAATCATACCCTTTTTTAGTTACCCCCAAATTCGTTCCACTGTATTCAAATTTGGAGAATATGACTTTCATCTTGCATAGGCAACCAATACTTCATCCAGAACGTTTTTAATTATATAATGCTTCTTGTTCTATTTGTTTCGGTGTGTAGGTTGGTTGTGTAACTAAACACAAAACGTTTTAACATATGCCCAATTTCACCTCAACTCATAATGACAGAAAACGCACCTTCAATGACATCTTTTAGAATACGAGTATCCTAGCATGTTTCACAGTCGTAACCTTCTTCGGCGGATATGCTAAATTCGATTATAGATTGTACTTCTTGGTATTCTTTAGGAGGATAAGTAAGGAAGTTGTCCAAATGCATATTTACTGTGAAATAGCTCTTCCATACTTGTCGGCAATAAATTTTTGTATTTATAGAGCAAGCGTTTGCGTTGGTGATGATAATAGCTATCAAACATATTTTAGTAGAGTGGCTTAATGACATTGATATAGTGGAATCTTTGTCATAGTATATTTGTTCTAGAATCTAGAAATATTTTATAGGGAGGATAACAGAAAGCATGTATTTAAAAAGGATAACTTCAATTTTTTCGATTATAATGATTTTCATGTTTACTATAGGTCAGAGTCTTTTACCTATAGTAGCAAACGCACAAGAATTAAATACATTAGGACTTGTGGATAGTTTTAAAATTGATAAAACAGATCTTTCTATCGGACAACGGACTAAAGTAACTATAAACTTCAGTGAAAAAGATAGTCTTAAGATGAAGCCTGGAGACACACTAACATTAACACTGCCTCCAGAATTAAAAGGATTAAATACAGAGTTTCTATTAGATGATTATGGTACTTGTAAAGTCACTGCAGGTACTGTGGTATGTACATTTAATGATAAAGTGAGTACACATCAAAATATTAAAGGGTATTTAAACTTTTTTGTGGAAGCTGCTAATGTAGGAACGGATGAAAAGAAAGAGATTGAAACCAATTTCGGTACAAATGTAGATAAGCAATCTGTAACAATTACCGGCCCAAGCAGTGGTGGGGGTACAGATCCTGGAAAGCCACCATTTTTTTATAAAACTGGTGATATGAACTCAGGTAAGAGCGATGAAGTACGTTGGTTCTTGAATATAAACTTGGCTAAAGAAGAGTTAAGTCGTGATATTGTTGTGACTGATAATTTACAGGAAGGTCAAACACTTAATAAGGATAGTTTCTATATAATTGTAGATGATTATATAGGTCGTCGATCTTTAACGCTACAAGAGCTTGAAAAGCAAGGTTACGGAACGATTACCTTTACTGGAGACAAATCATTTAAAGTTGTGCTTAATAAGGGTAAAGCGCGTCTTGCCTCCTTTTCGATTGGTTATACATCTACTATAACGGAAGCTGGGAAGAAGCAAGAGTTTTTTAAGAATGATTATACGATTGATTACCAAGTTCTAAACAAGGAACCAGTTACCGAATCGGGTACTCATCCAGTCGAAAATATGATAGCTGGCGGTGGTGCTGAAGGTAATGTGACTCCAAAAGGAACACTAAAAATTGTGAAGCATATTGAAGGGGATGAAGAAAAAGTAATCCCAAATGTTTCGTTTAAGTTGTATAAAGAGTCTGATGAACAAGTTGGAGATGTATATAAAACAGATGAAAAAGGGATAATTGAAATCCCTAATTTACAACCAGGTAAATATTATGTGAAAGAAGTTTCAGCTCCAGACTATGTTGATTTCGATCCTCAAGCAAAAGTAATTTTTGAAGTTAAATCAGATGCTGTAAATGGAGTTAAGTTGCCAATTCCGAATAAGTTGAAAACTACATCTATTGCAGGGACGAAGACGTGGAAAGGCGATAACGAGAAAGATCGTCCAAGTTCAATCAAAGTAGACTTACTACAAAATGAGGAAGTAGTAAACACGAAAGAAGTAACAGCGGCAGATGGTTGGAAATACAAATTTGACAACCTAGCAACGTATGATGCAAATGGAGTAGCGTACAAGTATGAAGTAAAAGAACAACCGATAGATGGATACACAACAGAAATAAACGGTTATGATATTACAAATACAAAAGTGGTACAAAAAACCAAAGTAGAAGGAACGAAAACATGGAAGGACGGAAATGCGGAAGGTCGTCCAACGATGATTAAAGTAGACTTACTACAAAGCGGTACAGTGATTGCGACGCAAGAAGTAAGCGAAGCAACAGGCTGGAAATATGAATTTAAAGATTTGGCGATAAACGATGCAGACGGAAAAGCATATAAGTATGAAGTGAAAGAACAAGCAGTAGCCGGATACGAATCCAAAGTCAATGGTTATGACATCACGAATACAAAAGTAGGCAAGACATCAGTTGCAGGAACGAAGACGTGGAAAGGTGGCACAGAGGAAGAGCATAAAGCCATCAAAGTAGACTTACTACAAAATGATACAGTGATTGCGACACAAGAAGTAAGCAAAGAAACAGGTTGGAAGTATGAATTTAAAGATTTAGTAGCATTCGATGCAAATGGAAAAGCATACAAGTATGAAGTGAAAGAACGGCCAGTAGCCGGATACCAATCTGACGTACACGGTTATGACATCACAAATACAAAAGTAGGCGAAACAAAAGTAGAAGGAACGAAAACATGGAACGATAACAATGCAACAGATCGTCCAAGCTCGATTAAGGTAGACTTACTACAAAACGGTAAAGTAGTAGACACAAAAGAAGTAACAGCGGAAACAAACTGGAAGTATACGTTTGAAAAACTGCAAGCATACGATGCAAACGGAGTAGCGTACAAGTATGAAGTGAAAGAACAGCAGGTAGCCGGATACAAGTCTGAATTAAAAGGTTATGACATCACAAATACAAAAGTAGGCGAAACAAAAGTAGAAGGAACGAAAACATGGAAAGACGATAACACGAAAGATCGTCCGGAAATGATCAAAGTAGATCTTTTACAAAACGGTAAAGTAGTAGATACAAAAGAAGTAACAGCGGAAACAAATTGGAAGTACACATTTGAAAAACTTCAGGCATACGATGCAAACGGAGCAGCGTACAAGTATGAAGTGAAAGAACAAGCAGTACCAGGATATGAATCCAAAATAAGTGGTACTGATATCACAAATACAAAAGTAGGCAAAACAAAAGTAGAAGGAACGAAGACATGGAACGACGGAAATGCAACAGACCGTCCGACAATGATCAAAGTAGACTTACTACAAAACGGGAATGTGATTCAAACACACGACGTACTAGCAGTATTGGGTTGGAAATATATATTCTCAGATCTAGAAGCATATGATGCGGAAGGAAAGGCTTACGAGTATACAGTGAAAGAACAGCCAGTACCAGGATATGAATCCAAAGTAAGTGGTACTGATATCACAAATACAAAAGTAGGTCAAACAAAAGTAGAAGGAACGAAGACATGGAACGACGATAACGCAACAGATCGTCCAGAAATGATTCAAGTAGACCTCTTACAAAATGGTACAGTGATTGCGACGCAAGAAGTAAGCAAAGTAACAGATTGGAAATATGAATTCAAAGATTTAGCAGCGTATGATGCAAATGGAGTAGCGTACAAGTATGAAGTGAAAGAACAACCGGTAGCCGGATATGAATCCAAAGTAAGTGGTACTGACATCACAAATACAAAAGTAGGCGAAACAAAAGTAGAAGGAACGAAAACATGGAAAGACGATAACGCGAAAGATCGTCCGGAAATGATCAAGGTGGATCTTTTACAAAACGGTAAAGTAGTAGATACAAAGGAAGTAACAGCGGCAACAAATTGGAAGTACACGTTTGAAAAACTACAGGCATACGATGCAAACGGAGTAGCGTACAAGTATGAAGTGAAAGAACAGCCAGTAGCCGGATATGAATCCCAAGTAAGTGGTACTGACATCACAAATACAAAAGTAGCGAAATTGACAGTAGAAGGAACAAAAACATGGAACGATAACAACGCAACAGATCGTCCAAGCACAATCAAAGTAGACTTACTACAAAACGGTAAAGTAGTAGATACAAAAGAAGTAACAGCGGAAACAAACTGGAAATATGCATTTGCAGATGTAGAAGCATATGACGCAAATGGAGTAGCGTACAAGTATGAAGTGAAGGAACAGCCAGTAGCCGGATATCAATCTGACGTACACGGTTATGACATCACGAATACAAAAGTGGGCGAAACGAAAGTAGAAGGAACAAAGACGTGGAACGATAACAACGCAACAGATCGTCCAAGCACAATCAAAATAAACTTACTACAAAACGGTAAAGTAGTAGATACAAAAGAAGTAACAGTAGCAAGTGAATGGAAGTACACGTTTGAAAAACTGCAAGCATACGATGCAAACGGAGTAGCGTACAAGTATGAAGTGAAGGAACAACCAGTAGCTGGATACCAATCTGACGTACATGGTTATGACATCACAAATACAAAAGTAGGTGAAACAAAAGTAGAAGGAACGAAAACATGGAAAGACGATAACGCGAAAGATCGTCCGAAAATGATTAAAGTAGACCTTCTACAAAATGGTACAGTGATTGCGACGCAAGAAGTAAGCGAAGCAACAGGCTGGAAATACGAATTCAAAGATTTAGCAGCATACGATGCAAACGGAGTAGCGTACAAGTATGAAGTGAAAGAACAACCAGTAGCTGGATACCAATCTGACGTACATGGTTATGACATCACAAATACAAAAGTAGGTGAAACAAAAGTAGAAGGAACGAAAACATGGAAAGACGATAACGCGAAAGATCGTCCGAAAATGATTAAAGTAGACCTTCTACAAAATGGTACAGTGATTGCGACGCAAGAAGTAAGCGAAGCAACAGGCTGGAAATACGAATTCAAAGATTTAGCAGCATACGATGCAAACGGAGTAGCGTACAAGTATGAAGTGAAAGAACAACCAGTAGCTGGATACCAATCTGACGTACATGGTTATGACATCACAAATACAAAAGTAGGTGAAACAAAAGTAGAAGGAACGAAAACATGGAAAGACGATAACGCGAAAGATCGTCCGAAAATGATTAAAGTAGACCTTCTACAAAATGGTACAGTGATTGCGACGCAAGAAGTAAGCGAAGCAACAGGCTGGAAATACGAATTCAAAGATTTAGCAGCATACGATGCAAATGGAGTAGCGTACAAGTATGAAGTGAAAGAACAACCAGTAGCCGGATACCAATCTGACGTACATGGTTATGACATCACAAATACAAAAATCAAGGACGAACCAAATGTAGATCCAAAAGATCCAAGCACAGATCCGAAAGATCCAAGCACAGATCCGAAAGATCCAAGCACAGATCCGAAAGATCCAAGCACAAATCCAAAAGATCCAAACACAAATCCAAAAGATCCAAACACAAATGCAGACGAAAATAGCGATTCAAAAGTTCCACCTACTACAGAAAATGATAAGCCAACATTACTTCCCAACACAGGAGGAACATCAGCAGAAATGAGTTCAATTCTTGGAGGTATGGTATTGTTCCTTTTAGGTGGAATCCTACTCGCTCGTCAGCGAATAAAATAATAAAAAAGCTTTAGATTATTGATTACACTGTAATCTGAGTAGCTGACAAATTAAAAAATTACTATTGATATTGCTCCCTTTGGGTAAGTATTCAAAAACACTTCACGATAAAGTGAAGGGAAGAATGCAGCCTGAAGGGTTTTTTTTATAGAAAAAAGAGAGCAATTTCAAGATGGACTCAATCAGCGGCCCTAAAGTAATAACAAAACCGTCTTTAAAAAGCCTATTATCCATTGGACCATAAGCTTAGAGCGTGGTATCGCATGTAATGTAAGGTCAATGCTATACAATAAATGTGTTTTTATTTATATATTACGATTTTAATTATACACGATAATACCATGTAATAAATATGCTTTTATGCATATTTGTTTTTTTTCTTTTTCAATAAATAGCCACCGATTAATCGGTGGCTTGAAATAGTATTAAGCGGCTTTTTGTTCTGTTTTCACGGTAGATTGAAGGCTATTATAGACGCCTGTACCAATGACCTCTAATGCCATTTTCATACGTTCTAGCGAAATATTTTCTAATACGTTATCTTGGGGTGTGTGATATACCTTTTCAATATGATAGATTAATGGATTCCAACTATCGACGCCCATCCAAATAAATAGTGCAGAAGGAATACCGACTTCAGCAAACGGTACATGATCACTAGAGCCAAATTTCCCTTGTTGTACGAGATCATTATTTAACTGTTTACCTGCTTGCAAGGCTGCGTCTGTTACAAGGTTTGGAGAACCGTTAGGCGTCATAGCATATAAATTTTTTGCCTTATCGTAATTTGTTGCAACCATGTCTGCGTTAAAGACACCTAAAATTCGATCACGTTCTTTTTGGGATAGACTATTAACGTAATAATCGGAGCCGAGTAAGCCAGTCTCTTCAGAACCAAAAGCAATAAAACGAATTTCTTTATCAGTTTCTACATTTTGAAAAGCACGAGCTAACTCTAATACTAATCCTGTACCAGAAGCATTATCGTTTGCTCCAGGTGCTCCAATGACACTATCATAGTGCGAACTTACAACGACAGCTTTTTCATTACCTGTACTGTTTTTGGGTTTCTTTTTAGCGATGACGTTTAAGGATTTTAAATTAGATTCATGTCTCGCTTTTAGGGAAAGAATTGTTGACCCTTTTTTAGCGATTTCTTCTTTAAATGCATTTCCTTGCGCATAAGCAAGACCGAAGACAGGGACAGACTGCTTTTTCGTTAGGCGAGGATTGAAAGTTTGTCCGTAGTTTCCACGACCGCCAATTAAACTGTATAAAAGAACACCTTTTGCTCCTTTACTAACAGCGTTTTCAACTTGTTTATTGTAGTCTGCAACTGTTGTTCCTCTTTCAAATAGAACAATCTTTCCATTTACTTCATTTGGAATATCCTCTAATTTTGTCCCACCTTGAACAAAGATAAGAGGAGCTGTAACAGTTTCTGTAGAAATTAGTGCGTTAGGAGCAGCGCCAGCTTGCCAATTACGCTTTGTGGATAATGGGGATTCAATAAAGCCAACGTATTGATCCGGCACTTGAAATGGCTGATATTCTACTTCATAACCCATTGATTTAAGTTGCATACCAACGTAGCGAGAACCCCATTCTTCTGATTTTGTTCCACCAGGGCGAGGACCAATTGTTTCGGATAAGAAACGGATGTGTTCGATGGCGCGACTTGCATCAACTTGTTTTGTGATAGGTGAAGTCTGTGTGATTTCTGACGTGGAATCAGCTTTGACTTGTCCAATTGGAGCCAAGCTAACAGCGAGTGATACAGCAAGTAAAGAGCTTACTATTTTTTGTTTTAAAGATTTTTTCATTTTTTCCTCTCCTATTCTTCTATTCTCTCTGACTGACAAAAGAAGACGGATAACGACTTTATTTTACCTTTATATTTTTTATTTTTCAATATTCTGACATTGATAAATAAAAAATACTATATGCATATTTGCATATTTTTGATGGAGATATGTATGCTATCATTTTAAATGAAGGTTCGCTTTCTGCTTGGAAAGCTCCTACATTGCATGAATCTAGTGTACCCAAACTTTAGATTATGTAGAGAAAAGAATCCACTGTAGGGTTTCTTTTCTCATGTTTGAATCATGTGATGATAAATATGTTTCCGCATTTCATAATTATCATCAGTGATATATGTAAGGCATCCATATGAAAATACGAGGCTGTTCAAAGGTTTTCCGTACTTTTGGGCAGCCTCACCCCGTTAAAAAGGTGATGCTTTGATGCATCACCTTTTATTTATATAAATTTTTGCATACCTAAAAGTAATAAAAATAGCCGTTTGGTAGGTTTCTGCTACCAAACGGCTATTTTTTATATTTCTGTTAAAATTATCGGCTCACCACGTGTTACGACAACTGTATGCTCACATTGTGCAACAAGGCTTTTGTCAGGAGTAACGAATGTCCAACCGTCATCACCGCGTTCGATAATATGATCAGCTTTCATAGAGATAAATGGCTCTACAGCGATAACAAGACCGTCTTTTAGAAGCGCACTATCCATTGGATCATAATAGCTTAAAATGTGGTTTGGTGCTTCATGTAAACTAAGACCGATACCATGACCAGTTAAGTTTTGAATAACATTGTATCCACTTTTATGTGCGAAGTTTGAAACCGCACGACCAATTTGATTTTGTTTTGAACCAGCTTTAACTTTTTTCATTGCTGCCCAAAATGCGTCAACAGCTGCTTGGCAAAGTTTTTCTTTTTCTTCGTCTTTCCCAAGTACAAATGAGATACCCGTATCTGCATAATAACCATCAAGTGCGGCAGATACGTCGACGTTTACTAAGTCGCCTTCTTTTAATACACGATCTCCTGGAATGCCGTGAGCAACTTCTTCATTTACACTAATGCAAGTTACACCAGGGAAATCATATTCTTTTTCAGGTGCAGAAATAGCACCATGCTCATCTAATACTTTTTTACCGATCAAATCAAGCTCTTTCGTTGTCATACCTGGCTTCGCTTCTTTTTTCATTTCTTCACGTGCAAGCGCAACGATGCGGCCGATTTTTCGTAAGCTTTCTAAATCCTGTTCATTACGAATAATCATGAAAACCACTGTCCTTCCTCGAATATATATCTTACCCGATTGTATCATGTTTATTTTCGTCCTGCTACTCGCTTGCGGTATGCGGGTTGATTCCTCACACAAAGAATACATGACAATTGTCATATGGATGTCATGACGCATCATACTGTTTCCTAACTTTTCCAAGGAATACAATGTAAATATAAGAAACAGCGGGGGTGGAGAGATGGAAAAGGTTATTGAGATAAATGGTGTTTCTAAAACATTTAAACATAAAAACGCAGTAAGTAACGTTTCATTTCACGTGGATAAAGGGGAAATAGTAGCATTACTTGGACCAAATGGTGCGGGGAAGACGACGATGATTTCGATGATGCTTGGATTAAAAGATCCTACAGAAGGGACAGTTTCTATATTTGGAAAGAGTCCAAAGCATAGAGGCGTTCGTAATAGCCTTGGGGCAATGTTACAAGAAGTAAGTGTGATTGATAGCATTACAGTGGAAGAGGCAATTGAGCTATTCCGCAGTTATTATACAAACCCGGTAGCGAAAGAAACATTACTACAGTTATCAAATTTGGAATCAGAGCGAAAGCAAAGATGTGAAAAGTTATCAGGTGGGCAAAAAAGAAGATTAAATTTTGCACTCGCACTTTCGGGAAATCCAGATTTGTTATTTTTAGATGAGCCGACAGTTGGAATGGATATTACGTCTCGAAGAACGTTTTGGGAAACGATTAAAAAGTTAGCAAGTGAAGGGAAAACGATTATTTTAACAACACATTATTTAGAGGAAGCAGATGCGTTGGCGAATCGTATTTTATTGTTTGCGAACGGAAAAATTATCGCAGATGGCACACCAGATGAAATGAAAGCGACGATTTCTCGAAAAACGATCTCGTTTTATTCTAAAGAAAAAATCCCTAAGAGTTTACTAAAGGAATTACCGCATGTAACAGAAGTACAGTCAAATGAAGGGCGCTTCACTTTAACGACGGAAGATACAGATGCCACTCTACAAGCAATTTATCAGAAGAATCTACCTGTAACAAATGTTTCAGTTGAACGTGGAAGTCTCGATGAAGCATTTGAACAGTTTGTCGCAAATCAAAAGGGGGAAATTGCATGAAAGCTTTATGGATGCAATGCAAAATAGAAATTTTACGTACGTTCCGTAATAAATTATTTATCTTTTTCTCATTATTAATGCCAGTTATGTTTTACTACATTTTCACAAATGTTGTGCAAGTGCCACAAAACGGAGATGCGTGGAAAGCACATTATTTAATTTCTATGGCGACTTTTAGTATTGTAGGGACTGCACTTTTTAGTTTTGGTGTGAGACTTTCTCAGGAAAGAGGGCAAGGTTGGACACATCTTCTAAAAATTACACCGCTTCCTGAAGGGGCGTATTTAACAGCAAAAATTATCGCTCAAACAGTAGTAAATGCTTTTTCAATCTTAGTTATTTTTATGGCAGGGATATTAATTAATCATGTTGAGTTAACGGTAGGACAATGGATTGGTGCTGGATTATGGTTATTGTTAGGTGTGACACCATTTTTAGCACTCGGAACAGTAATAGGTTCCATTAAGAAGGCGGATGCAGCTGCTGGCCTAGCAAATATTTTAAATATGAGTTTAGCTGTAATTGGCGGGTTATGGATGCCGATTGAAGTATTCCCGAAAATATTAAGAACGATTGGTGAATGGACACCGACATATCATTTTGGAAGCGGTGCGTGGGATATTGTAGCTGGAAAATCAATTGGATGGGAAAATATCGCGGTATTAGGAGGTTATTTCCTTATATTTGTTGTAGTATCAATATATATAAGAAAAAGACAGGAAGCGGTATAAATGATAGAGAAGAAGAGGATGGAAATTTTTCCGAAACATATGGGTTTTTTTCCGTATATGTGGCTCGTATATTTGTTATTTCCAATTTATAATTTAACACAAGTATCAGGATGGAAACTTGTAATGGGGATCGGTATGTTGATAGTCTTCATTATCACATACCGTCAACTTTATTTTGTTCAGAAGACGTTCGTTTTGTGGGCGTTTATTCAAATGATATTAACCTTTTTATTTGCCATATTTTATAATCCTTTCATGATATTCTTTGGCTTTTTCACGGCAAGTGCGATGGGATTTGCGCCAAGTAAGAAAGTATTTCGAGTGCTACTATGTCTGTTAGTTGTAATGCTCGGAGCATTTGTATTTGTAAATATGAATCAACTAACACCGGCAAATTTAGTAAATATCGTTCCGATGTTTATTTTAATGCTTCTTACGCCATTTGGTATGCGTAATTTTAATCAGAAAAAGATGTTAAAGAACCAATTAAACGAAGCGAATGAGCAAATTAAAGATTTAGTAAAACGTGAAGAACGGCAGCGAATTGCACGGGATCTTCATGACACGTTAGGTCATACGTTATCTCTTATTACGTTAAAAAGCCAGCTTGTTGAGAAGTTAATCGTAAAAAATCCAGAGCGTGCAAGTGTGGAAGCAAAGGAAATTACACAAACATCTCGTACCGCTTTAAAACAGCTGAGGGAATTAATTTCTGATATGCGCATGATTACAGTAGAAGAAGAGCTTGAGCAAATAAAAGCGATCTTACAAGCTGCTAACATTGAGTTAGAAATAGAACAAGAAGCGAGTGCAAGTTCGTTATCACCGATTGAACAAAATATTTTAGGCATGTGTTTACGTGAGGCTGTGACGAATGTTGTAAAACATAGTAAGGCGACGCAGTGTACAGTTTCTGTATTAGAATCACAAGGTGAACTGATTTTGAAAGTAGAAGATAACGGAATTGGTTTAGAGGATCAAAACAATGATGGAAATGGTATTCGCGGCATGAAAGAACGAATTGCTCTTATTGATGGATTTGTTGAACTAAATACGATACATTCAGGGACGCTATTAACAGTAAAAGTACCAGTGGTCATTAGAACAGGAAAAGATGAGGTGAGGGTATGATTCGAATTATTATTGCGGAAGATCAACGGATGCTTCGTGGTGCATTAGGAGCCCTACTTGATTTAGAAGATGATATGGAAGTGATTGGGCAAGCTGCGAACGGAGAAGAGGCGTTAAAATTAATTGAATCGTTAAAGCCAGATGTAAGTATTATGGATATTGAAATGCCGATTCAAAGTGGATTGGATGTCGCTGAGACTTTAAAGAAAGAAAAATCATCATGCAAAGTAATGATTTTAACAACATTTGCAAGACCTGGTTATTTTGAACGAGCAATGAAAGCTGGTGTGCACGGATATTTGTTAAAAGATAGCCCAAGTGAAGATTTAGCCGCAGCGATTCGTAATGTAATGAAGGGAAAACGAGAGGTTTCTCAAGATTTAATGTTTGGTTTATGGCAGGAGCAAAATCCGTTGTCAGATCGTGAAAAAGAAGTATTGTTACTTGCTAAAGAAGGAAAGACTGCAAATGAAATTGCGAAAACACTTTATCTTTCACCGGGCACAGTACGTAATTATATTTCTGAAGTGTTAACGAAGCTCGACGCGAAAAATAGAATTGAGGCAATTACAATTGCGGAAGAAAAGGGATGGATATGAAAAGAAGTTTACCTACGAACGGTAAACTTCTTTTTTATTATTATACTTCTATTACTCTATTTATTTTTTGTAATGGTTTATAACCATGTGCTTCAAATGCTTTTGCAAATTCATTTGATACGGCATTTCCGTATAAATCTTTTGCAGCTTGTACGATGTGGGATTGGAGTGATTCAAAATCTTCAGCTGAAGTTGCGTAATTTTGCAATGTGCGCATAACAACTTTACTTACTTTTTCGTTGCCTTGTTTTTGAACAGCAACATTGTTATATGTTTTACCTTCAGCTAATTGATATAATACGTGGCTGATGATACCAGAATTTACGTGAGACTCTTGATTATTTCCATCGTTATAAAAATCTTGTAAGTTTGTATATAATTTATGACCACCGTCACCAATTTCTCCCGGGATGTCACGGATTGTTAGGCCACCTAGTGTATCGCCCATAATCCAGTTTCCCTTATCTTTCTTTACATAATATTCGATTTGTGTGCCCCAGAAATCTGCTAGTCCCTCGTTTAACGCAGATGTTTCAGCGCTTGGATATCTCACAATTTTATTCTTTGTCGTACCGCTGAATACAGCATGTCCAAATTCATGGGCTGTTACATCAAGGGCTGAAGTGAGCTTTCCGTTTAAACCATCACCAAATACCATTTGATTCCAAGCAGGGTGCCAAAATGCATTTACATAATCTTCTTTTACACCATCACTAACTTCAGTAGAATCAAAACCGTGTACACTAGCAACAACTTTTGAATCTTTATTATCGTAACTTTTTAGATTATGTTCTTTTTTGAAGTAGTCATAAATATCACTCATATTCTTCATAGCACCCGCTGCTTCTTTATCTGCAAAGTTAGGAGTGCTACTTGAAACTAGTGTCCCTGGATAACCAGCTTGACTATATCCGCCGAGAGAGTCCGCATAGTTTGCATTATAAATATATATGCCAGTTCCGCGTGATAAATCAGCTAAATAAAATTTTCCGTCAGTCCCTTTGGCGATATTGAAAGAGATGTTTTCTTGAAGTGCATTTTTCCCAGTTCCTTGCTCACTTGCGAGGGATAGTCTAGGTGATGTTACTTGATTTATAGTTTTATTCTCTTTATTTTTAATGAATTTTTCTTGGAAAAGTACCTCGCCAGTTTTTAAATCAAGGATTGCATTACCGTTTATAATTTGTTCATTGTTTTCGTAAGTAAAGGTAATAACAGTTGCAAATGTGTAATATCCATCTTTTTTCTTATAAACAACGGTTTCGTTGGTGAATTCTGTCTCAGTCGCATCGCTTGGAATTTGAAGTATATCGCGTAATTTAGATTTTACTTCATTTTTCGACAAAAAATTTGTTATAGTAAGATTAGGTTGTTGGTCTAAATTTTGGACAACTTTACCACTAACAGTTGTAATTACTCCATTTTTATCTACGTTTACAATAAGATCTTGACCATATACTTTATAGTTTTTGTAAGTTTGTGCAAGGCGAACTTCGGTTTGATTTTCTTTTGTTTCTTTATTTGTAGGTTGAAAATCAACATTTTTTTCAGTTGTAACTTGCTCTTGTTGAGCTTTAGCCCCGTTTACCTCACCTTTTAAATATTTTTTAGCAATATTCTCTTTCGTATCATTTTGAGGTTCTGTTAATTTTCCGATTGTTAAACCAGGCTGAGCAATTTCAACTTTCACTTCATTTTTGTTTAATTCTTGGGCATGAATAGCTTCTGTGGATAAAGGACAAAGGAGACCGAATGTAACGAATGCACTAGCAAGTTTTCTATAATTCATCTATAACACTCCTAATCTATTGTATGTGAGATGAATTGTATGAAACATTTGCCAGATTTTATATATATTATGCATTATTTCATATCAAAAATTGTCGAATTCACATTATTGTAGTGGTATGACAACTCAAAAAATTAGATTGTTATAATGGGATGGTGAGTAAGTATGCACGCAGAAAAATTAGGAATTGAAATTAAGAAAATTAGGGTGATGAGAGGATTAACACAAAAACAGTTATCCGAGAACATATGTCATCAATCAGAAGTGAGTAGAATTGAATCGGGTGCGGTATACCCAAGTATGGATATATTGCAAGGTATAGCAGCAAAATTACAAGTTCCCATTATTCATTTTTATGAGGTACTCATTTATTCTGATATTGAGAGGAATAAGCAGTTAAAAGATCGAATTATTACGCTTTGTAAGCAAAAAAAATATAAAGAAATTTATAATAGGGTATGGAATGAACTGAAAAAGGAAGAATATCATCCCGAGCTTCAGCAATTTCTTCAATGGCAATATCATGTAGCAGCTTACGTATTGAAAAAAATTGATTACGAATATTGTATTTTAGAATTAAAGAAATTGCTCAATCAACAATTGGCAGGAATAGATGTATATCAGAATCTTTATATTGAAAACGCAATTGCAAACATTTATGCTGAAAATGGCTATTTGAAGAAGGCTATTGAGTTATTTGAAAATATATTAAAACAGTTAGAGACATTGCATGATAATAAAGAATTTGATGTAAAGGTGAGACATAATCATGCAAAAGCATTATACTCAGATAATCAATACGAAGAAGCGCTTTGCCACGCAAATAAAGCTATTGAACTATCGTGTCAAATTAATAGTATGACATTGATTGGACAGCTATACTTTCGAAAAGGTGAATGCTTAGCAAAGCTAGGGTCTGATAGAGCAGAAATTGAAGATGCTTACGAAAAAGCATGCTTCTTTTTTGATATGTTAGGAAACCACGCATTAAAAGAATCACTTATGAAAAAAATGAAAAAATAAAAAAGACCTAAAAAACAAATATGCATAATTGCATAAAATGTGGATAAATTTTCATGGTATATTTAAAGAAAAAATGCAGGTGATGGAATATGAAGAAACTGCTTATTGGTAGTCTATTAACGTTAGCGATGGCATGGGGTATTTCATTAGGAGATATAGCATTAGAGAAAAGCCAAATAATTTCTCATAATGATCAAGAGGTACAATTAGCTCAAGAGGTACCTTATGAGTACTAAAAACAACCGTCTTACTTAGGCGGTTGTTTTTTATGGAGTAACATCCAAACGTCTTTACTAGAAACAGGTTTGCTAATAAAGAATCCTTGAATGTGGTCACAGTTTTGTTCATAAAGAAATTTCCATTGTTCTTCTGTTTCTACACCTTCTGCAATAACTTCTAAATTTAATTCTTTTGATAGTGTAATAATGGAAGAGATAATTGCTTCCTCTAAAGGACTTGTTGTAATTCCACAAATAAATTCTCGAGCAATTTTTAATGTGTTGATTGGATATTTTGTTAAATAAGCTAAAGAACTATAACCAGTTCCAAAGTCATCTATTGAAATTTGAATACCGAGATTTTGAAGCTGCTCTAGCTTTGCAACTACAGATTGATTTTGGTTAATAGCGATACTTTCTGTAATTTCAATATCTAGTGCTTCCGGTTTTAGTTCTGTTTCTTTCAACACCTTTGAAATAGTTGGGATTAAATCTGTATGGTTAAATTGAACAACAGATAAATTCACACCAACTTTTAAGTGAGAAAAACCTTGATTATGCCATCTTTTTGCTTCTGAGCAGGCAGTACGTAAAATCCAATTTCCAAGTTCAATAATAAATCCTGTTTCCTCTGCTAGAGGAATAAATTGGGCAGGAGATACGATACCGAGTTTTGGATGTTTCCAACGAATTAACGCTTCAAAACCGATAATTTGTTTTGTTTTTGTGCTTACTTGTGGTTGGTATTCAAGGAAAAATTCATTTTGTTGTAATGCTTTTGAAAGTTCACCTTCTAAGAACTCAATCTCATTTTGTGCAATACTCATTTCTTTCGAGAAGAAAACAAATCTGTTTTTTCCATTTGCTTTCGCACGATACATAGCTAAATCGGCATTTTTCATTAATTCAGTTACATCGGTTCCGTAATCAGGATACATTGCAATGCCGATACTCGGTGTAACAGATAGTTCTTCATCTTTAATGAAGAATGGTTTGTTTAAAATAGTTAAAATCTGTTCAGCTATAAAAACCGCACTTTTTTCTGAGTACATATCTGGTAATAGAATTGTAAACTCATCTCCGCCTTGGCGGGCAACGATATCTTTTGAACGCAAACATCCGCGTAACCTTTTTGCTACTTCAATTAGTAATAAGTCTCCGACATCATGACCGAGTCGATCGTTAATTTTTTTAAATCGATCTAAATCAAGAAACATGACGGCAACATCATTTGCGCTAGTTTGAGCTGTATTTAAAATAGTTTTTAAATCTTTTTCGAATTTGCGGCGATTTGGTAATCCAGTAAGTGCATCATGAAATGCCAAATGTTCTACTTGTTTTTGTTTTTCATATAAAGTTGTAATATCACGCGCTATCCCAAACATCCCAACAACTTCTTTATTTATAAAAGTAGGTATGAGTGTAATGTGAAGGTAATAGTAATAGCCTTCTTGTTCTTTCGTACGAACCTCTAAAGTTTGTGGTCTACCTTCTTTTGTTATTTGTAATGCTCTTTTTAGTAAGTCATGATCTTTTGGATCAATAAAGTGCAGAAGGGAATAGCTTGCTACTTCACAATAGTAAGCAGTAAATAAGCTTTCACAAGCTGTGTTAGATTGCTGAAAAACACCATGCATATTTAAAGAGAAAACGGCATCAGGATGATCTTCAAATAAAGATTTATAACGTTGTTCACTTTTTGATAACGCAGAAGCACCTTCTTCAACTTCATCTTCTAGTTGTGTAGTCAGCTGTTCATATGTATCAATTAAGACTTTATTATCTTTCCACATGTAAAGTTGTCGCAAGAATAATAAAATAAGTGATAATACAAGACCAATTAACATGAATTTATCATCCCAAGGCTGAATGATAATAAAGGAAAAAGTAATGATTATACTAAAATAAGGCAATATAAAGCGTACATAATCAAATCGATAATATTTCGTTTTTGTTTCATGTTGCATTGGCTTATCTAAAATGTATAGTATGGACGATAAACCAATTAATAAAATCGAAGCAGTATGTATTAAATAAGAGAATTCAGCAGAAGTTTTTATTCCTGTGTTTAACTGGAATAGCTGTATATATCCGTATACAAGAATGATAGTAAAGCCAATAATTAATGAAATTCTACTAGAAGAATATTGTTCTCTTCTATATAGGCTAATAACGGCGTAAATGACTAATGATTGTGCAATAAAATATCCAATTAAAACCCACGTATCCTTTGTTAACGTATGAAAGCTTGAAAGATCTAAAATAAAGGTTAAGGTAAAATAAATATTCATAATAACGATAAAGATACTATCGAATGAAAATTGAGCAAGGCCTCTAATAGAGTAATGTTTTATGAACTTTATAGCAAATCCAGAAAAGAGTAAAATATATTGTATGATGAAAAAAGGTAGTGCCTCATAAGAGAATAGGACTTGATCGCATATAGAAAGTGAATGAAGGAATAAAGTTATCTCCATAGCCAATCCACATAGGCAAGTACATAATAATAACACCCAAAATAATTTATCACCACGCTTCATTTTTTTAATTGCTTTATAGGAACAATAACAAGAAAAGATTGCGGCAAAACAAAATAAGAAAAGGATTCCAATTTCTTTTATGTTCCACTCATTTGGAATAAGGAATATCCAAAGAGAAAATACAATTATATACATCATGACAAATTGTACATATTTTTTTTGATTAATCATATGATGACTCCGTTTCAATAAAGTTGAATCGCAGGATGAAAATGCTAATTTAAATAATATCATATAAAATAGGAACTTTTTTACTATAAGAATTACTTTTTGAAAAAAACAACGCAACATGACAATTTACCATTGTAATGTTGCGCCATTTATTCTTTTGATTCCTTTTATAGAAGAAAGCTCACTTATTAATTGTAACATTGCTAAATCTTTCTGTTTACTTTCAATCATAATATCAAAATTATAATTAATTTTTTTTGCAATGTGTAAAAAGGGCTTAATAAATTCTAAATTAATATAATCTGCATGAGCCCTAAATTCTTTTTCTGATTTAGGAGAGGAAATATGAACTTTAGGTGGGATATTTGTATGTGACCAAGTTTCAAAAATTGCAGGAAGTAATTCTTCTAGTGATTCTTCGCAAAGATTAGCCATGTGATGATGATAATCAAATACGAAAGGGATCTTTTCTTTTTGGCAAATTGATAAAGTTTCAGCAGTTGTATATGTTTTATCATCATTTTCTAGAGTCATTTGTTTTTTTATATGTGCAGGAAGTTTTTTTATGTTTTCATGGAAGCGTCCAACTGCTGCTTCTTTATTTCCGTAGGCACCACCTACATGAATGTTAATGTAAGAAGAATCTGCAATTCCTATCGCATGTAATACTTTATAATGATAGGTCATATCCGTAACTGCATTAGTTGTAATATGCGGCTTATCGCTTGTGAATAATGTAAATTGATTTGGGTGAAAACTTACTCGTAAATTGTGCTCTTGAATTAACGAACCTATTTTACGCCAAAGCGGCATGAATGCTCCAATATAATCAAATTCAACTTCAGGGTGTGTTGCAAGTGGAATAATGGAAGAAGAAAGACGATATAATGGGATTTCATGTGCGATATTGTAATGAAGGATACGTATCGTATGTTCTAAATTTTGCCTTGTAACATCGTACAGTTTATCCTCTCGCTCTTGTTTATTGAGTTTTTTAAAAGTTGTAAATGTCATCGTTTTAGCAGGAGAACAGTCCCACAATGCCATTGCATGTGAGACGTATCCAAACCGCATAATCATAAGGAATACACCTCTTTTATTCATCACCTTTCTTATAAGAAGAAAGCAAGTATCGTTCCTATCCATTCCTTTCCTCTATCTATAAGGGAAAGCGGGCTAACATCGTCATAGGAAAGTAATGACGCATTTTTTAAATCTTCATGGAATTTATTTTTTACCACCTGTATGAAGTGCCTATCATATAAGAGGCAGTTGATTTCATGGTTACTATATAAACTTCTCATATCAAAGTTTGCAGTTCCAACATCGCAAATATCATCGTCCACTATAATAACTTTAGCGTGAAAAAACCCTTGTTGAAATGCGTAAATATTGCAACCAGCCCGTATTAACTTTCGGCAGTACGGGAATTTCGCTTCTCGAACGAGGGCATGATCAGCCTTTTCTGGAACGAGAATTGTTATTTGGACCCCTCTTTCTCGTGCTTTTAATAGAGCGTTCATAATTTTTTTGCCAGGAATGAAATATGGTGTACCGATAAAAAGTTCCTTTTTCGCACTTTTAATTAAATGTAAAAAGGTATGTTGTAAATAGGCACCATCGGTTGGAATGAATTGATGTAGGATGGTACCAGGTTCCTGTTTCGGAAAATAAAGAGGAGCATCCAATAAATTTTGGTTCGTATCATCCAACCAGTCATGTAAAAATTGTTTTTGTAAATCTTGAACGCCTTCTCCTGTAAGACGTAAATGATAGTCTCGCCATAATCCTAATTGCTCATTATGTCCCAAATATTCCTCGCCGATATTAAATCCCCCAATATAACTAATTTTCCCGTCAATCACTGTAATTTTTCTATGATTGCGTTGATTGGCAGAAAAGAAAGGGAAAGGGAATTTGACTTTATGACAAAAAGAAAAAGAGACACCATGTTTTTGTAGGGAACGAATTGCTTCATTTGATAAATAATGGCTACCAAATCGATCAAGTAACAGTCTTACTTCAATGCCTTCTTTTGCCTTATCAATAAGTAACTTTAAAAATTCACGACTGATCTTATCATTTTTTACAATGAAGAATAAAACGTGAATGTGGTGCTGGGCTTGTTTTATATCAGTAAATAAAGCATCGTATAAATCTTTCCCATATGTATAAAGGTGAAAATCACTTTGACGTAAAGGGAAAGTACGGGAACGCACACGTTTTAAATGAAGAAGTCTCCCATATGAAAGGTCAATTGTGATCCAAAGAGTAACGCATATGAATAAGAGAGAGAAATAGAACATGAGTGAAGTCCCTCCTTTGCATTCTTTTCACCTTCAGTGTGTTACAAATGATATGGGGAGTAAGAATGCTACCAAAAATTTAACTAGAAGATAGCCCGGTTTGTTCATTAAGGTTTCACTTTATCCCGCTTCAACGGGCAGTAAGACAATCGCCTTAAAATCCGCTGAATACGAGGAAGCTCGGTTGAAATCAACTGCCCGTAAAAGCCCGATTGATTTAACTAATAATTAGTGGGGGATGGACAGTCCCCACTGACTAAAGTTTCACTTTATAGTTTCACCCAAATAAACAGGTTTATTAAAAAATATGTTGTTGTATAACAAAAAACTGTTGACTGAATGCTCACTCATTATATAATGAAGGTAGGGGATAAAATTCAGAAAATTATATGTTTTTGAAGATTCTAAAAAAAGAAAGAAGGCTTACAAAGAGAGGGGTAGCATAAAAATGAATAGCTTACTGATCATTAATTGGCTGGCTGCCATTGCTGTTATTGCTTATGCGGGATATTTGTTTGTATATCTTATACGAACGAGAATGGCCTACATACAATTAGGAAAAAAGATTGAATTTGACCGTCGCTTCAAAGAACGTTGGGATCTTCTTAAGGTCAATGTTTTCGGTCAGAAAAAGCTGCTGAAAGATAAAAAGAGCGGCATTATTCACGTTATGTTTTTTTATGGATTTATTCTTGTCCAATTTGGAGCAATTGACTTCGTTTGGAAAGGACTCGCACCAGGATCGCATCTTCCACTTGGACCACTATACCCTGCATTTACATTCTTCCAGGAAATTGTCACACTCGTTATATTAATCGCAGTCTTTTGGGCTTTTCATAGACGTTATGTTGAGAAGCTAGTTCGTTTGAAACGTAATTTTAAATCAGGTCTTGTTCTTATCTTTATCGGTGGTTTAATGATTTCTGTACTACTTGGTAATGGGATGGGAATTATATGGCACGGCGAGGAACTTTCATGGAGTGAACCGATCGCTTCTGCAATCGCTTACGTTTTCTCGGGAATAAATGAAACCGTAGCCATTTCAGTGTTCTATTTTTCTTGGTGGGTGCATCTACTAATTTTGTTAACATTTTTAGTCTATGTTCCACAATCAAAACATGCACATTTAATTGCTGGACCAGCTAACGTTTTCTTCGGTCGTCTCTCAAATCCAGGGAAGCTTGAAAAGATTGATTTTGAAGATGAAACGCAAGAAACATTTGGTGTTGGTAAAATTGAAGACTTTAGACAAAATCAGCTTATTGATTTATACGCTTGCGTAGAGTGTGGGCGCTGTACAAATATGTGTCCGGCAACAGGAACAGGAAAAATGTTATCACCGATGGATTTAATTTTAAAACTTCGGGATCATTTAACTGATAAAGGAGCGGCGGTAACATCGAAAGCACCTTGGGTTCCAGTAGTTGCTTTTAATAATACACAAGGAAATCAATTAGCGATGATGGCAGCTGGAAAAGGGCAGCAAGAATCAGCAGCTACAGCGCTAGCTTACGATCCGAGTTTAATCGGAGATGTTATTACAGAAGAAGAAATTTGGGCTTGTACAACGTGCCGTAACTGTGAAGATCAGTGTCCGGTTATGAATGAGCATGTTGACAAAATTATTGATTTACGCCGCTATCTTGTTTTAACAGAAGGAAAGATGGATGCGGAAGCGCAGCGTGCGATGACGAATATCGAGCGTCAAGGGAATCCATGGGGTCTGAACCGTAAAGAGCGTGAAACATGGCGCCAAGGTGATGATGAAGTAACAGTTCCGACTGTAAAAGAAAAATCAAAAGCTGGCGAGGAGTTCGAATATTTATTCTGGGTAGGTTCGATGGGATCATACGACAATCGTAGTCAGAAGATTGCGATATCGTTTGCGAAGTTAATGAACGAAGCAGGCGTCTCATTCGCGATTCTTGGTAATAAAGAAAAGAACTCTGGAGATACACCGCGCCGCCTTGGAAATGAGTTCGTATTCCAAGAGATGGCAACAAAGAATATCGAAGAATTTGAAAAAGCAGGAGTGAAGAAAATCGTTACGATTGATCCTCACGCTTATAACACATTCAAAAATGAGTATCCAGACTTTGGCTTACAAGCAGAAGTCTATCATCATACAGAATTGTTAGCTCAGTGGGTGAAAGAAGGACTCTTAAAACCTGTTCACGCTATTGAGGAGACAGTTACGTACCATGATTCCTGTTATTTAGGACGATACAACGAAGTGTACGAAGCACCGCGCGATATTTTGAAAGCAATTCCTGGTGTGAATCTTGTAGAAATGGCACGTAACCGTGAAACAGGAATGTGCTGTGGCGCAGGTGGTGGCTTAATGTGGATGGAGGAGACAACGGGTTCTCGTATTAACGTTGCTCGTACAGAACAAGCACTAGCTGTGCAACCATCCATTATCGGTACAGGTTGTCCGTATTGCTTAACGATGATTAGTGATGGGACGAAAGCGAAGGAAGTAGAAGAGAAAGTTCAAACACTTGATGTAACAGAGATTTTAGAACGATCTGTTATCGGACAGAAGAAAGAAGCAATGTAGTTTGTAAGCATGTATACAACTTTAGAAAGAGGTGCAATTATTGCACCTCTTCTCAACGCAAGGATACCGAGCGAGCGCTCGGTACTAAAAAAGAAACGGGGGAAAGAAATATGAATAAGACAGTTATTTTAAGTGCTGCAAGAACACCGGTTGGAAAATTTGGAGGATCTTTAAAAGATGTGAAGGCAACAGAACTTGGAGGAATTGCAATTAAAGCAGCGCTTGAAAGAGCAGATGTTTCTGCTAGTGATGTTGAAGAAGTTATATTTGGAACGGTTATTCAAGGTGGACAGGGGCAAATTCCATCTCGTCAAGCTGCGAGAGCTGCTGGAATCCCTTGGGAAGTGCAGACGGAAACAGTAAATAAAGTTTGTGCATCGGGACTTCGTGCGGTTACGTTAGCAGATCAAATTATTCGTACTGGTGATCAATCACTTATTGTAGCTGGTGGAATGGAATCAATGAGTAACAGTCCTTACATTTTACGAGGTGCAAGATGGGGATACAGAATGGGTAACAACGAAGTTATCGATTTAAACGTGGCAGATGGTTTAACATGCGCATTTTCAGGCATACACATGGGCGTTTATGGCGGTGAAGTTGCGAAGGAAGACGGAATCTCTCGCGAAGCCCAAGATGAATGGGCATATCGTAGTCATCAGCGTGCGGTTTCAGCGCATAAAGAAGGGCGTTTTGAAGAGGAAATTGTACCAGTAACAATTCCGCAAAGAAAAGGCGATCCTATCGTCGTTGCTAAAGATGAGGCGCCGCGTGAAGATACAACAATTGAAAAGTTAGCGAAATTAAAACCTGTATTTGATAAGACATCGTCAGTAACAGCTGGTAACGCTCCAGGACTGAATGATGGCGGTGCTGCACTTGTATTAATGAGCGAGGACAGAGCGAAGCAAGAAGGAAGAAAGCCTTTGGCGACGATTTTAGCACATACGGCAATCGCGGTAGAATCAAAAGATTTCCCAAGAACGCCAGGTTATGCAATTAACGAATTATTGAAAAAGACCGGCAAGACAATTGAAGACATCGATTTATTCGAGATTAATGAAGCGTTTGCGGCAGTAGCAATTGCGAGTACAGAGATTGCAGGTATTGACCCAGAAAAATTGAATGTAAATGGCGGCGCGGTAGCAATGGGACACCCAATTGGAGCAAGCGGAGCGCGTATTATCGTTACACTTATCCATGCACTGAAGCAGCGCGGCGGCGGAATTGGAATTGCTTCGATTTGTAGCGGTGGCGGTCAAGGTGATGCAGTTATGATTGAGGTTCATTAATTTACGGCGAGAAAACGATTCATTTATTACAGACTTATATTAAGGGGGAAGAAAGAATGGGTGTACAAAAAATAGTTGTAATTGGTGCGGGACAAATGGGATCGGGAATTGCGCAAGTGTGTGCAATGGCAGGATATGATGTGAAGATTCAAGATTTAAAACAAGAGCAATTAGATAGAGGGTTAGCTATCATTACGAAAAACTTAGTGCGTCAAGTAGAAAAAGGACGCATGAAGGAAGAAGAGAAAGAGGAAACGTTAAATCGTCTTACAGTAACTCTTGATTTAGATTGTGTGAAAGAAGCTGATCTTGTTATTGAAGCAGCTGTTGAGAAAATGGATATTAAAAAGAAAATATTTGCGAATTTAGATGAAATTGCTCCAGATCATACAATTTTAGCAACGAATACGTCATCTCTTCCAATTACTGAAATTGCAGCGGTAACGAAACGCCCAGAAAAAGTAATCGGTATGCACTTTATGAATCCAGTTCCCGTTATGAAGCTCGTTGAAATTATTCGTGGTTTAGCTACAGATGATACAGTTTATGAAACGATTGAAGATATTACGAAAAAAATCGGAAAAGTGCCAGTTGAAGTAAATGATTTCCCGGGATTTGTATCGAATCGTATTTTATTACCGATGATTAACGAAGCAATTTATACGTTATATGAAGGTGTAGCGACGAAAGAAGCGATTGATGAAGTAATGAAACTTGGTATGAATCATCCAATGGGGCCTCTGACACTAGCTGATTTTATCGGTTTAGATACGTGTTTATACATTATGGAAGTGTTGCATGAAGGATTAGGAGATAGTAAATATCGCCCATGTCCATTACTACGTAAGTACGTAAATGCAGGATGGTTAGGGCGTAAAACGGGCCGTGGTTTCTACGTTTATGAGTAAATCCCTCCTTGTATAGAGTAGTGGTCTTACCAAATTGTTAAAAGATATATAGCAAATGGAGGCGGAGTATATGAACTTTCGTTTTAATGAAGAGCAACAGATGATGAGGAAAATGGTTCGGGATTTTGCACAGAAGGAAATAGCACCCTTTGTTCCTAGCATGGAACAAGGGGTGTTCCCGACAGAGATTTTGCAAAAGATGGGTGAGCTTGGATTAATGGGTATTCCAGCGCCTGCAAAATACGGCGGCGCAGAAATGGATTTTATTTCTTACATTTTAGCAATTGAGGAAATCTCAAAAGTAAGCGCAACGGTTGGTGTAATTTTAGCTGTACATACGTCAGTTGGAATGAACCCGATTTTATATTTTGGAACAGAAGAGCAGAAGCAGAAATATGTTTCTAAGCTTGCGGCTGGTGAATATTTAGGTGCATTCGCCTTAACTGAGCCAAATGCTGGATCAGATGCAGGGAGTTTGAAATCACGAGCTGTCAAGAAAGGTGATAATTACATCATTAATGGATCGAAAGTATTTATTACAAATGGCGGCGAAGCAAGTACATACATCGTTTTCGCTTCTACAAATCCAGATGCAGGAAAAAGTGGTATTTCTGCATTTATTGTAGAGAAAGATACGCCAGGCTTAATTATCGGAAAAGATGAACATAAGATGGGACTTCTCGGTTCTCGTACAGTTCAACTTACGTTCGAAGATATGATAGTGCCGGCTGAGAATTTACTCGGTGAAGAGGGACAAGGATTCAAGGTAGCGATGGCGAATTTAGATGTTGGACGAATTGGAATCGGGGCGCAGGCGTTAGGGATCGCGGAAGCGGCGCTCGCATGTGCGATAGATTATGCAAAGGAACGAGAGCAATTCGGAAAGCCGATTGCGGCGCAACAAGGGATTGGCTTCAAACTTGCGGATATGGCGACAAGTGTGGAGGCGGCGCGATTACTTGTATATAGGGCTGCATCGCTTAGAGCACAAGGATTACCATGCGGTAAAGAAGCGTCTATTGCGAAGTTATTTGCTTCTAAGACAGCAGTTGAAGTTGCAATTGAAGCGGTACAAGTATTTGGCGGTTACGGTTATACGAAAGATTATCCGGTAGAGAGATTTTTCCGTGATGCGAAGATTACGCAAATTTATGAAGGAACGAGTGAGATACAAAAACTTGTTATCAGCCGTGCTTTATAAAGGGAAGAGGGGGAGACGGAAATGCATTTTAAATTATCAGAAGAACATGAAATGATAAGAAAAATGGTTCGGGATTTTGCTAAGAACGAAGTAGCACCAACGGCAGCTGAGCGTGATGAGGAAGAGAGATTTGACCGCGAGCTATTTGATCATATGGCGGAGCTTGGTTTGACAGGTATTCCATGGCCTGAAGAGTATGGTGGAATTGGAAGCGATTACTTAGCGTACGTAATTGCGATCGAAGAATTATCACGCGTTTGTGCTTCTACAGGTGTAACGCTGTCCGCTCATACTTCACTTGCTGGGTGGCCGATTTTTAAATTCGGAACGGAGGAGCAAAAGCAAAAGTTTTTGCGACCGATGGCTGAAGGGAAGAAAATTGGTGCATACGGTTTAACGGAACCGAGTTCTGGATCAGATGCTGGTGGAATGAAGACAATCGCCAAAAGAGATGGAGACCATTACATATTAAATGGATCGAAAATTTTCATTACAAATGGCGGTATTGCTGACATTTATGTTGTTTTTGCGTTAACAGATCCTGAATCGAAGCAGCGCGGCACGAGCGCATTTATTGTGGAAAGCGATACGCTAGGATTTTCGGTTGGGAAGAAGGAAAGTAAACTAGGGATTCGCTCTTCGCCAACGACTGAAATTATGTTTGAAGATTGCCGTATTCCTGTAGAAAACCTACTAGGAGAAGAAGGGCAAGGATTTAAGATTGCAATGCAAACGTTAGATGGCGGTCGTAACGGTATTGCTGCACAAGCAGTTGGTATTGCACAAGGGGCTTTAGATGCTTCTGTAGAATATGCAAGAGAGCGCCATCAATTTGGAAAGCCGATTGCGGCGCAGCAAGGGATTGGCTTTAAACTTGCGGATATGGCAACGGATGTAGAGGCTGCGCGCCTTTTAACATATCAAGCTGCGTGGCTTGAATCGGAAGGGCTTCCGTATGGGAAGGAATCAGCGATGTCAAAAGTATTTGCAGGTGATACAGCGATGAAGGTGACGACTGAAGCTGTGCAAGTATTTGGTGGTTACGGTTATACGAAAGATTATCCAGTAGAGCGTTATATGCGAGATGCAAAGATTACACAGATTTATGAAGGAACACAAGAAATTCAAAGGCTCGTAATTTCTCGTATGTTAACGAAGTAGGGGCAAAGGCGTAGGTATTTTCCTACGCTTTTTCCTTCCAAAAAATAATAGAGAGAGGTGAAGGGGATGGTTAAACATAATGTGCATGCGTCAGTAAAAGATGAAAAATTAGTTGCGTTAAGGCGTGAACAAATGATTAAAGGTGCGGTGCAACTGTTTAAGCAAAAAGGATTCCCGCGTACAACAACGAGAGAGATTGCAAAAGCGGCCGGATTTAGTATCGGAACACTATATGAATACATTCGTACGAAAGATGACGTATTATATTTAGTTTGTGATAGTATTTATGAACATGTAAAAGAACGATTAGAGGAAGTAGTATGCACGGAGAAGGGAAGTATAGACAGTTTAAAGATAGCGATAACAAATTACTTTAAAGTGATGGACGAATTGCAAGAAGAAGTATTAATCATGTATCAAGAAGTACGGTTTTTACCAAAAGAATCACTCCCATACGTACTAGAGAAAGAGTTTCAAATGGTAGGAATGTTTGAGAATATTTTAGAACAATGTACAGAAAATGGAACATTTATATTAAATAAAAAAGAAATACAGCTTCTTGCACATAACATTTTCATACAAGGACAGATGTGGGGATTTAGACGTTGGGCGCTGCAAAAACTGTATACGCTCGAAGAATATACAGAAATGCAAATTAGGTATGTGTTGCAAGGGGCGCATATGCTTCCGAAGTAAGGAATGGACAAATTATAATTTTATTACCATATAAAGTGAGGATGTTCATCCAAAGCCGATTAGTAGCCTTCACAAATCAGGCGTTTACAGGTAGCGGGGCTTCCGCCTAACTTCTTTGCTCCAGCCGAATGTTGAGGCGGGAGTTTTACTGCTCGCAAATAGCGGGATAAAAGTTTCCCGTTTTTTTTGTAGCATATTTGTGCGACTTTTGTTTATAATGAATAGTATGGATTTTTTTAAGCAGACCGTTATATATAAGGTTATATTTGATGAAAGGAAGTGCCGCATAAGTGAATTTTAAGCAATATTCACCAGAAGAGCTAAAAGAATGTTCAATGATTGAAGTTGTACATAGCGTTTTAGGGGATAAAAGACAAGCAACGACATTCAACGAGTTGGTTAAAGAAATCGCTCAAGTGCTGGGACTATCTCAAGAGCAAGTTAATGCGAAACTCGCACAATTTTATACAGATTTAAACATCGATGGACGCTTCATTAATTTAGGAGAAAATCGTTGGGGACTACGTAGCTGGTACCCATATGAGCAAATCGATGAAGAAATTCTGCCTCAGCCAAAACCGAAGAAGAAACGTAAAGTTGAAGAGGACGGTTTTGACGACTACATGGAAGACGAAGATGACTTCGACGATGCAGACGGAAATGTAGAGGAAGAAGAAGAAGTAGAAGATTTGGACAAGGTTCTTGAAGAAGAAGACGGAGATGACGATGATCTTGATGATTTAGATGAAGATGATGAAGATGACTTCGCTGAAGAAGAACTTGAGTATGATGAAACTGAAGAAGAAGAGGAAGAACTGTAGTTCTTGACTTTTCATTATCGTCCATGTAGAATCATTTTTGGGCTCTTTAAAAAAGGACGATAATACTTTTAAAGTGTAAATATAAAAGAAAATTGCTCCCTACTTGTTACTTTTTGTGATGAGGGGAGCAATTTTCTTTTTTGTTTTTTGTTTAGAATACAAAAAGAGTCTAACAATAAGATAGATACAGTGTTATCTACATACGTTGCGCTTTGCAACGGTGATTATATAACAACAAGGTAGAAGGGAGCTTTTTCATGACTAAGTATATTTTTGTAACAGGCGGTGTAGTATCGTCTTTAGGTAAAGGTATTACAGCAGCATCTCTTGGAAGACTTTTAAAAAATCGTGGTTTAAACGTAACGATTCAAAAGTTTGATCCGTACATTAACGTAGACCCAGGGACTATGAGCCCATACCAACACGGTGAGGTATTCGTAACAGATGATGGTGCAGAAACGGACTTAGACCTTGGTCACTATGAACGTTTTATCGACATCAACTTAAACAAATACAGCAACGTAACAACAGGTAAAATTTACTCTTCAGTTCTTCAAAAAGAGCGTCGTGGTGAATATCTAGGAGGAACAGTTCAAGTTATTCCTCACATTACTAACGAAATTAAAGAACGTGTATATCGTTCTGGTCGCGAAACAAATGCGGACGTTGTTATTACAGAAATCGGTGGAACTGTTGGTGATATCGAGTCTCTACCATTCTTAGAAGCAATCCGTCAAATTAAGAGCGACATCGGTCGTGACAATGTAATGTACATTCATTGTACGTTAATCCCGTACTTAAAAGCAGCGGGTGAAATGAAAACAAAACCAACGCAACATAGCGTTAAAGAGCTTCGTAGCTTAGGTATTCAACCAAATATTATCGTTGTTCGTACAGAACTGCCTGTTTCTCAAGATATGAAAGACAAGCTTGCATTATTCTGTGACATCGATACAAAAGCAGTTATCGAAGCACGCGATGCAGATACTTTATACGCGGTTCCATTATCTCTTCAAGAGCAAAACATGGACCAAATCGTTTGCGATCACTTAAAATTAGACAATCCAGCTGCAGATATGACAGAGTGGACTGCGCTAGTTGATAAAGTACGTAACCTTTCTAAGAAAACAAAAATCGCTCTTGTTGGTAAATACGTAGAGCTTCAAGATGCATATATTTCTGTTGTAGAAGCACTTCGTCATGCAGGTTATTCATTCGACACAGATGTAGAAGTGAAATGGGTAAACGCTGAGCACGTAACAGCAGAGAACGTAAAAGAATTAGTTGGTGACACAGATGGTATTCTTGTGCCAGGTGGTTTTGGAGATCGTGGTGTAGAAGGTAAAATCGTTGCAATTCAATATGCTCGTGAAAACAAAGTTCCATTCTTAGGAATTTGCTTAGGTATGCAACTTGCATCAATCGAATTTGCACGTAACGTATTAGGATTAGAAGGAGCTAACTCTTCTGAAATTAATCCTGACACACCTTATGCAATCATCGACTTATTACCAGAGCAAAAAGATGTAGAAGACTTAGGTGGTACACTTCGTCTTGGTCTATACCCATGTAAGCTTTCTGAAGAAACGAATGCTTATAGAGCTTACAGTGAGCCGGTTGTATATGAGCGTCATCGTCATCGTTATGAGTTCAACAATCAATTCCGTCCGGATATGGAAAAAGCAGGATTTGTATTCTCTGGTACAAGCCCAGACGGTCGCCTAGTTGAAATCATTGAATTAAAAGATCATCCTTGGTTCGTGGCAGCACAGTTCCACCCAGAACTTGTATCTCGTCCAAACCGTCCACAACCATTGTTCCATGATTTCGTAAGTGCTTCTATTACGAATAAAGAGAGCAAGTAATAAAAAAGCGCCTGAAATAGGGCGCTTTTTTTAATATTCGTTTAACATTTCATCAATTGTAAATTTCAATCCGTGATAAGCAAATAAGGCTATCATTAAACTTGGGAATCCGTAGCGATTACCTTCATCGTCTGGAATAAGACCTTTTAACAGCTTTGTATCAATATGTACATCTGTATATTGTTCCAGTGATTCAATACCTTCTTGAATAGCAGAGATTCCAACGATAGAGTGGCCTTCTTCTTGAAGTTTTTTTGCAATATTTACCGCTTCTTCATCTGTTGAAAAACGGCTAATAAGAAGTACACGGTCTGCAGAAGTTACTTCTGCTTCTGTATCATTTTCAAATAAACGTTTCGCTTGCTGCATTGGTTCAGCACCGAATAGTGCTTCAGCAACAACACCATCCATTTCATTTGTACCATGTAAATAAATGAAGCCATCGCCAACTAATGCTTGAGCAAGTAGACGAGCGCTATCTTCTATATTCATTTCCTCTTTTTGAGAAACTCTGGAGAAATAACCACTTAATTGAGTCGAAAAAATTTTTAACATAATGTTACTCCCTTCGTACGTGTTCGCCGGCTTTCATTATAGTGTATTTTTTTAGAAAGGTGAAATCGTAGGGTAGCATAACAAAAAAGGAAACGGTAAAATAAGAAAGAATAGGAAGGAATTTGCCAAAGAATAGCGAAAATAAATCGTTAAGATATAAGAAGCTTTAAATCTTGTATTTATACAGAAAGGTTGGGAGTTATGGAAGGGAAAATTTTAATCGTTGATGATCAATATGGCATTCGTGTGTTATTACATGAAGTGTTCCAAAAAGAAGGTTATCAGACGTTCCAAGCAGCGAATGGATTTCAAGCTTTAGATATCGTGAAAAAAGATAATCCAGATTTAGTTGTGTTAGATATGAAAATTCCAGGTATGGATGGTATAGAGATTTTAAAGCATGTAAAAGAAATTGATGAGAGTATTAAAGTAATTTTAATGACTGCTTATGGAGAGCTTGATATGATCCAAGAGGCAAAAGATTTAGGAGCTTTAATGCACTTTGCTAAACCATTTGATATTGATGAAATTCGTCAAGCGGTGAGAAATGAGCTTGCTGTAGAGGCGTAAAAAATGAATTTTTTATAAAAAATATGGAAAAAAGCGTTTACATGGACTATTGAGCAGGTGAATACAGTTGAGTTTTTGAGTACAAGTTGTTATCCTATTGAGTGTAGAAAAAAGTCCGGTATGTAAATATACATATTTTACCTTATTCTGGTCATACTACCAGCGATAAGAATTTATCGGATACAAAAAACGTTTTTTAGGAGGATTCACCATGCCTTTAGTTTCTATGAAAGAAATGCTAAACAAAGCACTAGAAGGAAAATACGCAGTTGGTCAATTCAACATGAACAACTTAGAGTGGACTCAAGCTATCTTAGCTGCTGCGGAAGAAGAAAAATCTCCTGTAATCCTAGGTGTATCTGAGGGTGCAGCTCGTCATATGACTGGTTTCAAAACAGTTGTAGCTATGGTTAAAGCTTTAATCGAAGAAATGAACATTACTGTTCCTGTAGCGATTCACCTTGACCATGGTTCAAGCTTCGAAAAATGTAAAGAAGCAATCGATGCAGGTTTCACATCTGTAATGATTGACGCTTCTCACCACCCATTCGAAGAAAACGTTGAAACTACTAAAAAAGTGGTAGAATACGCACACGCTCGTAACGTATCTGTTGAAGCTGAGCTTGGAACAGTTGGCGGACAAGAAGATGATATCATCGCTGAAGGCGTAATTTACGCTGATCCTGCAGAGTGTAAGCACCTTGTTGAAGCAACTGGCATCGACTGCCTAGCTCCAGCTTTAGGTTCTGTACACGGTCCTTACAAAGGTGAGCCTAACTTAGGATTCGCAGAAATGGAGCAAGTTCGCGACTTCACTGGCGTACCTTTAGTATTACACGGTGGTACTGGTATCCCAACTGCTGATATCGTAAAAGCTATTTCTTTAGGTACTTCAAAAATTAACGTAAACACTGAGAACCAAATTGAGTTTACAAAAGCTGTTCGTGAAGCATTAAACAAAGATCAAGAAGTTTACGATCCTCGTAAATATATTGGACCTGGCCGCGAAGCTATCAAAGCAACTGTTGCTGGTAAAATTCGCGAATTCGGTTCTAACGGTAAAGCGTAAGAATAAAATTCCGTTTTGGAAACCGTCTAGTCTTTTAGACGGTTTCCTTTCGTTGTATAATGAAAGCGTGAACAAGTCTAAAGATTTTTATCATTTCGTTTTTGAAATAGAAAATAATGTGCATAGTCCTATTAATAAATGTGATAACGTATCTAAATTGATAAATTTTGCTCGATGAATAGTTAATCTTTATCTATTCGGAATATAGGAGAAATGGAGATAATGGTTTCCTATTTATTGAGTTTTGGGATGGAAAGAGTGATTGAGATTCTTAAGGGGAATCTTCTAATTCTTTTTATAAAGAATTTAGAAGGTAAATACATTCACAAGAAGGGAGCTCAATATGGAAAAATTGCTAATTGAAGGCGGAAGAGCTTTAAATGGAACAATTCGAGTGAGTGGTGCGAAAAACAGCGCTGTTGCACTAATTCCAGCGACAATTTTAGCAGATACTCCAGTAACCATTGGTGGAGTTCCTAATATTTCGGACGTGAAAATGTTAGGAGACTTACTAGAGGAAATTGGAGGGAAAGTAACATATGGGCAGGAGGAAGAGATGGTAGTCGATCCTTCTAACATGGTTGCGATGCCTTTACCAAATGGAAAAGTGAAAAAGTTGCGTGCTTCTTATTATTTAATGGGTGCGATGCTTGGTCGTTTTAAAAAAGCTGTTATTGGGCTTCCAGGTGGATGTCATTTAGGACCGAGGCCGATTGATCAGCATATTAAAGGGTTTGAAGCGTTAGGTGCACATGTTACGAATGAACAAGGTGCTATCTATTTAAGAGCAGATGAATTGCGCGGGGCGCGTATTTATTTAGACGTTGTTAGTGTAGGGGCTACGATTAATATTATGCTAGCAGCTGTCCGAGCAAAAGGTAGAACTGTTATTGAAAATGCAGCGAAAGAACCCGAGATTATTGATGTAGCTACATTGTTAACAAGCATGGGAGCACGCATTAAAGGTGCTGGTACAGATGTAATCCGAATTGATGGTGTGGACTCACTGCATGGTTGTCACCATACTATCATTCCAGATCGTATTGAGGCTGGTACGTATATGATTTTAGGAGCGGCATCAGGAGGAGAAGTAACAGTTGATAATGTTATTCCTCAGCATTTAGAGTCAGTTACTGCAAAGCTAAGAGAAGCTGGTGTTCAAGTTGAAACGAACGATGATCAAATTAAAGTGAACGGTAATAGAAGGTTAAAAGTAGTTGATATAAAAACGCTTGTATATCCAGGTTTCGCAACAGATTTACAACAGCCGTTTACGACGCTTTTAACAAAGGCGCACGGGACGGGAGTTGTAACGGATACAATTTACGGCGCTCGTTTCAAACATATTGATGAATTACGTCGTATGAATGCACAAATTAAAGTAGAAGGTCGTTCGGCAATTGTAACTGGTCCTGTTTTATTACAAGGTGCAAAAGTGAAGGCGAGTGACTTACGAGCTGGGGCTTCGCTTGTTATTGCAGGATTAATGGCGGATGGAATTACCGAAGTAACCGGACTTGAGCATATTGATCGAGGTTATGAAAATATAGTAGACAAGCTTAAAGGGCTTGGTGCAAACATTTGGCGAGAACAAATGACAGAGCAAGAAATTGAAGAGCTGAAGAACGCATAAGTGATACTTCCGCAAGTGGGGAGCGAAGTATCACTATTTGCGGAAGTACACTTTATAGAAAAATAAAGTTCACAAAATACGGCAGAAATATAAAGGCTTAAAGGAGAGGGATTATCGTGGAAAGAAGTTTATCTATGGAGTTAGTACGTGTAACAGAGGCTGCAGCATTATCATCAGCGCGTTGGATGGGACGCGGGAAAAAGGATGAAGCAGACGGTGCAGCAACGTCAGCTATGCGTGATGTATTTGATACAATTCCGATGAAAGGTACAGTTGTAATTGGTGAAGGTGAGATGGATGAAGCGCCAATGCTGTATATCGGAGAGAAATTAGGTACAGGGTATGGCCCGCGCGTAGACGTTGCAGTTGATCCTTTAGAAGGGACAAACATTGTAGCAGCTGGCGGATGGAATGCACTTGCCGTTATTGCAATTGCAGATCATGGTAATTTGTTACATGCTCCTGACATGTACATGGATAAAATCGCGGTTGGTCCAGAAGCAGTTGGAGCCGTTGATATTGATGCACCTATTATTGATAACTTACGTGCAGTTGCGAAAGCAAAAAACAAGGATATTGAAGATGTTGTAGCAACAGTTTTAAACCGTCCACGTCATCAAGCAATTATCGAAGAAATTCGTAAAGCTGGTGCTCGTATTAAATTGATTAACGATGGAGATGTAGCTGGAGCAATCAATACAGCATTTGACCGTACAGGTGTAGATATTTTATTCGGTTCTGGTGGGGCTCCTGAAGGAGTATTAGCAGCTGTCGCATTAAAATGTTTAGGTGGAGAAATCCACGGAAAGCTTCTTCCTCAAAATGAAGCTGAATTAGCTCGTTGTAAAAAAATGGGTATTGAAGATATAAATCGTATCCTTCGTATGGAAGACTTAGTAAAGGGTGACGATGCAATCTTTGCAGCAACAGGTGTAACAGACGGAGAATTGTTACGAGGCGTTCAATTTAAAGGTAGCGTTGGAACAACACAATCTCTTGTTATGCGTGCAAAATCAGGTACAGTACGTTTCGTAGACGGACGCCATAGTTTAAATAAAAAACCGAACTTGGTTATTAAATAAAAAGTGCAAGCGGCTCGTTCAGAATGGAAGAAGCAAAGCTACCGACCATTCTAGTTGTTAAAACTAGATTAAATAATAAGCGAAGACAAATTTTCTTGTCTTCGCTTATTGTATTTGTGTCCCAACGTATTGATTAAAACTAGATAAAAGGGTTACAATAGTGAATATTACCCTACTTGAACTTATTGCCTTTCATTATTAATTATTTGCCTTCCGTATTTTTTCCCTTTACCCATGTGAAAAGAGAATAACGTTAAAGTGTGGTGTCTGAATGAATTTGTCAATTGCAGCATTAGAAAACATGAAATTAAAAGAGTTATACGAGCTTGCGAAAGAATTTAAGATTTCGTATTATAGCAAATTAACGAAAAAAGAATTAATCTTCGCCATTTTAAAAGCTCGAGCAGAAAAAGAAGGTTTCTTTTTCATGGAAGGCGTATTAGAAATTATTCAATCAGAAGGATTTGGATTCCTACGTCCTATCAACTATTCTCCAAGCTCAGAAGATATTTATATCTCAGCTTCGCAAATTCGTCGTTTCGATTTACGTAATGGAGATAAGGTTTCTGGTAAAGTACGACCTCCGAAAGAAAATGAACGCTATTTTGGATTATTACAAGTTGAAGCTGTAAACGGAGATGATCCAGAGTCAGCAAAAGAGCGTGTGCATTTCCCTGCATTAACACCATTATACCCAGATCGCCAAATGAAATTGGAAACGGAACCGAAAAAGTTACCGACACGCATCATGGATTTAATCGCACCAGTTGGATTTGGACAACGTGGTTTAATTGTTGCGCCTCCAAAGGCGGGTAAAACAAGTCTATTAAAAGAAATTGCACACAGTGTTACAACAAATCATCCAGAAGCAGAATTAATTGTGCTTCTAATTGATGAGCGTCCAGAGGAAGTAACAGACATTGAACGTTCTGTTAAGGGCGATGTTGTAAGTTCTACTTTTGATGAAGTACCAGAAAATCATATTAAAGTAGCTGAACTTGTGTTAGAACGTGCAATGCGTCTTGTAGAGCACAAAAAAGACGTTATCATTTTAATGGATAGTATTACCCGTTTAGCGCGAGCTTACAACCTCGTTATTCCGCCAAGTGGTAGAACATTATCGGGTGGTATCGACCCAGCGGCTTTCCATAGACCGAAGCGTTTCTTTGGGGCTGCGCGTAATATTGAAGAGGGCGGTAGCTTAACGATTTTAGCAACAGCGCTTGTTGATACAGGGTCTCGTATGGACGATGTAATTTACGAGGAATTTAAAGGAACTGGAAATATGGAACTTCACTTAGATCGCTCATTAGCTGAGCGTCGTATCTTCCCAGCGATTGATATTCGTCGCTCTGGTACGCGTAAAGAAGATCTATTAATTCCGAAAGAGCATTTAGACAAGTTGTGGGGTATTCGTAAAACAATGCGTGATACACCAGACTTCGTTGAAGGTTTCTTACGTAAACTTCGTCAAACAAAGACAAATGAAGAATTTTTACAAAACATTGTTGCAGACTCGAAAAGATATGTAACAACTAAGTAAAGGGAAAAGATTGGGACTCGCTTATTTCGTAGTAAGCGAGTTTTTTTATGTTTTTTAGGTGATGTTAAAGGGAGAAGTAAGTGGGAGAACTTTAGCCGGTCAGAGCTAAGCAAGCCACCTCCACTTTAAGATAATATCCAGCTCCAGCGGCTAGAATCTCCGGTCATTTCACTCTCTCGCTCGAAGCAAAAGGCGCTTCAAGGTCGAGAGTTTGAAGTGTCCTGGATTCTGAACGAGCCGCTTATGCTTTTAAATTGTATCTAGTTCCGACGGCTAGCTCTTCGTGTCTAAGAACCTCCCGCACTAAAGGTAAAGAGCACCTTTTGTGCGAGAGAACCTTAGCCAGTCAGAGCTGAACGAGCCGTCTCCACTTTTAATTTAAAAAGACAAAAACAGGTAGTTGCAAAATGAAGTTAGCCTTGTTATAATTTCATCATATGTGTTTCATCAATATAGTTGTGTATGCAGCTGAAGATGAAAAACTCTGTTTCGAAAATGATTCAGGGCGGAAGGAGATGAAAAGAATGAAAGCAGGAATTCACCCAGATTACAAGAAAGTTGTATTCATGGACACAAACACAGGCTTCAAATTCTTAAGCGGGTCTACTAAAGGCTCTAGCGAAACTGTTGAGTGGGAAGATGGTAACACTTATCCATTACTAAAAGTTGAGATCAGTTCTGATTCTCACCCATTCTACACTGGACGTCAGAAGTTTGCTACTGCAGACGGACGCGTTGATCGCTTCAATAAGAAATACGGTATCAAGTAATAAAAACATAAAACAGGCAAGTGTATGTATTCGCTTGTCTGTTTTTTTTGCGAAAATATTATACCTTTACCCTACTTTTAACTAAAAAGTAGATGAAAGGAGAGCTTCATGTACTTAATAAATCAAAATGGCTGGATTGAAGTGATTTGCGGTAGTATGTTTTCTGGTAAATCAGAAGAGCTAATCCGCCGTGTGCGCCGCACGCAATTTGCGAAACAACATGCAATTGTATTTAAACCATGTATTGATAATCGTTATAGTGAAGAAGATGTTGTATCACATAACGGATTAAAGGTAAAAGCAGTTCCTGTTTCAGCTTCAAAGGATATATTTGAACATATTACAGAAGAGTTGGATGTTATTGCAATCGATGAGGTGCAATTTTTTGATGGGGACATTGTGGAAGTGGTGCAAGTATTGGCAAATCGTGGCTATCGTGTCATTGTAGCTGGTTTAGACCAAGATTTCCGTGGTCTACCATTTGGACAAGTTCCTCAGCTGATGGCGATTGCTGAACACGTAACAAAACTACAAGCAGTATGTTCTACATGTGGATCTCCGGCAAGTCGTACACAACGATTAATTGATGGAGAGCCGGCGGCATTTAATGATCCGATTATTTTAGTTGGAGCTTCAGAATCGTACGAACCACGTTGTCGTCATTGTCATGCAGTTCCTGCAAACAAAAATAAGTAAAACTCGCTTTGTAGGGCGGGTTTTTTTCAAAATAGAGAGAATGAGTGGTGCAAGCCGCTTGCGCTTTTAAATATAATTTGCGTTTTTTTGAGTAAGTACCATATACTATTTGTATTAGATACTAGGATGTAGAGGTGAATGATGTGTTAGATCGTTTGCAAGCTGTAGAAGATCGTTATGAGAAGTTAAATGAATTGTTAAGTGACCCAGAGGTTATTAGCGATACAAATAAGCTTCGTGAGTATTCAAAAGAACAATCTGATATGCAAGAAACGGTAGAGGTGTACCGTGAGTATAAAGATGTTCGTGAGCAATTACGAGATGCAAAAGCAATGTTAGAAGATAAGTTAGACGCTGATATGCGTGAAATGGTTAAGGAAGAAGTCTCTGAATTAGAAGGACAAGAGAAAACATTATCAGAACGTCTGAAAATTTTACTTGTTCCAAAAGACCCTAATGATGATAAAAACGTTATCGTGGAGGTTCGTGGTGCTGCTGGTGGTGATGAGGCAGCTTTATTTGCTGGTGATTTATATCGTATGTATAGCCGTTATGCTGAGGTGCAAGGTTGGAAAACTGAAATTATCGAAGCGAGCTATACAGAGTTAGGTGGATATAAAGAGATTATCTTTATGATTAACGGTAAAGGTGCTTTCGCGAAGCTGAAATTCGAGAATGGTGCTCACCGTGTACAACGTGTTCCTGAAACGGAATCTGGTGGACGTATTCATACATCTACAGCAACTGTAGCTGTATTACCAGAGGCAGAAGAAGTAGAAATTACTATTCATGAAAAAGATGTTCGTGTTGATACATTTGCTTCTAGTGGTCCTGGTGGACAGAGCGTTAATACAACGATGTCAGCGGTACGTTTAACGCATTTACCGACTGGTGTAGTTGTATCTTGTCAGGATGAGAAATCACAGATTAAGAATAAAGAAAAAGCAATGAAAGTATTACGTGCACGTGTTTATGATAAATTCAGACAAGAAGCGCAAGCTGAGTACGATCAAAACCGTAAACAAGCTGTTGGTACGGGAGACCGTTCAGAGCGTATTCGTACGTATAACTTCCCGCAAAACCGTGTTACTGACCATCGAATCGGCTTAACGATTCAAAAGCTAGATCAAATCCTACAAGGTAAGTTAGATGATTTCATCAATGCCTTAGTGATGGAAGATCAGGCGCAAAAGATGGAGGCAGCTGAGTAATGCGTGTCTATGAAGCCCTGAAATGGGCTTCTTCTTTTTTACAGGAAAATGGACGAGATGAAAATGCGGGAGAGCTTGTCCTTTGTCATGTATTAAAGACGAACAGAACAGGAATGCTCATGAATATGCGTGAAGAGATAACCGCGGAACAAGAGAAAAGTTTTGCAGAATTTATCCACAAGCACGTGGAAGGTATTCCAATCCAATATATGCTCGGTTATGAAATGTTTTATGGACGCTCGTTTTTTGTGAATGAAGAGGTATTAATACCAAGGCCTGAAACGGAAGAGCTTATAGTAGGAGTGCTAGAGAGAATTGAGCGTCACTTTGGTAATGAGAAACTTCATGTAGCGGATATTGGTACAGGTAGTGGAGCAATTTCTATTACGCTCGCTTTAGAAAATAAAAATCTTCATGTGTATACGGTAGATATTGCACGAGAATCGATTGAAGTTGCAAAAGAAAATGCAAAATCTTTGGGTGCAGAAGTAACGTTCTATCACGGTGATTTATTGTCACCATTTTATAAAATAGATCAAAAGTTAGATGTTGTTGTTTCAAACCCTCCATATATACCAGAAGAGGATTGGCGTGGTCTTTCTCCTGTTGTGAAAGAGCATGAACCAAAGAGAGCACTTGTTGGCGGTGAAGATGGATTAGATTTCTATCGCCGTTTTATGGAAGAATTGCCGAACGTGTTGCAGAAGAAAGCAATTGTGGCATTTGAAATTGGAGTAGGGCAAGGTGAGGATGTAAAGGAATTGTTACAACAAGCCTTTCCGCATGCTCATGTTGAAGTTGTTTTTGATATTAACGGAAAAGATCGTATGGTATTTGCAGAGATGGAGTAAGGTTCACACCTTACTCTATTTTTTTGTGGGGAAAATTCATATAGATTTTGAATTTAATAGTTTAGAAAGATGAAAGTCTGTCCACACTGTTTGTAGAGGGGACGGTGGAGGAAATGAAAAAACAAGTTATTGCTTATCTTCTTCTATTATTAATTGGTGCACAGTTACTTGTGCAGTTTGGATATATGAAAGCTGATGCGAAAGGGCCTTCTGTTATTCCGAAAGAGGCCGTTCGATTAAGAATTTTAGCAAATAGTGATTCAGATAAAGATCAGGCGTTAAAGCGTAAAGTACGCGATGAAGTAAAAGCGCAAATTGATGGATGGGTAGCAGATTTAACGTCATTTGAAGAGGCGCGAAAGGTAATTCAAAGTCATATTCCAGAAATCGAAAAAACAGTGAAAAACACGCTAAAAAAGGAAGGCAGTACAGAGTCATTCCAAGTGAAATTTGGTAAGAATGTAAAGTTTCCTACAAAGGTATATGGGAATTTTATTTATCCAGCAGGAGAATATGAAGCGGTACTCATTACAATTGGAAAAGGTGAAGGGGCGAATTGGTGGTGTGTGTTATTTCCTCCAATGTGTTTCTTAGATTTTTCAAGTGGTACAGCTGTAAGAAAAGAAGAGCATGTTGTGAAGGCTGAATCTCCTGAAGAAGATCAAGTGGAACAAGCTGAAGGGGATATAGTCGATTCACCAAAGATAGAAGAGGATAAGGTGAAGGAAAAGAAAGTTGTAAAACAGGAAGTAGCAAAAAAAGTAACAGCTTCTGAAAAGAAAGTAGTAAAAAGTGAAATAAAAGTAGAAGAACAGCCTGTAAGTAAAGAAGAAACAAAAACAGTGGAAAAAGTGGAGAAAAAGCAAGAAAAACAAAATGAGTATGTACATGTAGAAGAGGAAGAAAAAAAGCCAGAAGTTAAATTATTTATTGTAGAAGCTTTTACATCTTTATTTTCTAAATAGTACTATTAACAAGTCCCTTCTCATATATAAAGATGAGGAGGGATTTATTATGAAGAAAGTGTATTTTGCTACGAAAGAGGATGTAGAAAGATTACATTCTTTTTTCGGACAAGCTAATAAAAAAGATGATAAAATAAATGAGTTATACGCACAATTTATGATTTTGGAAGAGGCGGAAGAAATACGAGCTGTAATTGGATATGAACAAAGTGAAGAAAATGCACTTATTCGTTCTTGTTTATTCACACCTCATGTGGATAAACAGACTTTCTTATATTTTTTCGAAATGTTTTTGCAGTATATGAAAGAAAAAAATATTCGACAATTGTACTTACTAACAAATCATCCACAATCTATAACAATCTTTCAGTTTTTTGACTTTGTCACTATAGAGAGAGAGAAAGTGCCAGAGGGAATTCGACAGCTAGAACACTTTTGTAAAAATATAAAAGAGCCAAATGCAATAATACTAAATTGTCAGCTATTCACAAAGTTATCCACGGATTAATTAGGTTTATCCACATTTTGTGGATAAACCTTGTTTGTCTTTTGGATAAATCTCATAGTAAACTAAAAATAGACAAGTATTTCAGGGTAGAAAAGGACGTGGAAAAAAATGCACACAAATATGTGGGTTGTGGATAATGTTGTGGAAAGAAAAAAAAATTATCCACAGTTACAAGAAGCAGCAAGACTATTAAGAGAAAACGAAGCGGTTGCCTTCCCTACGGAAACGGTATATGGGCTAGGTGCAAACGCGATGAATGATGAAGCAATTGCGAAAATTTTTGAAGCAAAAGGGAGACCAAGTGATAATCCACTTATTGTTCACATAGGTACAAAATCTCAGTTAGATGGGATTGTAAATGAAATTCCGCCGGTTGCGGAGAAGTTAATGGAACACTTTTGGCCAGGACCATTAACGATTATTTTGCCAAGAAAAGAAGGTATTTCTGAGAAGGTGACGGCAGGTCTTAATACGGTTGGAGTAAGAATGCCGGATCATCCAGTAGCGCTCGCTCTTATTGAGGAGGCGAATGTACCGGTTGCAGCACCGAGTGCGAATCGTTCAGGGCGTCCAAGCCCAACGTTAGCTTCTCACGTATATGAAGATTTAAATGGAAAGATTGCAGGTATTGTTGATGGTGGGGCAACGGGAGTAGGCGTTGAATCAACTGTAATCGATTGTACAAGTGAGATTCCAACAATTTTACGTCCAGGCGGGATTACGAAAGAACAATTGGAAGCAGTAATAGGTACTGTTTCTTTAGATCCAGCTTTAAAGGACGAGAAGGAAAAACCGAAATCACCTGGAATGAAATATACACATTATGCACCGAAAGCGCCACTTAGTATTGTTGAAGGATCACGTGAGTTTATTCAGCGTCTTGTGGATAAGAAGAAGGATGAAGGATTTAAAGTAGGTGTATTAACGACAGAAGAATATCAGCATGTATATAGTGCAGATGTCGTATTATCTTGTGGTATGCGAAGTGATTTAGCTAGTGTTGCGACCAAATTATATGATGTACTTAGAACGTTCGATGCAAGTGAAGTGGATGTTATTTTTAGTGAGTCGTTCCCGAATGACGGAATAGGGAATGCAATAATGAATCGCTTAACAAAAGCAGCAGGACATCATATTATTACTGAATGATAATGTACGATTAGCAAACAGAATATTTCTCCTCGGATAAGCATATTTTGAAGTAGCACGTCCGAGGAGGGACATGAATGACGTTTGAACAGCTAATACCTTTAATAATTATGGCATTCGCCTTAGGGATGGATGCGTTCTCGGTGAGTCTTGGTATGGGGATGATGACCTTAAAGTTAAGACAAATCCTGTATATCGGTATGACGATAGGGATTTTTCATATAATCATGCCATTTATAGGAATGGTATTAGGTCGTTTTTTATCAGAGAAGTATGGGGACATTGCACATTTTGCAGGTGCTATTTTATTAATTGGTCTAGGGTTTTATATCGTATATTCGTCTATTTTAGAAAACGAAGAGACTAGAACAGCTCCTATTGGAATTAGTTTATTTGTATTTGCATTTGGCGTCAGTATAGATAGCTTTTCGGTAGGCCTTAGTCTTGGTATTTACGGAGCACAGACGATTATTACAATATTACTTTTTGGATTTATTAGCATGTTATTAGCGTGGTTTGGTTTATTAATTGGTAGACATGCGAAAGGTATACTCGGTACATATGGTGAGATAGTAGGTGGTATCATTCTGGTTGGATTTGGATTATATATCCTTTTTCCTATATAATTTTATGTAGGAGGGAATTATGAACACGCTATTGGAATGGTATGTTAAGTTTTTAACCTTCTTTCCTCGATGGCTAAGAAGACTTATAATTTGGGGTATTATTTTGCAAATTTCGATGTTAGGTTGGATTAAGTTAATTCGTGAATGGTGAGATGGTTCCTTTCTGTGCATATTTTGTTTGTACTATATTTATTGCACTAAAAATTACAGATATAGAAAGGATGAGATGAATGACGAGATTGAAGCAAGTTTTTGGTATTATTATTAGTTTTTTTGTTTTTGGTTTAGTATGCTCGGTGTACAAATGTTTGCTGAGTTTTTAGATATTGAGTCATTGAAGTTTGTTGCCGGAAAGACTGAGGCAGCGCGTACTTTTTATTCTCCATACCCTTTTTTAATTGTTTTTCTTATTACATTGCTTTCCCTATATTTCTTAGTAATTAAGCTTGGGAAACCGAAAAAAGAGAAATTGCCTGCTTTAGAGGAAAAGAAGGAAGAATTACAATGATAAAATCCCCTGCTATTTAGCAGGGGATTTTATGTTTGAGTGATGGAGGTAATTAAGTTACCTTCGCTTTTAGATATATCCAGCTCCAGCGGCTAGAATCTCCGGTCATTTCGCTCTCGCGCATGAAGCAAAAAGCGCTTCAAGGTCGAGGGCTCCAATGCCCTGCGATTCTGGGCGAGCCGCTTCCGCTTTTAAACTGGCCTCACCAATTCAAATTGTTCTCCTAATTTTGCATAGTTGTGTCCTGCTAGACGGCTTACTGGTTTTAGTCCTTCTGCGTGAATGCGGCCTTTTTCGTATAGGTGTTCTGCGACGTGGAAACGAACGATGCGTCCGATTAGTAGATCGCAAGCTGGTGAGTCTTCCGTTCCGCCAAGAGGGATTGCGCGTTCTAGTACGCATTCCATTCGAATGTTCGCTTCTTTCACACCTGGAACAGAGATGACGTCACTTTTAATTGGTGTTAGTTTTGCTAGTTCGATTTCACTCTCGTTTGGCGGAAGGTTAGCTGCTGTTTCATTAATCGCTTCTATGTAAGATTCGTCAGAAATATGTACAACAAACTCTCCTTGTTCCATTGCGTTTCGGGAAGTATCTTTCGGTGTTCCTGCTTTTCGTTGTACAGAAACTGAAATAAGTGGTGGATTAGCAGCAACAATATTGAAATAACTATAAGGCGCTCCATTTAATACACCGTCTTTTGTTATAGAAGTAACGAATGCGACGGGACGTGGAATAATGCTGCCCGTTAATAATTTGTAATTCTCTTTTTCCGTTTGTTCATTTGGATTAATTGATAACATGTTTAAAATCTCCCTTCTGAATATGACGACTTATTGTTTGTTTACAAGATGTTAGTGGGAAACTCCTGCTGGAAATAATATTTTTTTAATGATGTAAAAAAGAGATTACCTCAATTATACTGAAGTAATCTCTTTTTAAGTAAACATCTTGAAATTGAGATAAATATTAAAGTAAAACGTATGCGCCAGGCCCGATTAAAGCGACACCAACAGCGACAGCGATTAACATTAAATTATATTCAAATCCGTCTTGTGTTACCCAGTAACCATTTTTTCCGTGAACAGTGAAGATTGCCATTAACATTGTTCCAACGATAAATAATGAACCAATTACAGTGAAAATACCTGATGCGAATAAGAAACCACCTAGTAATTCAGTTGCACCAGCCATAAATGCCATAAATACACCAGGGCGTAAACCGATTGATTCCATCCAACCGCCTGTTCCTTTTAAGCCATAACCACCGAACCAACCGAATAATTTTTGAGCACCATGACCCATGAATGTAATTCCTATAATAAGACGAATAATAAGAAGACCGAAATCCATCATTTTTGAAAACCTCCTGAAAGTTTATTAACTTACCTTATGTAAGTAATGATAAAATAGTTACTTACTTTAGTCAAGTGAATTTCGAAAAAAGTTTGAATTAAATTTTACAAATTAACGACAAAAAATAAAATGTAGTAAAGACCTCTAGACAAGTTGGGCGAAAAAAGAGAAAATATAAGTAGAAGTTAACTTCTTATTGTTATTCAGACAATCAGAATTGACTGGAATTTTGTGAAGCGCTACAATAAGAGTCTATTAGTAATGACGTAATTTATTTCGAAAGCGTTTTTACAGTATAATATTCGAAGTATGAAGTCTTACATGTATCCCGAGCTTTACTAGGGATTGCCCTATAAACTTTTAGGTAAATTATAAGGAGGACTATCCTATGTTTAAAAAATTATTCGGTCTTGGTTCAAAAACAAATGAAGAAACAATTGTAGCTCCATTAACTGGAGCAGTGAAAAATATTGAAGAAGTACCAGATCCAGTATTCGCTGGTCGTATGATGGGTGACGGTGTTGCAATCGATCCTATTGAAGGTGTAGTTGTATCTCCAGTTGATGGTGAAATCGTACAATTATTCCACACGAAACATGCTATCGGAATTAAAGCGAAAAACGGTACAGAAATTTTAATCCACGTTGGATTAGAAACTGTAAAAATGGAAGGTGAAGGTTTCGAAGCTCACGTTTCTGAAGGACAAGCTGTAAAAGCTGGAGATAAATTAATCTCATTCGACTTAGAATTAATCCGTGAAAAAGCGAAAAGCACGATTACTCCAATCGTTATTACAAACACAGATGCAGCTGAGTCTATTAAGACAACTGTAGGTGTAACAGCTACAAAAGGTTCAACAGAAGTAATGAAAGTTACAATGAAATAATTGTTGTATAAAAGGAATCCGTTTCATATGAAATGGATTCCTTATTTTTTGTTGTATGTTTAGTAGGTATGTTAAAATACTCTAGGCACTTGGAAATAGGGTTTCACATATATGTGGATAGGCGCATTTTTCTTAGAAAAATGCGCCTTTTGTATATTCACATTTCTTTTGTTCCATCCTAATGTAAGCTATTATTAAAGGGAAAAGATACAATATAAGGGGTGGGTTTGGATGAAACGAGTGTTATTTGTTTGCACTGGCAATACATGTCGTAGTCCGATGGCTGAGGCGTTACTTCGTCATCATGGAGGAGATAAGTTTGAAGTGCAATCTGCTGGTGTTTTCGCCTATCCTGGAAGCGATGCATCGATATATGCGAAGGAAGCTTTAGCTGAAAAAGGAATTTCAATCGATCATGCCGCGCAGCAGGTAAATGAAGCTTTGCTTGATTGGGCTGATATTGTCGTAACGATGACGGAAAATCATAAGCAACTTGTACTTGGTCACTATCCGAGTGTTGAAAAGAAGTTGAATACATTATATGGACTAACTGAAGGTATAGGTAAAGACATTTCAGATCCTTTTGGAGGATCGCTTTCTATTTATAAAGAAACGTTAGATGAGATGGAAAAACTTGTACAAACTTTACTGAAAAAACATTCAGAGGGTTGATGTTTCGTGTATAATACGATATTGGAGATCACTTCGTCCTATTGAGGTAGCGAATGTGAAATGAAGATAATTGATTGAAACTTTGGAGGGGTAAAAATGAAAGTAGTAATAGCATCTGATCACGGCGGTATGAATATCCGTAAAGAACTTGTAAGTTTATTAGAAGAATTAAATATTGAATATATTGATTTAGGTTGTGAATGTGAAGCTGGTTCAGTTGATTACCCTGATTTTGCATTTCCAGCAGCGGAAATGGTAGCAAATGGTGAAGTGGATCGTGGTATTTTAGTTTGTGGGACAGGCATCGGTATGTCAATCGCGGCAAACAAAGTAAACGGTATTCGTTGTGCGTTAGTTCATGATACTTTCAGTGCGAAAGCAACGAGAGAGCATAATGACACTAACATGCTAGCAATGGGCGAGCGTGTAATTGGTGCTGGTCTAGCGCGTGATATCGCAAAAATTTGGTTAACAACTGACTATGAAGGTGGCCGTCACGAAAACCGCGTAGGAAAAATTAAAACATACGAAACAAAGTAATAGATTCTAACTATCAGTAGTGTGAAATATAATTTGGTGAACCAACCTGTGAAAGGAAGAGGCGTAATGACAGAAATCGTAAAGGTAAGAGAACAGCTACAAATATCGCTTTCTGATTTCCAAGAACAAGCTTCATTGCAAAGTGGTCAAATTTTTGTAGTGGGGTGTAGCACGAGCGAAGTGCTAGGAGAAAGAATTGGAACATCAGGAACGATGGAAGTAGCAGAGGCGATTTTTTCTGAGTTAAAACAATTTCAAGAGCAAACAGGTATTGCGTTAGCGTTCCAATGTTGCGAGCATTTAAACCGTGCTTTAGTAGTTGAGAGAGAAGTAGCGATAAAATATCAATTTGAAATTGTAACAGTTACGCCTGTTAGATCAGCAGGTGGTGCATTGGGGACATATGCGTATCACAATTTGAAAGATCCGGTAGTAGTTGAATTTATTAAAGCGGATGCTGGAATGGATATTGGTGATACATTTATTGGTATGCATTTAAAGCATGTAGCTGTTCCAGTTCGTACAAGTGTGAAGGAAATTGGAAATGCACATGTAACGATGGCGAAAACACGTGGAAAACTAATAGGTGGAGCACGTGCTGTTTATGCAGCGGAGGAAGAAACGATTACTTGCCGTTAAATGCGAAAAATGAGGAAGTCATATAGCAGCTTTTCATCATAGGATAAAAGGTATGTTGTCTGACTTTATAATAGAAGAAAGAAAAGACCGATTTTCGGTCTTTTTTTTCTTTTATGATATAGAAAGTCATGTTAGAATGTAGTTGAAAACATGAAGGTTCGAAAGAATTACAACCTGAATTTTCGTTTTTTCTGAATAAATAAGAAAAAACTGTTGGGAATTGATGTAATTCGTTCAGAAAAGGGGGATTTTGGTGGATCATTTAAAACGTCAAGATGAAAAGGTATTTGCTGCAATTGAGGCAGAACTAGGAAGACAGCGTTCAAAGATTGAGTTAATCGCTTCGGAGAACTTCGTAAGTGAAGCAGTAATGGAGGCGCAAGGTTCTGTTTTAACGAATAAGTATGCTGAAGGATATCCTGGAAAACGTTACTACGGTGGTTGTGAACACGTAGACGTAGTAGAAGATATCGCACGTGATCGCGTAAAAGAAATTTTCGGTGCAGAGCACGTAAATGTTCAACCACATTCTGGTGCACAAGCGAACATGGCAGTATATTTCACAATTCTAGAGCAAGGCGATACAGTACTTGGTATGAATTTATCTCATGGTGGTCACTTAACACACGGAAGCCCTGTTAACTTCAGTGGAGTACAATATAATTTCGTAGAATATGGCGTGGATGCTGACTCTCACCGTATTAATTACGATGATGTATTAGCAAAAGCGAAAGAACATAAACCAAAATTAATCGTAGCAGGTGCAAGTGCATACCCTCGTGTTATCGATTTCAAACGATTCCGTGAGATTGCAGATGAAGTGGGCGCATACTTAATGGTTGATATGGCACATATCGCTGGTTTAGTAGCTGCTGGTTTACATCCAAACCCAGTACCACATGCACATTTCGTTACAACAACAACACATAAAACATTACGTGGCCCGCGTGGTGGTATGATTTTATGTGAAGAGCAATTTGCAAAACAAATTGATAAATCAATCTTCCCTGGTATTCAAGGTGGCCCACTTATGCATGTAATCGCTGCAAAAGCTGTTGCATTTGGTGAGGTGCTTCAAGATGACTTTAAAACATATGCACAAAATATCATTAATAATGCGAACCGCTTAGCTGAAGGCCTTCAAAAAGAAGGACTTACACTTGTTTCTGGTGGAACAGACAATCACTTAATCTTGATTGATGTTCGTAATTTAGAAATCACAGGTAAAGTAGCGGAGCACGTATTAGATGAAGTTGGTATTACAGTGAACAAAAATACAATCCCATTTGAAACAGCAAGCCCATTTGTAACAAGTGGCGTACGTATCGGTACGGCAGCTGTAACATCTCGTGGTTTCGGTTTAGAAGACATGGATGAAATTGCTGCACTTATTGCTTATACATTAAAAAATCATGAAAATGAAGCTGCATTAGAAGAAGCACGTAAGCGTGTAGAAGCGTTAACGAGCAAATTCCCAATGTATACAGATCTATAATAGATTGAAAAAGACTGCTGAAACGTACTTGTTTTAGCAGTTTTTTTTGAGGACATATATTGTTTTTAAAGTATGTATACAAATGATGAATAAATTTTGGCGATATAATGAAGGATACAGCTCCCATTATTGGTAAAGATACTAGATAGATTCATCGTAAAATCATGATTTTGCCAAATTTGCCCTTGAATATTAGTAGCGTTTTCTTTACAATCGTAAATAGTGTAAAAAAGCGTGCAAACGCATGAATATCATCTAAAGGAGAGATTCACATGGGAAAACTGTATGTATTTGATCACCCGTTAATTCAACATAAGATTACATATATTCGCGATAAGAATACAGGTACGAAAGATTTTCGTGAATTAGTGGACGAAGTAGCAAGCTTAATGGCTTTCGAAATTACTCGCGACCTTCCACTTAAAGACATTGAAATTGAAACGCCTGTAAGTAAAGCGACAACAAAAGTGATCGCTGGTAAAAAACTTGGTTTAATTCCGATTTTACGTGCAGGTTTAGGAATGGTTGATGGAATTCTGAAATTAATTCCAGCAGCAAAAGTAGGACACGTTGGTTTATACCGTGACCCTGAAACATTGCAACCGGTAGAATACTATGTGAAACTTCCAACGGATGTAGAAGAGCGTGACTTTATCGTACTAGATCCGATGCTAGCAACAGGTGGTTCTGCAGCTGAAGCAATTAACTCTCTGAAAAAACGCGGTGCGAAACAAATTAAATTAATGTGTATCGTAGCAGCTCCAGAAGGAGTAAAAGTAGTACAAGAAGAGCATCCTGATGTTGATATTTATGTAGCAGCATTAGATGAAAAGTTAAATGACCACGGTTATGTAGTGCCAGGTCTTGGTGATGCTGGTGACCGTTTATTCGGAACGAAGTAAGACAACTGACGAGAGGGAATTCCCTACTCGTCTTTTTTTGTCCCGGGTATGCAGGCAGGGGAGGGGGATAAATATGCAACGTGTATACAACATAAGTTGCATACACAACACATATAATATAGAAGTCTTACGTCTAAGGAGCACTATATTATGGAAGGAAAGCGTTATATCTTAAAAATATAATAGTGACAAACTTGTGAACATTTCCTTCCATTATAAAGAGAAAACTGTTAGAAATTGCATATCTCTAACCAGTATTTAGAAGGGGAACGTTTTCATTTTTGGGAGGAAATGCCTAATACTCAAATTTTTTGATTTTTTACGATTTCTCGTTGACACTGTTAATACCCTATTGTATGCTAACAACGGGGATAGATGGTAGGGCTTTCAGTGACAAAAATACATCTATTCCGTGACGAAAATGTAAACTTTTTATTTTGTATAGGATTTATGCAAAAAAATGAGTTATTATTAACACATCGTGAATGAGGGTTACATATTGGAGGGATGAATCCTTGCAAAAAAACGACCGCAGCCATATAAAAGCTTATGCTTTAATGTCAGGAATTCTTGCTCAATTAGTCGGTTCTATTCTTATTGGAATCTTTGGTGGGCAGTGGATTGATAATAAGGTTGGAACGTTTCCATTGTTTCTTATTATAGGTTTATTACTAGGATTAGGAACAGGGGTATACGCAATGATTCGACTCATTCGACATTACTATTCGGGAGAGCAATGATGATAGACGTACATGGACTTGTCCAAAGACAAAAGAAATATATGTACTACTTGCTTGCGCTTCTAGTGCTAGGATGGGGATTCACCTCTTACAAGGATGTATTTCTTGGGCTGATTATCGGAACGATTTTCAGTTTTCTTAGTTTGCGCATCATTGCACGTAGAACAGACAAGCTGTTAGATCGCGTAACGAATGGAGAAAACGTGAAGTTTAAGGCAACAGCGGTAAGTACATATTCGAGATTCGCGACAATTGGGTTATTAATTTTATTTGCAGCCAAATATCAAGAGTTAATTGCGATGTGGGGCTTAGGTGTAGGATTGCTGACAGGATATCTTGTCATGATCATAGATTTTCTTTATTTAGAGTATAAGAGCAGGGAAGAGAGGTGAATTACTAGTGGAACACGGTAAATTAGTTGAATTTCTAGGTTTAACGTTCGATTTGTCATCAGTTATGATGGTTACTGTAGCAGCAGTTATTGTTTTCTTAATCGCAGTTATAGGAACTCGCAGCTTAGCTCTTCGCCCAACAGGAATGCAAAATTTCATGGAATGGGTGTTTGACTTCGTGAAAGGGATTATCAATAGTACGATGGACTGGAAAACAGGTGGACGTTTCTTAACGCTTGGCGTTACGCTTATCATGTTTATCATCGTATCGAACTTCCTTGGTTTACCATTCATGTATTCAACAGTTGAGGCTGGCGAACATATTGCATGGTGGAGATCACCAACGTCTGATCCAGCAGTTACATTAACATTAGCCGTGATGGTAGTTACCCTCACCCATTATTATGGAATTAAGATGAAGGGTACGAAAGAATACGTTAAAGGTTATTTCCAACCTATGAAATTCTTATTCCCATTAAAGGTTATTGAGGAGTTTGCTAACACATTAACGTTAGGTCTTCGTTTGTTCGGTAACATTTATGCAGGTGAAATCCTGTTAGGATTACTTGCTAAGTTAGGCGGAGCATCAGTTCTTGGAGCATTAGGTGCGCTTGTACCGATGTTAGCATGGATGGGATTCAGTGTATTCGTTGGATCAATCCAGTCATTTATTTTCGTTATGTTAACGATGGTTTATATGGCTCATAAAGTAAGCCATGACCATTAATATAATTTAAGTAAGAAAAAATTTATTTTTTTATAATACAAAGGAGGACAAATTAAATGAGTTTAGGTGTAATCGCAGCTGCAATTGCAATTGGTTTATCAGCATTAGGTGCAGGTATTGGTAACGGTCTTATCGTATCACGTACAATCGAAGGTGTTGCTCGTCAACCAGAATTAAAAGGCGCACTTCAAACAATTATGTTCATCGGGGTTGCTTTAGTTGAGGCACTTCCAATCATCGGTGTAGTTATTGCTTTCATCGTAATGAACAAATAAGGGAGACTCCCCTTACATAGATGGCGAAGAGTGTTTTTTGAACTTTCTTCGCCATTGCTTTATGAACGAAACGTATGTCTTTTTTTTTCATATGATCAATTTAGATATTTTGAAGGGAGTGAATCCTTGTGCCAACTTTATTATTAGGGGCTGCCATTCCATTTGGAACGATTGCTTATACATTGTTCATTTTCTTACTTCTATTAGTAATGCTACGCAAATTTGCGTGGGGTCCTTTAATGGGAATTATGAAAGAACGTGAAGAGCATGTTACTAGTGAAATCGACGCTGCAGAAAGAAGTAACGCTGAAGCGAAGAAATTAGTAGAAGAACAACGTGAAATGTTAAAACAATCGCGTGTTGAAGCACAAGAGTTAATCGAAAGAGCGAAAAAACAAGCTGTAGATCAAAAAGATGTGATTGTTGCTGCTGCGAAAGAAGAAGCAGAATCAATTAAAGCATCTGCTGTACAAGAAATTCAACGCGAAAAAGAGCAAGCGATTGCTGCTTTACAAGAACAAGTCGCTTCTTTATCTGTTCAAATTGCTTCTAAAGTAATTGAAAAAGAGTTAAAAGAAGAAGATCAAGTGAAGTTAATTCGCGATTATATTAAAGAAGTAGGAGAAGCGCGATGAGCAATGGGATTGTAGCAAAACGTTATGCTGTCGCTCTTTTTAAAATTGCAAAAGAAAAACACGTATTAGAAATGTTTGAAGAGGAATTACGCCTTGTACAAAACGTTTATGTAAAGAACGGAGAACTACATAGCTTTTTAACGCAACCGAACATTTCAAAAGAGCAGAAGAAAACGTTTCTTGCAAACGTATTCGGATCTGTTTCTGAATCTATTTTAAATACGTTATATATTTTAATTGATAACAAGCGCATTGAAATCTTACCTGAAATTGCAGATGAATATGTTGTTCTTGCTAATGAAGAACGTAACGTAGCGGATGCAACTGTGTATTCTACTCGTCTTCTATCTGAAGAAGAGAAGCTTAACATTGCAGAAGCATTTGCAAAGAGAACGGGAAAAGATGCAATTCGCGTAAAAAATGTTGTAGATGAAGATTTACTAGGCGGCATTAAAGTACGTATTGGAAATCGCATTTATGATGGAAGTTTACAAGGAAAATTAGCACGTATTCAACGTGAATTAATGAAGAATAGATAGGGGTGAAGCACATGAGCATCAGAGCTGAAGAAATTAGCGCACTGATAAAGCAACAAATCGAGAACTATCAGTCTGAAATCGAAGTTAGTGATGTTGGTACAGTTATCCAAGTTGGTGACGGTATCGCGCGTGCTCATGGTCTTGATAACGTTATGGCTGGTGAACTTGTAGAGTTCTCTAACGGCGTTATGGGGCTAGCACAAAACTTAGAAGAAAACAATGTAGGTATCATTATTTTAGGACCTTACACAGAAATCCGTGAAGGTGACGAAGTTCGTCGTACTGGTCGCATCATGCAAGTACCAGTAGGGAAAGAACTAATCGGTCGTGTTGTAAACCCATTAGGTCAACCAGTTGATGGTTTAGGCCCAATCAATACAACAAACACTCGTCCAATCGAAAGTCCAGCACCAGGTGTAATGGATCGTAAATCTGTTCATGAGCCACTTCAAACAGGTATTAAAGCGATCGATGCTCTTGTACCAATTGGCCGTGGTCAACGTGAGTTAATCATCGGTGACCGTCAAACAGGTAAAACAGCAGTTGCACTTGATACAATCATTAATCAAAAAGATGAAGATATGATTTGTATCTATGTAGCTATCGGACAAAAAGAATCAACTGTACGTAACGTAGTAGAAACACTACGTAAGCACGGTGCATTAGATTACACAATCGTTGTAACTGCATCAGCTTCTCAACCAGCTCCATTATTATACTTAGCTCCTTACGCTGGTGTAACAATGGGTGAAGAGTTCATGTACAATGGTAAACACGTATTAGTAGTATATGATGACTTATCAAAACAAGCAGCGGCTTACCGTGAGCTTTCATTACTATTACGTCGTCCTCCAGGTCGTGAAGCATATCCAGGGGATGTATTCTACTTACATTCTCGCTTATTAGAGCGTGCAGCAAAATTAAGTGATGCAAGAGGCGGCGGTTCTTTAACTGCACTACCTTTCATCGAAACACAAGCAGGGGACGTATCAGCTTACATCCCAACAAACGTAATCTCGATTACGGATGGACAAATCTTCTTACAATCTGACCTATTCTTCTCTGGCGTACGTCCAGCGATCGATGCGGGTACTTCTGTATCACGTGTAGGTGGATCTGCTCAGATTAAAGCAATGAGTAAAGTATCAGGTACACTTCGTCTTGACCTTGCATCTTACCGTGAGTTAGAAGCGTTCGCTCAGTTCGGTTCTGACCTTGATAAAGCAACACAAGCGAAACTAAACCGTGGTGCTCGTACAGTTGAGGTATTAAAACAAGGATTACACAAACCGTTACGTGTAGAGAAACAAGTTATCATTCTTTACGCTTTAACACGTGGATTCCTAGATGATATCCCAGTAGTCGATATCACTCGTTTCGAAGAAGAATTCCATGCTTGGTTAGATTCAAATGCAGCTGACTTATTAAGCGAAATCCGCACAACTAAGAAACTTGCGGATGACGACAAATTTGCAGCAGCAATTAACGGATTTAAAAAAGTATTCGTAGCTTCTGAGTAATTAATAAAAGCGGAAGCGGCTCGATTTGAATGTGAAGTGAAGCCACCGAGCATTCAAGCCGCTGGAGCTAGATAGTATATATAAAAGGCATCTCAGGTTCTGAGATTGCTGACGGTTATGTAGAGGAAAAGAGTAGGTGCACCTATTCTTTTCCTTCAATCATGAGCAAGAATATCTTGCAACGTAGATTAGGAAGAGGATTCTTACTAATCGTGCCAACTTCCGGAAAAAAGGTGGTGAAAACCTGTGGCATCTTTACGCGATATAAAAGCGAAGATTACCTCGACAAAGAAAACGAGTCAAATTACGAAAGCGATGGAGATGGTATCTGCATCTAAGTTAAACCGTGCAGAGCAAAATGCTAAATCTTTCGTTCCGTATATGGAAAAGATTCAAGAAGTAGTAGCGAGCATTGCGCAAGGAAGTAAAGGAATTAATCATCCAATGCTAAATGCGCGTCCTGTAAAGCGTACAGGATACATCGTTATTACATCTGATCGCGGACTAGCAGGTGGTTATAACAGTAACGTATTACGTACAGTTAGTAACGTGATTCGTGAACGTCATAATATGGATTCAAACCAATATTCAATTATTGTGCTTGGCCGACTAGGACGTGATTATTTAAAACGTCGCGGATTTAACATCATTGATGAAGTAGTTGGATTATCTGACCACCCATCATTTACTGATATTAAAGATCTTGCTTCTCGAGCAATTGCGATGTTCGCAGATGGTGCTTATGATGAGCTGTATATTTACTACAACCATTACGTAAGTAAAATTTCACAAGAAGTAACGGAAAATAAAATTTTACCGCTTACTGATGTGGCGTCTGACAAACCGACGACAGCTTATGAATTCGAACCTTCTGAAGAAGAAATATTAAAAGTATTATTGCCACAATACGCAGAAAGCTTAGTGTACGGTGCATTACTAGACGGTAAAGCAAGTGAGCACGCGGCGCGTATGACAGCAATGAAGAGTGCTACAGACAACGCAATGGAAGTTATCGATTCACTTACACTTTCATTCAACCGTGCACGTCAAGCAGCGATTACGCAAGAAATTACGGAAATCGTTGGTGGAGCAGCAGCGTTAGAATAGTAATAAAAAGTGGAAGCGGCTCGTCCAGAACAGGAGGGCATTGGAGCTCCTGACGAAGAGGCGTAATTTGCCTCACAGGAAGGCGCGAAATGACCGACTGTTCTAGCCGCTGGAACTAGATTCAATAAAAAGTGGAAGCGGCTCTGTCAAAAGAGTCGCATAAGCTATAAACTAATAAAAAATTAAAAGCCGACTTCTCTTAGAAAGCTGGCTAATTAAAAGAAAGCTAGGAGGGAACCCGATGAATAAAGGGCGCGTTACGCAAATCATGGGTCCGGTTGTAGACGTTAAGTTTGATGGCGGAAAGCTACCAGAAATCTACAACGCCCTTACGGTAAAACAAAGCAACGAAAACGGAGCAAACATTAACTTAACATTTGAAGTTGCACTTCATTTAGGTGATGACACAGTTCGTACAGTTGCAATGTCTTCCACAGATGGACTTGTTCGTGGCACAGAAGTAGAAGATACTGGTAAAGCAATCTCTGTACCAGTTGGTGATGCAACACTTGGTCGTGTATTTAACGTATTAGGTGATGCAATTGACTTAGATGGTGAACTTCCTGCGGATGTACACCGTGATCCAATTCACCGTCAAGCACCTGCATTCGAAGAGTTATCTACTAAAGTAGAAATTCTTGAAACTGGTATTAAAGTAGTAGACTTACTTGCTCCTTACATTAAGGGTGGTAAAATCGGTCTATTCGGTGGTGCCGGCGTAGGTAAAACAGTATTAATTCAGGAATTAATTAACAACATCGCACAAGAGCACGGTGGTATCTCTGTATTCGCTGGTGTAGGTGAGCGTACTCGTGAGGGTAATGACTTATACCACGAAATGAGTGATTCTGGCGTAATCAAGAAAACTGCGATGGTATTCGGACAAATGAACGAGCCACCTGGAGCACGTCAACGTGTTGCATTAACAGGTTTAACAATGGCTGAGCATTTCCGTGATGAGCAAGGACAAGACGTACTATTGTTCATCGATAACATCTTCCGTTTCACGCAAGCGGGTTCTGAAGTATCTGCCCTTCTTGGTCGTATGCCATCTGCGGTAGGTTACCAACCAACACTTGCAACAGAAATGGGTCAATTACAAGAGCGTATTACATCTACAAATAAAGGGTCTATCACGTCTATCCAAGCGGTATATGTACCAGCCGATGACTATACTGACCCAGCACCAGCTACAACGTTCGCTCACTTAGATGCAACAACAAACTTAGAGCGTCGTTTAACGCAAATGGGTATTTACCCAGCCGTAGATCCATTAGCATCTACATCTCGTGCACTTTCTCCAGAAATCGTAGGAGAAGAGCATTATGAGGTAGCTCGTCAAGTACAGCAAACTTTACAACGTTATAAAGAGCTTCAAGACATCATCGCTATCTTAGGTATGGATGAGTTATCTGAAGAAGATAAGTTAGTTGTACATCGTGCTCGTCGTATTCAATTCTTCTTATCTCAAAACTTCCACGTAGCTGAGCAGTTTACAGGTCAAAAAGGTTCTTATGTACCTGTAAAAAATACAGTTAGTGGTTTCAAAGAAATTCTAGAAGGAAAATATGATGACCTTCCAGAAGATGCATTCCGCCTTGTTGGTGGCATTGAAGAAGTTATTGAAAACGCGAAGAAAATGATGGCGTAAGGCCTTAGGGGGGACGAAGTATGAAGACATTTCCAGTCAGTATTGTAACTCCTGATGGACCGGTTTACGAAAAAGAAGTAGAGATGGTAAGTGTAAAAGCAGAGAGTGGGGAAATGGGGATCTTACCAGGTCACATTCCAACTGTTGCACCATTAAAAATTAGTGCAGTTCGTCTGAAAAATGGTGGACACACTGATTATGTAGCAGTTAGCGGTGGCTTTATCGAAGTTCGTCCAGATAAAGTAACTGTATTATCATCATCTGCTGAAGAAGCAAACCATATCGATATCCATCGTGCAAATGAAGCGAAGCGTCGCGCTGAGCAACGTATGCAAGACAAACAAGCACATGTTGACTTTAAACGTGCAGAAATGGCATTACAACGTGCTGTGAACCGTTTAAACGTTTCCGATATGAAATAAAAAAATCCGTAAAGGTAAAACCTTTACGGATTTTTTTTATTGTATTTTATGGGTAATTTTACAAAAATGGTATAATTGCATTGATGGTTGTATAAGTAGAGAATGTACAACAATTTATATTTCATAAAGGGGATGAATCAATGATCGGTGAAATGAAACGAGAAGCGTTGCACTCTTTAAAGGGGAATTGGGGACTAGGTGTTGGATCAACGATTTTATATTTTATTTTAAGTTATGTTGTTTCAATGGCTGCAATGCTTATACTTTTAATTCCAGGACTTATTCTATTTTTTTTAATTGTTAGCTTCGCTGGTTCAATTGAAGGGGAAACAATATCAATTGGAGCAGCTATTACATTTGGGGTATTTTATTGTATCATGATAATTTTGAGTAACGCATCGTATGGTATTACATCATACGGTTATACGAATGTATGTCTACAGATTAGTAAACGAGAAGGTGCTAAAGTAGATTACTTATTCGAAGGATTTCGTGGTTTTAAAAGAATGATGAAAACAATGTGGGCAATGCTTGCGATTTTGTTATATACAGGTACATGGATTCCGATGTTGTTAATAGGCTTATTTGCATTGTTAGGTGAAGAAGGGAATACGTCATTTGCAATTGCTTTCTTCGTACTATTAGCTATTTCAATCGTTGGCATGATTGTGATGTATTTTTCTTATGCAATGACGTACTATGTAATGATTGGAAATCCAGAATATAGTGTGTCACAAGCAATGAAAGAAAGTAAGGGTCTTATGAAGGGACATAAGTTAGATTTGTTTCTTTTATGGCTTAGTTTTATAGGGTGGGTTATTTTAGCGATTTTGACATTTGGAATAGGTTTTCTTTGGCTTAGTCCGTATATGGGTACAACGACATCTCATTTTTATCGCTATATTTCAAAAGATGAATTGCGGTAAGAACATGCTATACTAATAGAATTGTTACGTATAGGAGGCTAATTATGATTAGTGATTTAAAAGGAGAAGCGTTAGACTCTCTAGAAGGAAAATGGGGCTTAGCTGTTGGGGCAACATTATTAATTTCAATTCTTATCACGATGTTTAGTTTTAGTGTTAAGTGGGGATTTTCTTCAACTTTCGGTTGGCAAGATACAACTGGTTCATTTTCGATAGATATTCTTACACTTTTTGTTACCGGACCGTTAACTTTAGGGGGGTATTATCTGGCTTTAAATATCATTCGTGAAAAACAAGCTAGTATCGGCAATGTATTTGTTTGGTTTACAGAGGGGAAAAGATTTTTAAAATCATTTTTAGTATATTTATTAGTGAATCTTTATCTTCTTTTATGGACTTTACTTTTCATTATTCCAGGCATTATTAAATCATTTTCTTATGCGATGACGTATTTTATTATAAACGATCATCCCGAGTATTCATTGAATCAAGCCATTACAGAAAGCCGTCGTATGATGGATGGGCATAAAATGGAGTATTTCATTTTATGTTTAAGTTTTATTGGTTGGTTTATATTAAGTTGTATTACATTAGGGATTGGATTCCTCTGGTTAATTCCATATTTCTATACGACAGCTTCAGCTTTTTACGAAGAGGTTGCAGAAGAATATTACGAGAAAAAAACCCCAACAATATAAAGTGAAACTGTTGTCATTGGGGCTTTATTCATCCCAAAATGATAACGAACTTTCACTCTCGCAAATAGCAGGATAAAAACACCCAGTGTGAATTAATTGTTCATACTGGGTGTTTTTTGTAGAAATTTTATAAACTGTTTACTTGTTAAAGGTTTACTGAAATAGTAACCTTGCATATATTTACAGTTGTTTTTTTGTAGAAACTTAAGTTGTTTTTCCGTTTCAATTCCTTCAGCAATGACAGAGAGATTTAAAGTATTTGCAAGAGAAAGGATAGTGGAAAAGATGGCTCTTTCTTCAGGGCGATGATCGGCTAGTTGTGTAAATTCTCTTGGTACCTTTAATGTATCGATAGGGAAAATTGATAAATAAGCGAGAGAAGAATAGCCAGTACCGAAGTCATCAATGGCCGTTTGAATGCCATATTCTTTTAATTGCTTCAGTCTCGATAGTGTTTCTTTTTCATTAATCATCGCAATTCGTTCTGTTAACTCAAGTGTGACATGTTTTGGATCGACCTGCACGTCGTTTAATATTTGTGAAATGTTTTCGATTAATTGATTTTGTTGGAACTCTTTTGCTGATAAATTAACGCTTATTTTTAAATTTTGATAGCCAAAGGTATGCCATATTTTTAATTGGAGACAGGCTTCTTTTAATACCCAATGTCCAAGTGGAACGACTTGTGGCGTTTCTTCTACAATTGGAATGAACTCACATGGTGAAATGTCACCTAATAGTGGATGTTTCCAACGTATTAATGCTTCAGCGCCGATAATTTTATTTGTTGTCGTATCAATTTGTGGCTGATAGACGAGATAAAATTCCTTGTTTACTAAAGCGAGTGGCAAATCCTTTTCGATTCGAGCTTTTCGTTCTATTTTCTTATATAGTTCTTTCGTATAAAGAGAGCTACGATTTTTTCCTTTATTTTTTGCTTCGTACATGGCCATATCGGCATGTTGTAAAATAGAAAGTGGGTCTTCGCCCGCTTCAGGGTATATTGCAATCCCGATACTCGGTGAGATTCGTAAATGCTGATTTTCGATTTCGAATGGTTTGTTCATGGCCGCTACAATCATATCAGCTATTTTTTTTACATCTGTCCTTTTTTTATAATTTTCGATGAGGATTGTGAACTCATCTCCAGCTAGTCGAGCAAGTTTCATATGCTGTGTTGATAATCGTTCAAGCCTTTTGGCTACTGCAATTAATAGGAGGTCTCCCACCCGATGCCCGAGAGTATCATTAATAACCTTAAAGCGGTCTAAATCGAGAAACATAACAGCAAAGGAGCTTTTCGATATTTTTGCTCGTGCAATCGCCTTTTCTAAATATTGATGAAATGCACGGCGATTTGCAAGTTCAGTTAAAGTATCATGATATGCTAGGAAGTTAATTTGTTCTTGTTGTTGTTTGCTTTCCGTAATATCTTTAATCATTAAGTAGACCCCTGAAATATGATCCTTTAAAAAGATGGGAACAGCTGTAACATGCAAGTAGTAAATATCTCTGTTTTTGTGATACGCTCGTATTTCTAAAGAGATAGAATTCCCCTTTTTTACGCGATGAAAGGCGTTAATAATTTCTTCTAAATCTTCTTCGTATATGAGTGAGTAGTAAGGTTGATTTAATAATTCATTCGTTTGATACCCTAGTAAAGTAGTACCAGCGTTATTAACTTTAAGAAAATTGCCGTACAAATCTAATGTGAAGATTGGATCTGGATGGTGCTCGTATAAAGATTTAAACATTTGTTGGTTATGATAGAGCTCATTTTTTTGTTCTACTAAATCTTCTGTACGTAGTTCAATTTGTTTCTCGAGTTCCAAGTTGAATTGCATTTGGGCTAGTAATAATATTTTATTTTGTTTTCGAACTAAACTATGGCGTATGAGAACGAAAGTGAAAGTTATTATAAGCCCGATTACTACAATGGGGGCAAAAACATATTCGGCCAATATAAAAATAATAAGCATTACTACAGAAATATAAGGTAATGATAATCGGATTGATTCACCAAATTTAGGCGTTAATAGTACCTGCTCTTGTTTTTCAGGCTCTTTCGTATGAAGAATACAGGCGATTGCTGCTAGCACTAAAACCACTTGATAGAACGGAGTAACTGTAAACATAGAATACGCTGGTGTGAAATATTTTATATAAGCATAAATAGCATCTGTAGTAGCATACAAAATTAAAGCACTACCAAGAAGTGCACCAACTTGTTTTGGTAATAAGGATAATGGTCTGAATAAAAGGTTGATTCCAATTAAAAGAAAGAGTAAATCAGCCATTGGATAGGTAAGTTGAACAAATATATCGATATAGGATGTTGTGAAAACGTGAATGGTTTGCTCAATAAGTAAGTAGTAACTTAAAGTAAATTGGGCTGTAACGATAATACAAATATCACATATCATAAAAAGCTTTTCTAATAAGTCCCGGTTATAAATGATCTCGTATAGAAAGGCAAGTGCAAAGCTAATTAAAAAAAGTAGGTAAAAAAAGTCAGACGGATCAACAAACGTATAGTAGTCCTTTAAAATTAAACGTTGATAGGAAACAACTATATCACCAATGAAATAAGAGAGAGCCCCAACAGATAATATGATCCAAAATAAACGGGATAACCCTTGTTTCGTATTTGTAAAATAAAATATATAACTACAAGCGATAATATCAATTAATAGGGTACTCATTCCAATTAATATTTGAAAGGGAAATGAGTATTCATATAGAAAGAGCATGGCTACGTAATGAATTGCGATAGAAAACAATAAAATGATTATAAGAATACTTACATGTGTTTGTTTTTTCATTTATATCACCTACGGTATATACATATAAACTTCCCTTTTTATTTTTTGTGATTGCCTAAAAAATATATATAAATTCTATACTTATTTTGCACCGGTATAGCGAGTTATAAAAATAGATTTTAATAATTCTTGTTTCTGTCCTCAACATATCGACATAGGAATTTGAAGTTTGCTATAATAAATAAAATAGTTTAATTATTTAGAAAAATTTAAAAATAATATTTGTCGCAACTGGGACATATTGTTTACTAAGTGAACTTGTTCTTAATTCAGGGGGGAGGGTTTCACAATGGCAAGTGTATATGAAAATAATTATATGATCGTTTTGATTTTCTTGCTAGTAGGCATATTACTGCCGGTAGTGGCTCTTACATTAGGAAGGATGCTGCGCCCAAACAAACCAAGTGCAGCAAAAGCGACGACGTATGAGAGTGGAATTGAGCCTTTTCATGATGCAAATATTCGGTTTCATGCTCGTTACTATATTTTCGCTTTATTGTTTGTCATCTTTGATGTAGAAACTTTATTTCTATATCCATGGGCTGTTGCATATGACAAGCTAGGTTTATTTGCATTAATTGAAATGCTCATCTTTGTTGTAATGTTGCTAGTTGGATTAGCTTATGCTTGGAAAAAGAAGGTGTTACAATGGTTATAAATTTTGAGGCACTACATCCAAATGAGCGAGCGGAATTAGAGAGAAATATCTTTTTTTCTACATTGGAGCAGTTAAAAGGGTGGGCGAGGAGTAATTCTTTATGGCCGATGACATTCGGACTGGCATGCTGTGCGATTGAAATGATGGGAGTAGGTTCATCACATTACGATTTAGATCGATTTGGGTCATTTTTTCGGACTTCACCAAGGCAATCAGATGTCATGATTGTGTCGGGAACGGTAACGAAGAAGATGGCTCCTATTGTTAGGCGTTTATATGATCAAATGCCTGAACCGAAATGGGTTATTGCGATGGGATCTTGTGCGACTGCTGGTGGTCCGTATGTGAATTCGTACGCTGTTGTGAAAGGTGTAGATCAAATTGTACCAGTTGATGTGTATATTCCTGGATGCCCACCAAACCCTGCAGCTTTAATTTATGGAATTAATAAGTTGAAAGAGAAAATTCGTTACGAGGCAAAGACAGGGAAGCAGGTGACGAATAAATGAGTAATCCAAATAAAGATTTAGAGGATCTGAAAAGAGAAGCTGCTAGGCGCGCGAAAGAAGAAGCGAGAAAACGTCTTGTTGCGAAACATGATGGGGAAATAAGTAAGCTTGAAGGAGAAAATCAAGAAAAAGAGAAAGCGCTACCAAAAATTGATGGAATGACTGTAGAAGAAGCAAAACAACGTGCAGCCGCAGCTGCGAAAGCAAAAGCAGCGGCGCTAGCAAAGCAAAAAAGAGAAGGAACAGAAGAAGTAACGGAAGAAGAAAAGGTCAAAGCGAAGGCGAAGGCGAAGGCAGCCGCAGCTGCGAAAGCAAAAGCGGCAGCATTAGCGAAGCAAAAAAGAGAAGGAACAGAAGAAGTAACGGAAGAAGAAAAGGCCAAAGCGAAGGCGAAGGCAGCCGCAGCTGCGAAAGCAAAAGCGGCTGCGCTAGCGAAGCAAAAAAGAGAAGGAACAGAAGAGGTAACGGAAGAAGAAAAGGCTAAAGCGAAGGCGAAGGCCGTGGCAGCTGCGAAAGCAAAAGCAGCGGCGCTAGCGAAACAGAAAGCTTCGCAAGGTGATGGGAATTTGGGAGATGAAAAGGCGAAGGCAATTGCAGCAGCGAAGGCGAAAGCGGCTGCGGCGGCAAGGGCGAAGACGAAGGGTGCTGAAAGTGAAAAGGAAGATGTACCGAAGCAAGAAGAACCGTCCGTTAATCAGCCGTATCTCAATCAGTATGTTGAGGTTATTAGGGGTAAATTAGGAGGTAGCACATTAGTAGATTCCTATATTAATAAACTTTCAAAAGATGTACCAACTCTTGTGGTGGATCCTTCAAAATATTATGAGGTGATGGAGTTACTACGATTCCATGAGGGACTTGCTTTTGATTATATGTCAGAGCTACATGCGACAGATTTTGTGACTCATATGGAAGTGTATGTTCATTTATTTTCATATGGAAAGAAACAGTCTGTAGCGGTGAAGGTAAAGCTGGATAGAGAAGTGCCGCAAGTTGAATCGGTAACAGCGCTGTGGAAAGGGGCTGACTGGCCGGAGCGAGAAGCGTATGATCTGCTAGGCATTGCATTTAAGGGACATCCGAATTTATCGCGTATTTTAATGCCTGATGATTGGGTAGGGTATCCGCTTAGGAAAGATTATGAACCGTATGATGTGGAGGTGTAACTTATGATTCGTACGGAAGAAATGCTTTTGAATGTAGGACCTCAGCATCCGAGTACACACGGTGTTTTCAGGCTTGTTATTAAGATTGACGGTGAAATTATTAAAGAAGCTACACCGGTTATTGGGTATTTGCATCGCGGGACTGAAAAGATCGCTGAGAGCTTACAGTATACGCAAATTATCCCTTATACAGATCGAATGGACTATTTATCAGCAATGACGAATAATTACGTCATTTGCCATGCTGTAGAGACGATGATGGGACTTGAAATTCCGGAACGTGCCGAATACTTGCGAGTACTTGCGATGGAGCTGGGAAGAATTGCGAGCCATCTCGTTTGGTGGGGTACAAATCTTCTTGATATAGGAGCGGTCAGCCCGTTTTTGTACGCGTTTCGTGAACGAGAGATGATTATAAATTTATTAAATGAATTATGCGGGGCACGGCTTACTTTTAACTATATGAGAGTTGGCGGTGTGAAGTGGGATGCGCCGGATGGTTGGATTGAAAAAGTGGAAGAGTTTGTTCCATACATGAGAGAGCAATTGGCAGGTTATCACGACCTTGTTAGTGGTAATGAGATTTTCTTGAATCGCGTGAAGGGCGTTGGTATATATAGCGCGGAAGAAGCAATTTCGTATTCTTTAAGCGGAGCGAATTTGCGGTGCACCGGAGTAAACTGGGATCTTCGCAAAGATGAGCCGTATTCGATTTATGATCGTTTTAATTTTGATATTCCTGTTGGGAGCGTGGGAGATGCTTGGGATCGCTACGTTTGCCGAATGGAGGAAATTGAAGAGTCGTTAAAAATTGTAGAGCAAGCAGTCCAGCAGTTTCCAAAGGACGGAGCCGTACTGGCGAAAGTGCCGAAAATTATTAAGGCGCCTAAGGGGGAAGCGTTTGTCCGTATAGAATCACCACGCGGAGAGATTGGTTGCTATATCGCTAGTGACGGAAAGAAAGAGCCATATCGTCTGAAATTCCGCAGACCTTCTTTTTATAACTTGCAAATTTTACCGAAGTTATTGAAGGGTGAAAACATCGCCAATTTAATTACGATTTTAGGTGGAGTCGATATTGTACTTGGGGAGGTCGATGGCTAATGATTGAGACGCTCTTACAATCACCTTCAAGCTGGACGAATTTCTTCATTTTTTTCGGATTAGCAGTGCTTCTACTATTTGCAGTCCTTGGCTTCGTTACATATGGTATTTTGGCAGAACGGAAAGTGATGGGATTTATGCAAGGCCGGATTGGGCCAAACCAAGTTGGAGGGCGGTTCGGTTTACTGCAAACGGTAGCTGATGTTTTGAAACTATTATTGAAAGAAGATAGTATTCCGAAAGCTGCAGATAAACCGTTGTTCATATTAGCACCTGTCATTGCATTTGCGCCAGCATTTATGGTACTTGCGGTTATCCCGTTTACCGATAAATTTCAGTTCGCGGATATTGGTGTCGGATTGCTGTATTACATTGCTGTTTCTGGGATTACGACAATTGGTGTCGTAACTGGGGGATGGGCATCAAATAATAAATATTCCCTTTTAGGAGGGATGCGCGCGGCGGCGCAAATGATTTCTTATGAAATTCCGCTCGTAATGAGCGTAATTGGTATCGTTTTGTTAGCTGGTAGCTTGAATCTAAATGAAATTGTAGCGGCGCAGGAGAAAGTTTGGTACATTTTCGTACAGCCAATTGGATTCGTCGTTTTCTTAATCGCAGCAGTAGCAGAGTTAAATAGGACGCCGTTTGATTTACCAGAAGCGGAGTCAGAACTTGTTTCTGGATATCATACGGAATACTCAGGTTTTCGCTGGGCGTTTTTCATGCTTTCAGAGTATGTATATTTCTTCGGAATGGCCTCTTTAATTACAGTACTTTTTTTAGGCGGCTGGAACCCAGTTATGTTTCTTGGATTTATTCCAGGTGCTGTATGGTTTGCTTTGAAATTTAGCAGTGTAGTCTTTCTATTAATTTGGTTCCGCGTTACGTTCCCGCGTATAAGGGGTGACCAGTTAATGGAGTTTGGCTGGAAAGTATTATTACCAATCGCACTTGCAAATATTTTCTTAACGGCATTGATTAAGGAGCTATTCTTCTAATCTATGAAGGGGGTGCCAGTAAGAGATGAAAGGGTTATTTAAAGGTTTAAAATATACGCTGAGTAATTTGAGTAAGAAAAAGGTGACGTATGATTATCCAAATCAGCCGTTGCCATTGCCAGATCGCTTTAGAGGGATTCAAAAGTTTTATCCTGAGAAATGTATTGTTTGTAATCAGTGTTCTAACATTTGTCCGACAGATTGCATTCAATTGACGGGAAAGAAACATCCTGACCCTACGAAAAAAGGGAAAATTATTGATACGTATGATATTAATTTTGAAATTTGTATACTTTGCGATTTATGTACAGAAGTTTGCCCGACAGAGGCAATTGTTATGACAAATAACTTTGAACTCGCAGCATATTCACGTGATGATTTATTTAAAAATTTGCAGTGGCTCGACGAAAACGATGAAAACGTCAGGAAGGAGAATAAAGCATGAATGGCGAGTTTGTAGCATTCTTTATACTATCCTTGTCTGCAATTATCGGTGGTGTTCTCATGTTGAACTTAACGAAAGTAATGCATATGATGCTAGCTCTCGTTCTGACATTTCTCAGCATTGCAGGTTTGTACTTTCTTTTATCGGCCGAGTTTATCGGAGTTGCACAAATATTACTTTACTCTGGTGCAATCACAATTATTATGATTTTTGGCATTATGTTAACGAAACATAATGCGGAAAATGAATCACGTCTTACTCTTCGAAAATGGATTATCTTCTTTGCAGTTGTAGCATTTGGGGCAGTTATGTATTTCGCTGTTAATAGTATCGATTTTTCAAATGAAAGCACACAAGGAAGTTTACCTCTCCATGAAAAAAACACACTTCAAATCGGTACACTTCTCTATTCGAAATACATTATTCCATTTGAGTTAACCTCGGTTATTTTACTTGTAGCACTTGTTGGCGCGATTATACTTGCGAAGAAGGATGAGAAAGAGGAGGATTCCAATGAGTAGCGTTCCAGCTTCTGCGTATTTAACACTTGCGATTATTTTGTTTTGCATCGGTTTATTTGGAGCTTTAACGAAGCGAAACACAGTAATCGTATTAGTTTGTATCGAATTAATGCTAAATGCTTCCAATTTAAATTTAGTGGCGTTTAGTAAATTAGGTTTGTTCCCGAATTTAACAGGGCAAATCTTCTCGCTGTTTACGATGGCTGTAGCGGCAGCGGAGGCGGCGGTAGGGCTCGCCATTTTAATTGCTTTGTATCGTAATCGCACGACAGTTCATGTAGATGAAATGGATACGCTTAAAGGATAGCATTGTGACCGAAAAGGGGGAAGGAAACAATGATCGATTATGCATGGCTCATACCGCTTTTCCCGCTTGTTTCGTTTTTTTACTTATTATGTTCGGGAAGAAAATTAGAGAAGGAAGCAGCGTACTTAGTATTTTCTTCGTCTCTCTCTCCTTTATACTCGCGGTACTTGTATTAATAGAAAGATTTTCGAAGGTCACAGTGAAGCATAAATGGGTATGGCTTAGAACTGGAGATATTGATATATCATTTGGCTTTGAAGTGACTGCATTAGGGGCTTTGATGTTATTTATCGTTACACTTGTGAGCTTACTTGTACATGTGTATTCAAAAGGTTATATGAAAGGTGACGCAAGATTACCAACTTTTTATGCATATTTAGGACTCTTTACATTTGCGATGCTTGGGCTTGTTATATCGACGAATTTGTTACAGCTTTATATATTTTGGGAGTTAGTAGGCCTCGGTTCATTTTTACTCATCGGTTTTTATTTCTTTAAGGAGGAAGCAAAGGCTGCTGCGAAAAAGGCTTTTATTATGACTCGTATTGGGGATGTTGGTTTATTTATTGGGATGATTTTAATCTTTTGGCATGCAGGTAGTTTTGAGTATGAAGCAATTTTTAGAGCGATTCATACAGGCGATCTGTCCCCGACTATGATAACGATAACGGCGATATTAATTTTTATCGGGGCGATGGGGAAATCAGGTCAATTTCCGCTTCATACGTGGTTGCCTGATGCGATGGAGGGGCCAACGCCTGTTTCGGCACTTATTCATGCGGCGACGATGGTCGCAGCCGGTGTATATTTAGTAGCAACGATGTTCCCGCTATTTTCGGCAAGTGCGGTGGCAATGCAGACGGTGGCAATTGTTGGGGCTTTCACCGCAATATTTGCAGCCTCTATCGGTCTTGTACAGACGGATATAAAGAGGGTACTTGCTTATTCTACAGTTAGCCAGCTCGGGTATATGATGCTCGCCTTAGGTTCTGCTGGTTATGTAGCGGGTATATTCCATCTAACGACACATGCCTTTTTTAAAGCGTTACTATTCTTGGCAGCAGGAAGTGTAATTCATGCTGTGCATACGCAAAACATTAATAAAATGGGCGGTTTACAGAAGAAGATGAAAGTAACGGGTACGTTATTTTTAATAGGTACACTTGCAATTAGTGGAGTTCCGCTTCTTTCGGGTTTTTTTAGTAAAGATGAAATTTTGGCAGCAACTTGGATGAGTGGCAATTACTTTCTATTTGTTCTAGCAGTCTTTGCGGCATTCCTAACAGCATTCTACATGTTCCGCCTATACTTTCTTGTCTTTACTGGGGAAGCGAAGACGAAGGAAGACGTGCATGACTCGCCGCGTATTATGACGTATCCGATGATTGTTCTCGGCGTTCTCGCGGTAGTAGCAGGATATATAAATACACCGTGGTTTGGAACGTTTCTCGGAGATTGGCTGACGAAGGATATACAATTTAAAGTGGAAGAAGCACATGGACCAGTTTGGATTATGATTGTTGCGACGCTCGTTTCATTTGGGGGGATTGCCCTTGCGTATTTCATATATGGAAAGAAAACTATCTCAAAAAATTGGGCAGGAGGAGAAAGGTCATTTCTTCATAAGCTCTTGAAAGAAAAATATTATGTGGATGAACTATACAATATGACAGTGATTCCTATTACGAAGGGAATCGCTCATGTGCTTCGCTTATTTGAAGTATATGTCGTGGAAGGGATTGCTGTTTTAATCGCAAGTTTGGTTAAAGGGGTAAGTGGCACATTGTCGAGGCTTCAAAACGGGAATGTACAAGTGTACGGCACTGTAACAGCAGTTTCGCTCGCGGTCCTCGTCATTATTTTGCTATATACGGGAGGGGATTTACGATGAATGATTTGTTGTTGACGTTCTTCATTTTCTCCCCACTTTTAGGGATTCTATTACTTGTATTAACACCGAAAAAAGAATCGCGTACAGTACGAGCGCTCGGTTTATTTGGGACGGCGCTTCCATTTGGGATAGCTACCGTCCTCGCTTGTACATATGCTTCTGGAAAGAGTCTATCGCTATTTGATGAAAAAGTGAAATGGATTAAATTTGGTGATTTTGCAGCGGTGGATAAAAGATGGTTTTCTATTTATTACGAGCTTGGAATTGATGGTTTGTCACTTGTAATGATGGTGCTGACAGCCCTTCTAGCGATGCTTGCAGCAATTGCAGCGTTTTCCATTAAAAGAAATTTAAAAGCATTTTATATGCTATTGCTCATGCTAGAAATAGGGATGCTCGGTGTCTTCGCTGCTAAAAATTTAATGTTGTTCTTTATTTTCTTTGAAATTACACTGCCACCAATGTTTTTATTAATTGGCAAGTGGGGGAAATTGTCGAGTGAAAAGGCTGCATATAGTTATTTAATATATAACGGCATTGGATCAGCTATTTTGCTCATCGTTTTCTCGATTTTGTTCGCGAAAACAGGTACGACAAATATTGCGGCATTGAAAGAGATATTAACAGGTGTAAGTGCTGGGGGAGGACAGATCGTCCCGAGTAGCATACAGCTTGGTGTATTTATTGCTATAATGATTGCCTTTGCAATTAAACTACCTATTTTCCCGTTGCATCGCTGGATGGTCAATGTGCATATTGAAGCGCACCCTGCTGTAGTTATGCTTCATGCAGGCGTTTTGCTAAAGATTGGAGCGTACGGGATGATTCGCTTCGGGAAGGGGCTATTCCCAGAATACTTTCGCGAGTTTGCCACGCTAATTGCGATTTTAGGAGTAATCAACTTATTGTACGGTGCCTTTTTAGCGCTCATCCAAACGGATTTTAGGAAGGTGCTTGCCTACTCTAGTATTTCGCATATGGGAATTGTTTTAATGGGGCTTGCGGCACTTAATGCACCAGGTACACAAGGGGCGCTATTCCAAGTTGTTTCGCACGGTTTAATTGCAGCCTTGCTCTTCTTCTTGCTTGGTGTTATAGAACAGCGCTTTGGCACGTCGGATATTACAGCGCTTGGTGGACTCGCAAAAAGTGTCCCAATACTTAGCGGCTTCTTCCTAGCAGGAGGAATGGCATCGCTTGGACTACCGGGGATGTCTGGATTTGTGAGTGAGTTTCTTGCCTTTCTCGGCTTATTCCAAGGAGAGCCAGTCATTGCTGCAGTCGGTGTACTTGGGATTATTTTAACCGCTGTGTACGTATTAAGAGCGACACTCCAAGTAACATTTGGTAAGAAAGAGTGGGAAGCGAAAACTGATATACACGGATGGGAGTACGTCCCGGTCCTATTGCTTATCTTCTGTATTATTGCCATTGGAGTAATGCCAGAAATACTAGGGGATCCGCTTCAAAATACATTGAAAACATTGGGGGTGAAGTAGGATGGATATGGATACGTTACTGAGCTTATCATGGCATCTCATGTTGCCAGAATTCATTATTCTCGGGTTTGCCATCCTTCTTTCCATAGGTGATTTGTTTTTTAAGCTGAACCATAGGTATGTGGCGCTTAGTGCAATCGCTGCTGTCATATTAGCAATTGTGTCATTAATTACGCTATACGGCGAACCAGCAGGAGATATTTTAAATGGATCGTTTGTGTTAGATGGATTTTCAAAAGGGTTTAAAACGTTGTTATTAGGCGGAGCGGCCCTCATCTTATGCACCGCAATGAGCGATGACAAGAAAAATCCAATTGAAGATAAGGGAGAATATTATTACTTATTTTTAATGGCCCTTCTTGGGGCGATGTTCATGGCTTCTAGTGTTGATTTTATTACACTTTTCGTCGGTTTAGAGCTACTATCACTTTCTTCCTATGTTTTAGTAGGAATACGAAAAAGGAACCGTGCATCAAATGAAGCGGCAATGAAATATGTCATTAATGGAGGAATTGGAACGGCGATTACGCTCTTTGGAATGAGTTATTTATACGGTATTACAGGCTCAACCAATATTGTGGATATGCAAAAAGTATTCACCGGGGAGCTAACTAGTGGTATTCAGCTATTGTTAGCTCTCGCATTTCTACTATTGCTCGTTGGGCTCTCGTTTAAAATTGCAACAGTGCCGTTTCATATGTGGGCACCCGATGTGTATGAAGGGGCGGCTACACCTGTTACTGCTTTCCTTGGAACGATTTCTAAAATTGCGGGGTTCCTACTCATTATTCGTCTGTTCCTTATGATTTTTGCAAGTGTATCGGTGCAAGGAGACATGGAATCTTTATACGGGCGTATGAGTATATATATTGCGGTTCTAGCAAGTATTACGATGATTATCGGAAATGTAGTCGCACTAAAGCAATATAACGTAAAACGCCTATTTGCTTATTCAGGAATCGCGCATGCGGGGTATTTACTCGTTCCACTTGTGGCATTATCACCATTTACGATGGATAGCATGTGGTTTTACATGCTTGCCTATATGCTTATGAATATAGGCGCATTTGCAATTATCCACGGCTTAATCTTACAAAGCGACAAAGAAAATATCACTATTTTCACCGGATTATATAACAGGTCGCCATTTACAGCGATAGTAATGACGATTTTTATTTTATCGTTGGCCGGGATACCAGGAACAGCTGGTTTCATCGGGAAAATTAACATCTTTTTAGGTGCACTTCATGTAGAGCCAGCTCATTACGTACTAGCTTCTATTATGATGGGTACGACAGTCATTTCATTCGTATATTATTTCCGTATTTTACAGCAAATGTTTTTCCGGACGGGAGAAGTAGAAGAGAAAATTCGGTTGCCATTAAATATAAAGGTTGTTATGAGTCTTTGTGCAATTTCGATTGTAATACTAGGGATTATGCCGATGATTGGATACAATTTCTTTTATGAATATTTTCCATTAATGAAAGATTTCTTCTTCTTGGGGAACGTGGTACAATAGTGAAAATAAAAGGTGTGGAGTCGGTACTCTGCGCTTTTTATTTTGTGTTAGCCGCAAATGAAAATGCATATAGGTATACGTTTTTTCGAGAGAAGTTTACGATGTAAAATGTAAGATGCTTATTTGCATTTGAAAAAGTGTGGCTCCTACTTATTATGGTATCGTTTTTATATTCTTTCGTAAGTAGTAGCCGAGTAAAAAGGGGTCGATTTTTTGGCACAACTTTTAGGGCAACAAGCACTGATTGCCATCGTTTCGCATTTATTGTTTATTACCATTACGTGGTGGGCCTTACAAGGTATTCACATCGAGCGTTTAATGAAAGCTGGAAAAGTGTTGCAGACGAGGGTATTACTCATCCTAATTACAATTGCAATTGGGACATCTGTAAGTAACTTTTTCCTTGATTATTTAGGCTATTCGAAGAGTTTAACGTATTTAGTAAAGTAAGTGTATAGAACCTCATATCTCCGTTAACAATGGGGATAGGAGGGGATGAAATTGAAGCTTAAAGCCATTCTTATTGTTGCGTTGAGTGTTGTTTTCTTTTTGGTTGGATATAGAGAGATGAAACCGATAAGCGATGAACAGAAAATGGAGAACATGATTAAGGCTTTAGAGAAAAATGATGCTAAAGTGGAGAAATGGTCATGGTTAGCGCGAGAAACAAAAACAATTTCTAACATACATACGTTTCAAAAATTGTTAAACGATGTGAAGGGGAAGGCAAATATTCAAAAATGGGACTTAGAGCAATCTCCAGATGGATATAAAGCTACATCCTATAAAAAGTTTGCTTCATATGAAGAACGAGTAGTAGTAACTTGGAGTAAGGAAAATACTAAAGAAAACACTTTCATTATTTTTGAAGTAAGTGGGGCGAAATGGGACCCGAAGCATGTTCAGAAAATGAATAAAATTTTTAATGAAAAACCTATAATTTACACTTGTGTTCAAGGTGTACTGAATGATAAGATTGAAGGTGTTTTGCAAAATAAAACCAATCAGGTTTTGAAAGATCTTTCAGCAAGAGCGATCGAACAAGTAGAAGAAAGAGCATTTGTGTCAGTCTCCGCATACAATAAAAAGTGGGATGACGCTCTTTCAACAAATAGAGAGAAAATAAATGTGCAAATAGCAATACGTTCTACAAACAACAAAGATACAATTGTGGTTGGCACACCGATCATAACTTCTGAGTATTGAGTGAATAGATACTGAAAAAAGGACACGGAGGGGAATAATTTGGAAAAGATCATCGTCCGTGGCGGAAAGCGGTTAAACGGCACAGTGCGTGTTGAGGGCGCAAAAAATGCTGTATTACCTATAATCGCTGCAGCCCTATTAGCGAGTGATGGAAAGAATGTACTATCTGAAGTACCAGTTTTGTCTGATGTATACACAATTAATGAGGTATTACGTCATTTAAATGCTGAAGTCGTATTTGAAAATAACCAAGTAACAATCGATGCTTCTAAAGAACTAAACATTGAAGCACCATTTGAATATGTACGTAAAATGCGTGCATCTGTTCAAGTAATGGGACCATTATTAGCACGTAACGGTCGTGCTCGTATTGCACTTCCAGGTGGATGTGCAATTGGTTCACGTCCAATTGACCAACATTTAAAAGGCTTCGAAGCAATGGGAGCAAAAGTACAGGTTGGTAACGGTTTTGTTGAGGCATACGTTGAGGGAGAACTAAAAGGAGCTAAAATTTATTTAGACTTCCCAAGCGTGGGCGCGACAGAAAACATTATGTCTGCAGCTACATTAGCAAAAGGGACAACAATCCTTGAAAATGCAGCGAAAGAACCAGAAATCGTTGACTTAGCTAACTTCTTAAATGCGATGGGAGCGAAAGTACGCGGAGCTGGAACTGGAACGATTCGTATCGAAGGCGTTGAGAAATTATATGGTGGAAACCACTCTATTATTCCTGACCGTATTGAAGCGGGAACATTCATGGTTGCAGCAGCAATTACTGGTGGAGACATCTTAATTGAAAATGCTGTTCCAGAACATTTACGCTCAATTACAGCGAAGATGGAAGAAATGGGTGTTAAAATTATTGAGGAAAATGAAGGTGTACGTGTTATCGGCCCAGATAAGCTAAAAGCGGTTGATATTAAAACTATGCCTCACCCAGGTTTCCCAACAGACATGCAATCACAAATGATGGCATTATTACTACAAGCTGATGGAACAAGTATGATTACAGAAACGGTATTCGAAAACCGCTTTATGCACGTTGAAGAATTCCGTCGTATGAATGCTGATATTAAAATCGAAGGTCGTTCTGTTATTATGAACGGTCCAAACAGCTTACAAGGTGCTGAAGTAGGTGCAACTGATTTACGTGCAGCTGCAGCATTAATCTTAGCTGGTTTAGTATCAGAAGGTTACACTCGTGTAACTGAATTAAAGCATCTTGACCGTGGTTATGTAGACTTCCATAAGAAATTAGCTGCATTAGGTGCAACTATTGAACGTGTAAACGAAAAAGTAGAAGAAGTGAAAGAACAAGAAGTTTCTGATCTTCACGCTTAATTGAAGTAGTCTCTATGTCTTTTGATATAGAGACTATTTTTTTGGGGTTATTACTGTTATAGTCAATAAACTCTATACTTATGCACGTACCAGTAAAAATATTTAGAAAATTTTCGTTTTATCTCCCATTAGCGGGCAGTAAGACTCCAACGCATTAAAACTTCAGTCTATACCGATACCCCCAAGTATGTTCTAAAAAATTCCGTAGTTCCATAAGAATGAAAGGAAGCCAACTTTATATTGGGGGAATAGGATGAAATTTTCAAAGCCATTTTTCATTATAGTAGTGCTTTTAATAGCGCTCGTTATCATTGTACCCGCTGCTCTTGTAATTCCGTTTGCGAAAGCAAAAATAGGAGAAGAAGCAGCTTCTAAAACTCCTCCAGCGATAGAAAGTATACCAGCTCCAGGGAAAGTGGATACAGCAGTTCAAGTTGCTGTATATCGCGACCAACAGAAGAAGGTAGAAACATTACCTGTGGAGGAATATGTGACCGGTGTAGTAGCTTCTGAGATGAATGCCAGTTTTGAAATAGAGGCGCTAAAGGCACAGGCATTAGCAGCAAGAACATTCGTGGTGCAGCGTATGCTAAGTGGAGAAAAGAAAAACAATGCAGATGTGGTAGATACGGTGAAAGATCAAGTGTACAAAAGCAAAGAGGAATTGAAAAAACAATGGGGCAATAACTACGAAAACAATTTAAAGAAAATCGAGGAAGCCGTTTCTAAAACCGCAGGACAAGTTTTAACGTATGAGGGAAAACCGATTTCAGCGTCTTTCTTCTCAACGAGTAACGGCCGAACAGAGAATGCAGCTGATTATTGGGGAAATGATTATCCGTATTTGAAAAGTGTAGATAGCCCGTGGGATCAAGCCTCTCCAAAGTTTACAAGCGAGCAAACGTTCACAGTAGCTGATTTTCAAAAACGTCTCGGTGTGAAAGTGCTAGCGGATGGAAAGGTTGGAAATATTAAAGATCTTACGGAGGGTAAAAGAGTAAAGGATGTAGCGTTCCAAGGGAAAACATTAACAGGAAAACAAGTTCGTGAAAAGTTAGATTTGCGCTCTTCTGATTTTACATGGAAACAAGAGGGCAATAAAATCATTGTCACGACGAAAGGCTTCGGTCATGGTGTTGGCATGAGTCAATACGGTGCGAATGGTATGGCAGCGGAAGGTAAGAAATATACAGATATCGTCGCTCATTATTATAAAGGCGTTGAAATAAAAACGATGAATGATTATGAGGGAAAACTGATGGTGAAGAAGTAGAACGTGAAAGGAGCTAATTAAGATTAGCTCCTTTTTTCATTATTTGTAGGTAAGTTTTTAAAAAGAGCACTTCGTGATTTACTCAAAACTTATATGGTAGAACAAAAATAGAGAATAAGGCTATCCGTTCATTTGGATAGCCTTCTTTTTATTTGTTTCATAAAAATATCAAAATTTTCCATTAATTGTTTGGTATAATAGGATAAAAAGCATTTGGGGGAGACGAAATGGCGCTACTGGAGTTGAAACAATTAGGGAAGACGAACCAGTTACCGGCAATTGAGCTAGAGGTTGAGAAAGGACAATGTGTTGTTTTGCAATGTAATAACCATACAGCTAAAGTTTTGCATCGCATCATTATTGGTGAGGAAGAAGCTTCAACTGGCAATGTGCTATTTGGAGGCGAAGCGATTGGAAAGAAAAATTATTCCCGCATCGGTTTTTGTTTTTTGAAAGATGAAGCATATGATCGTTTGAAGGTGAAGGAATACTTTAAATTTTTGTTAGGGCTTTATGAATCAAAGATAAGTATAGAAGAAGTAGTACAATATGTCGGTCTCTTAGATAAGTTAAACGTGAAAATAGAAAAATTATCATTTTCAGAGAAACGTCGCCTTCATATTGGGCGAGTTATGATTCATAATCCGGATTTAGTTATTTTGGAAGAGCCGGAGCAAAATGTAGATACAGAAAGTACGATTATTATTCGAAAAGCAATTATGAAAATGAAAGAGAAAGGAAAGGCGATCTTTATTACGTCCTCTTTCCTATCAGACGCTCTTTCGTTAACAGAAGATGTATACATATTAAACAACGATGGTGTGAAAAAGGTCGAAATCGAGCAAGAAGAGGCGGAAGAAGTTGATGAAGAAAAAGTCGTTCAAATGATTCCGCAGATGAAATTAGAAAGAATACCAGCGAAGGTGAACGATAAAATCATTTTACTTGATCCGATGGAAATTCATTTCATTGAAACACAAAATGGAGTGACACATATTCATGTGCGTGAAGGTGATTTCGTATGTGCATTAACATTAAGTGAACTAGAAACGAGATTAACAGGATTCGGTTTCTTTAGATGTCATCGTTCGTACCTCGTTAATTTACAACGAGTACGAGAAGTTATTACTTGGACACGGAACAGTTTTAGTTTAATTTTGGATGACGAAAGAAAAAGTTCAATTCCGCTTTCAAAAGGACGAATGGATGAATTAAAAGGTGTAATTGGGCTATAAAAAGTGCTCCAATAGGATCGAAATATGATTCATTCACCGGTAAAAATACTCCTTTTACCGGTATTTTACTGCGCCTACCCTTTATTTTTCATATGATTGAGTCAAGAAAAGCGAAACATACAAATCGAAACTTGCGAAAGCAAATTTCATCTATAAAGAAAAACAAAGGGGATGACGAAATGACATTGGCAATTGAAATGAAAGATGTAATGAAAAGTTTCAACGAAAAAACGGCACTTCGAAATGTAAATATTGAGGTGAAGCAAGGAGAAATTTTCGGATTCCTCGGACCGAGTGGATCTGGTAAAACAACAACAGTAAAAATATTAACTTCTCAATTACTTCATAGTGTTGGAACAGTAAGAGTATTAGGGAAAGACATTACAGGACCAAGTAGCATCGATTATAAACGAATTGGTATTTTAACAGACAACAGCGGCTTATATGAAAGACTTAGCATTTATGATAACTTACTATTATTTTGCGACTTATACGATTGCAAAAAAGAACGAATCGATGAAGTGCTAGCACAAGTGAATCTATTAGATGATAAAAAAACATTAGTAAAGAAACTATCAAAGGGAATGAAGCAGCGCGTCACACTAGCGAGAGCGATCCTTCATAAACCAGATATCCTCTTTTTAGACGAACCAACATCCGCACTCGATCCAGTTAACGTACAAAACATTCATAAAATCTTAAAAGACTTAAATAAAGAAGGAACGACGATTTTCTTAACGACGCACAATATGGAAGAAGCAGAAACGCTTTGTAACCGTATCGCCTTTCTATGCGGCGGAGAAATTGTAGCGCTTGATACACCAGAAAACCTTCGCTTACAATACGCGAAAGATCAAATACAAGTCGTATTAAAAGATAAGCAAAAAGAAGTCGTGCAAAAAGATGAATTAGGTGCAAAACGTATTTCAGAATGGATGAAAAAAGGTGAATTACTATCTATTCATTCACACGAGCCAACATTAGGCGATATCTTTATTGAAGTTACTGGGAGGGGATTATAATGACATTTTCAATGAGACGTGTATCAGCTATTTTTAGAAAAGAAGTACAAGATTTTAAGACAAATTCACAAGTGTTATTAATGGCATCTTTACCAATTATATTTGCATTTATATTTAGCAGATTTGGAGAAGGGCGCATGGGGGTTGGCATTATTACTTTAATGGCCTTTCTATTTGTTGCAGGGTTTGTTCAATCAATGGTAATTGCAGAAGAAAAAGAAAAACATACGTTACGTGTGCTAATGCTATCACCAGCTTCTTCGGTTGAAGTTCTTCTTGGGAAAAGTATATTAACAGCATGTTTGACGTTGGGCATTTGTATTGTGAACTTATTCATTTTGGATCAATTCGGTGGAAATCTTTTATTACTAGGATTTATTTTCTTATGTGGAACAATTCTATTTATTGTGATTGGAACAATGATTGGATTGTTAGCTGAGTCTGTACCGCAAACATCACTCATTGGAATGCCGATATTAATGACGATGTATTTAGCTGTACAATTTGAGCCAATGGTTGAAAATAAAGTAATTAAAACGATGATCGAGTATCTTCCGACATCTCATATTGCCAAAGCGATTAACAGCTTAGTAGAGGGAGCGGGATTTAGTAGTATTAGCGGACATGTCTTGAATGTTGGAGTGTGGCTTATTCTTTCGGTTGTTGCATGTTTAATCGTATATAAAAAGAAACAAATGGACTAAAAACTGAGCTGAAAATGCTCAGTTTTTTCTTTTTTCATCATTTCCTCGGAAATTTTACAATTTCTATACATATTTTTACATAATTTGTCGAAAAGTAATTAGTTATACGTTGTATAGGATACATGAATATTGTTCAAAATGATTGCTGAGGTGATGATGGAATGCGAGGAAGAAATAATAAAAAGTCGCAAAAGGTAGTACATTTATTTCAAAAAAGATGGGTGTTTCCGGCACTGTACATTGCTTGTGCAGCGGTAATCCTAGTGGTTGCGCTATGGTTCCAAGGAGCTAATCCAAAGAAGACTCCGAACCACGATCAAGCAACACCGTATACACAATCGGAAGATCCAGCAGTACCAGTAACGAAATCTTCAGAAGTAGTGAAAATGCCAGCAGCCGCTAATGCGGAAGTAGTCGTGCAGAAGAAATTCTATGAAGATGCAGCAACTGAGGCGGAACAAGAAAAAGCACTTGTCTTTTATAACAACACATATTCCCCGAATAAAGGAATTGACATTGCTGCGAAAAATGGAAAAGAGTTCAATGTTGCTGCTGCTTTAAGTGGCACAGTAACAAAAGCTGAAAAAGATTCACTTCTTGGTTATGTTGTAACAGTTGATAGTGGAAATGGTGTAGCAGTTTCTTATCAAAGCTTAGGCAGTGTGAAAGTAGAAAAAGGTGCAAGAGTTGCACAAGGTGAAGTATTAGGAAAATCCGGTCTAAGTGCAATGAATAAAGAAGCAGGTTCTCACGTGCACTTTGAAGTACGTAAAGACAATGTGGCTGTGAACCCTGAGCGCTACTTAAATAAATCAGTAGCAGAAATTAAAGCTGATGCAGGTGCTACAAAGGCAACGAATGCTTCTGGTAAAAAGGCTGATGACAAATCTCAAAAAGAAGAGAAGTCAACGAGCACGAAACCAGAAAGTAAAACAGAAGATAAGTCTCAAAAAGAAGAGAAATCAACAAGCGGTTCGACTGGTGACAAAAAAGAAGAACCGAAGAAAGAAGAAAAATCAACAAATGGTTCTACAGAATCATCTAACGATTCTTCTTCACAAGAATAAGAAAGTGGAAAAATCAGTTCTCATTAAGAGAACTGATTTTTTTATTTTCATCCTGCTATTTACGGGCGGTAAGACCCCGATCTCAAAATTCAGCGAAAGCAAAGAAGTTAGGGTTGATTAACTGCCCGTAAAAGTCCGATTATTAGTCGAGCTATATATAAAAATAATCAATTTCGAGAAAAAAATTGCATTAACAAGGAAAAATGACGAGATTCTCGAATATATATTACAAAAGGGAGGGGATACTGTGTCGTTTTTGTTTGTTCTGTCGATTGCTATTATATTATTGTTTGTTTTATTTACTTTGTATTATTATATTGCCGGTAAGAAGGAAGTTCCCCACCATCAATTGTTAGAAGAAGAATATGATCGAGAAGAATGACACCTTTTAAACAAGGTGTCATTTTTTTGCCAAAATAGTCATTGTTAACGTATTTCTCACAAAAAAACGTAATTTTTCTTAACTTAGTCCGCAAAAATAGTGAACATGTAGCATATATCAGTAGTGCGGGCAATACAATGGTATAAACCAAAGCAAAGAGAGTGTTTGAGGTGAGAAATCGTGAATCATTTCATTATAAATCCAAGAATGTTTAACGCTTACAAACAGCACTCACACTTACTTCTTAGTCGTATGCAGCGAAGCTCATTTCACACTTCTCACATCCAATTTAGGGAGGCGAGTGGTGTGCACGATTACATCAAAGAGAGAACTATCAAGATTGGTAAGTATATCGTGGAGACAAGAAAGACAGTGCGTGTAATTGCAAAGGAATTTGGGGTATCAAAGAGTACAGTCCATAAAGATTTAACAGAACGTCTACCAGAAATTAACCCAGAGCTCGCAAATGAAGTGAAAGAAATTCTTGATTATCATAAGTCTATTCGTCATTTAAGAGGCGGAGAAGCAACAAAGCAAAAATATAGAAAAGAAGATGTAGAAAAGCCTGTACGTCAATAAAGTGAAACTTTAATCAGTGGGGCATGCCTCACTGATTATTAGTCTTCAGTAATCGGGCGTTTGCAGGCTTTTTGTCTTTCGCTCAACTCTTCTAAACTCGTCGGATTGATTTTGAGATGAGAGTCTTACCTTCCGTTAATATAAGATAAATATACGTTAGCAAACATTCCGCGTGCATTCGGTAATATTTTTCAGAAGAATTCTTTTTGCGAATATTACGTTTCTGTTAAATTTATGATAAAATCAGAAATTAGGTGTAAAAGAATTCGGGTGTAACCTGATTTTGAATATCGAGGAGGAAAAGACGGGAATGTTTGCGCGAGATATCGGAATTGACCTAGGTACGGCTAATGTATTAATTCATGTTAAAGGTAAGGGTATTGTATTAAATGAGCCATCTGTTGTGGCAATTGATCGTAATACAGGTAAAGTATTAGCAGTAGGTGAAGAAGCAAGAAGTATGGTGGGACGTACGCCTGGTAATATTGTAGCAATTCGTCCACTTAAAGATGGTGTAATCGCAGATTTCGAAATTACAGAAGCGATGTTAAAGTATTTCATTAACAAGTTGGACGTAAAGAGCTTCTTTTCAAAACCTCGCATTTTAATTTGTTGTCCAACAAATATCACATCGGTAGAACAAAAAGCAATTCGTGAAGCTGCTGAACGTTCAGGTGGTAAAACAGTATTTTTAGAAGAAGAACCAAAAGTAGCCGCAGTTGGTGCTGGTATGGAAATCTTCCAACCAAGCGGTAACATGGTTGTTGATATTGGTGGAGGTACAACAGATATCGCTGTACTATCTATGGGTGATATTGTTACCTCTTCTTCTATCAAAATGGCTGGCGATAAGTTTGATATGGAGATCTTAAACTACGTTAAACGTAAGTATAAGCTATTAATTGGAGAACGTACTTCAGAAAATATTAAAATTAAAGTCGGTACAGTATTCCCAGGTGCACGTAGTGAAGAGCTTGAAATTCGTGGACGTGACATGGTAACAGGTTTACCACGTACAATTACAGTATGCTCTGAAGAAATTACAGAAGCACTAAAAGAAGACGCGGCTATCATTGTACAAGCTGCAAAAGGCGTACTAGAGCGCACACCACCAGAACTATCTGCGGACATTATCGACCGCGGTGTTATTTTAACAGGCGGTGGAGCTTTACTACACGGTATCGACATGCTTCTAGCAGAAGAATTAAAGGTACCAGTATTAATCGCTGAAAACCCAATGCAATGTGTTGCGGTTGGTACAGGTATTATGTTAGAGAATATTGACAAATTACCACGTCGTGCTTTGAAATAAAGTGAAACTTTCATCAGTGGGGCACCCAACTGATTATTATTTCAAAAATAGCTGGATAAAGTAGAAGGAACTAAGGTGTAAACCTTAGTTCTTTTTTATTTTTCTATTTTTTTATTTCGTTTTTTTGCGAAAATGAGAGAAAAATAAAGAAAAACGGAGGAAACAGGTAAAATATTCATATATATGGTTAAATTTAATATTTCCTTATTTGAAAACGTTTATAATATAATGAGTCGAATACGACATTAAGGCAAATAATGTTTCAATACATATTGCCTTTCCCTAATCTGGGCATACACTCTTTTCTACCTCCGTGTCAGTTGCAGGAATGTGCAACTATTTTAAGGGAATAGAGTGTGTGCATTTTTTTATATGGAGAAGTAAGTATACTAAATATAAAAATTCACTTTGTAATGACAAACGATAAACAAAATGGGATAATAACAATATGTCCAAGTGGTAAGACCAATATTACAAAAGGGGCGATCATTACATGCTAAATATAGAACAAATTAAAGAAATCATTCCTCACCGCTATCCATTTTTACTTGTTGATAAAATATTAGAAGTAGATGAAGGCAAAAGAGCGGTTGGAATTAAAAATGTATCTGCAAACGAAGAATTCTTTAATGGACACTTCCCTGACTATGCAGTTATGCCTGGCGTACTTATTGTAGAAGCGTTAGCACAAGTCGGAGCGGTTGCTGTATTAAAGAAAGAAGAAAACCGCGGAAGACTTGCTTTCTTCGCAGGTATCGACAATTGTCGTTTCAAAAAACAGGTACGCCCGGGTGATCAACTTCGCCTAGAAGTAGAAATGACACGTGTACGTGGCCCGATCGGAAAAGGAAAAGCAATTGCGACAGTAGATGGTGAAGTTGCATGTGAAGCTGAAATCACATTTGCAATTGGTGATAAAAAAGAATAGAGAACAAATAAAAAAATCTCCTTGTGAACGTACAAGGAGATTTTTTGTTTCTGTTATATAACGATGAAGTGATAAAATACAAACTAATCAGAAAATTACTTGTCAATAGATGGTAATTACCATATAATTTACTTTATCATTTATTTAGAAAATAGGATAAGTGATAAAGGTAATGAAGAAGTAAGGGCATTGTCATATTGTTAAGGCGCTTATATAAGACAAAGTAGAATGTTATTGATTATGATGAGATGTGGGGAAATTAGCAATACAAAATATTAATTAGACGTATGAAATCGAGCATAAGAGAGAGAAAAGGGAAATGTCGCATTTCACAAAAGGAGATTATGAATATGTTCGGGAGAAAGAAAAGAAAATCATTACGACAATTAATTACACATAAAGAACCTAAATCGCGTATTACAGAACAATATCGTAACATTCGTACAAACATTGAATTTACATCTGTGGATAGTCATGTTCGTTCTATTATCGTTACCTCGGCAGATCCAGGTGATGGGAAAACAACGACAATCGCAAACTTAGCAGTTGTTTTCGGCCAACAAGGAAAGAAAGTTTTATTAATTGGAGCTGATTTGCGTAAGCCGACGATACAAAACTTATTTGCCATTCATAGTTCAAATGGGTTAACGAACTTATTATCAGGACAAGCAAAGCTTATGCAATGCATTCAAAAAACAGATATAGAGAACGTATATTTAATGGCAGCAGGTCCAATCCCGCCAAACCCAGCAGAATTATTAGGGAGCCGGGCAATGGACGAAGCGTTGCTAGAAGCATATAACATGTTTGATATTATTTTAATCGATACACCACCTGTCCTTGCGGTTACTGATGCGCAAATACTAGCGAATAAATGCGATGGAATCGTACTCATTGTACGCAGCGAAAAGACAGAAAAAGATAAAATCGTAAAAGCGAAACAAATATTAGATAAAGCATCAGGAAAACTACTAGGTGTTGTTTTAAACGATAAAAAAGAAGAAAAAGAGCAATATGGTTATTACTAAAATATAAAAAGCCAACAAAAAAATTTGTTGTGCTTTTTATTGTTTTCTGAAAATTATTTATCAAGTTACACACTATAAAAAACATGATATGATAAAATTTTTGGGAAATGATTGGAATGTGTTGTCATATTTAAGATTATTTTGTAAGATTAAACTTGTTTCTTGTGAACAAATATAGAACTGAATGATTAAAAATAAAAAATGTAAGATTTATATGTTATAATTTTTCCTATGTGTAAATTTTAGAAAGTTGGAGGAACCTATGGAAGAAACAATTAGTCTAAAAGAGTTATTTCATATCTTAAAAAAACGTTTAGCAATGATCCTCGTAATCGCATTTGGTGCAGCTATTGTAAGTGCTATCATTAGCTTCTTCTTTATGACACCAATCTATCAATCTTCGACGCAAATTCTTGTTAATCAGAAGAAGCAAGAAGGTGCAATGTTTCAGGCTGGTGAAGTTCAAACGAATATTCAATTAACAAATACATATAAGGTTATCATTAAAAGTCCAGTAATCTTAGATCAAGTGAATGAAAAATTAAATTTAAATATGACAGCACAATCTTTAACAAAGAAGATTAATGTTGCGAATGAAAAAGATTCACAAGTCATTTCTGTAACAGCTGAGGACAAAAATCCGAAAGTGGCTCGTGATATTGCAAATGCAACAGCAGATGTATTTAAAGGTGAAGTTGCAAAGATTATGAATGTTGATAACGTAACGGTACTATCGAAGGCAGAAGTTGCGGAGAATCTATCTCCAATTAAACCGCGCCCAATGTTAAATGTAGCAATTGTTTTCGTTGTTGGTTTAATGGCTTCAGTTGGTCTTGCATTTTTACTAGAATATTTAGATAACACAGTAAAAAAAGAAGAAGATGTCGAAAGCTTACTTGGTTTACCAGTGTTAGGTATTGTAGCTCGTATGGATGAAGAAACATTGAACGTGAAATCACACGCTACATCATCAAGAAAAGTGAGGGGACAAACAATTGGCTCTTAATTTATTTAGAAAGAAAAAAACCCATCGTCAACGTCGTCAATTAATTGCTCATCAACAACCGAAATCACCGATTTCAGAGCAATATCGTAATATTCGAACGAATATCGAATTTGCAGCTATTGATACGAATTTACATTCATTAATGGTAACATCTGCAAATCCAAGTGAAGGGAAAACGACAACGACAGCTAATATGGCAGTTGTGTTTGCTCAACAAGGAAAAAAAGTATTATTAATTGATGCGGATATGCGTAAACCAGCGATGCATCAAATGTTCCAAGTTGATAATATTTTTGGACTAACGAATGTATTAACATATAGTGAACGTTTAGAAAAATGTGTACAAACAACATTAGTTGATAATCTACACTTTTTAGCTTGTGGTCCAATCCCACCTAATCCAGCAGAATTGTTAGGTTCAAAATCAATGAAAGAACTTCTTGGACAAGCATACAGCATGTACGACTTAGTTATTTTTGATATGCCACCTATTTTAGCTGTTACCGACGCACAAATTATGGCAAATGTATGTGATGCCTCTATTCTTGTCGTTCGTAGTGAAGCAACAGAAAAAGAAACAGCAGTAAAAGCAAAAGGATTGTTAGAATCGGCAAAAGGTAAACTGCTAGGTGTTGTCCTGAACGATCGTGAACGTGAAGAAGGCTTATATTATTATTACGGTGCAAACTAATTAAAAGAGTGAGATATGGTTGAAACATATCTCCTTTTTTCCCTTGAATATGAGATGTCTCATATTCAAGGGAAAAAAGATTACTAGGAAAGAGGGAGGATAAAATAAATGATTGATTTACATTGTCACATCTTACATGGCATCGATGATGGTGCACAAACTATGACAGATAGTTTAGCGATGGCGCAACAAGCCGTAGCAGAAGGAATACATACAATTGTCGCAACGCCGCACCATCAAAATGGAAAATATATAAATGAACGTACCTCAATTATTCATCACGTAAAACAACTAAATGATGAACTACAACAACATAATATTTCACTTACTATTTTACCGGGGCAAGAGGTCAGGTTATATGGTGATTTATTAGAAGACTACGAAGCTGGTAAAATTGTTACTTTAAACGAAACAAATAAATATATATTCATTGAATTTCCATCTAATCACGTACCAAGATATGCGGAACAACTATTATATGAACTGCGAGTTAAGGGAATGATTCCAATTATCGTTCACCCAGAACGTAATGCCGAGTTAATCGAGCGGCCAGATAAGTTATATAATCTTGTTAATAAAGGTGCACTCACGCAAGTAACAGCAGGTAGTTTATTAGGGAAATTCGGTAAAAAAATTAAAAAGTTTTCACTACAACTTGTGGAACATAATTTAACACATATGGTCGCTTCAGATGCACATAACACGACATCAAGAGGATTTCATTTAGCGGAAAGCTACGAATTAATTGAGAAGGAATTCGGTATGAGTGTTATGAGTGATTTGAAAGAAAATCCATATTTATTAATTAGCGGGAAGGCGATTTATAAAGAAGATCCAGAACAAATTCGTCGTAAGAAATTGTTCGGTATTTTTTAAATAAGGAATAGGTGATGTCTCCTAACCGTTATCAATGGAGGCACTCGGTCGTGCTGTGGGTAGAAAATTTATTTTCGAACCTACCTTAGACGCTTGTCGTCGGGAGTATGACGTGAGGATGGGTTAGATGCCCATATTTTATTTATGATAGAAACTCTACCTATGGAGTTATAGCTATGACTTTATAGGTAGGGTTTTTGTTATTGTTACATATAAATAAATAAATAAATATGGGGGACTAACATTGAAAAAAGTAAGAAAAGCGATTATCCCAGCAGCTGGTCTTGGGACAAGATTTTTACCAGCAACGAAAGCAATGCCGAAAGAAATGTTGCCAATCGTTGATAAGCCGACAATTCAATACATAATAGAAGAAGCGATTGAATCAGGAATTGAAGATATTATTATTGTTACTGGAAAAGGAAAGCGCGCGATCGAAGATCATTTTGATCATTCATTCGAACTAGAACAAAACCTTTTAGAAAAAGGAAAATATGAAATGCTTGAAAAAGTACAAGCTTCTTCAAAAATTAACATTCACTACATAAGACAGAAAGAACCGAAAGGTTTAGGACATGCAGTATGGTGCGCACGTAAGTTTATTGGAAATGAACCATTTGCGGTATTACTTGGTGATGATATTGTACAAGCAAAAACACCATGTTTACGTCAGCTGATGGATCAATATGAAGGTACACAATCATCCGTTATCGGCGTACAAACAGTGGCAGAAAATGAAACGCATCGCTACGGTATTATCGATCCAGTTGAACAAAACGAGCGTCGTTATCAAGTACGTCAATTTGTTGAAAAACCAGCTCAAGGAACAGCACCATCCAATTTAGCGATTATGGGTCGTTACGTATTAACACCAGAAATTTTTATGTTTTTAGAGAACCAACAGACAGGTGCTGGTGGGGAAATTCAACTGACAGATGCGATTCAACGATTAAATGAAATTCAGCGTGTATTTGCTTATGACTTTGAAGGAACTCGTTATGATGTTGGTGAGAAGTTTGGGTTTATTAAAACGACAATTGAAATGGCATTACAACATGAAGAATTAAAGGACGAATTAATGGAGTATATGACTGAACTTATAAAAATAGAAAATGTACATGTGTAAAGGGGAGGTGAAGAAAGGTTGGAAGAAAGAGGATTGATACATAAATCTGTGGAGAAAGAAATAGGTGTAGTGAAAAAAACATCAATTTTCCATGCATTTTTAAAAAGGACACTGGATATTATAGGTGCTATTGTTGGTTTAATAATATTTTCTCCATTCTTTATTATAATTCCTATCCTTTACATGCGTGGGGATGCGAAAGGGCCGGTTTTCTTTAAACAATCTAGAATTGGTAAAGATGGTAAAGTATTTGGTATTTATAAATTTCGTTCTATGGTAGTTAATGCAGAAGAAAAATTAGAGAAAAATGAAGTTTTATATAAGAAATATATAGATAATAACTATAAACTTGAGCCAGAGGAAGATCCACGTATTACAAACATAGGGCGCTTTTTAAGGAGAACAAGTTTAGATGAATTACCACAGTTTATTAATGTCCTTAAAGGTGATATGAGTTTAGTTGGTCCGAGACCAGTAATTCAGGAAGAATTAAAAGAATACGGCTCTAAAACTTCAGACTTTTTATCTGTGAGCCCTGGTTTAACAGGTTATTGGCAAGTAAGTGGTAGAAGTGATGTAGGGTACCCAGAGAGGGTAGATATAGAATTATATTATGTATACAATCAATCCTTGAAATTAGACATTATTATATTATTTAAAACTGTTTTATTGGTTGTATTACGTAAGGGTGCGTATTAAACATAATAATCACGTTGTCGAGATTAATCATAAATAGATTCCTTGAGAGAGTTATAGTCTTTTCTATCTGAGGGATCTATTTATTTTTTATGTGAAATTTTCAAAAAGCTGAATAATAATATTAGATGTATCATTGTAAATATTAAATCTAGTGCATTTAATGGAATTAAGAGGGAATGTAAAATATGAGCGAAAAATATTTTCTTATAGGTCCTTATCCTCCTCCATTAGGGGGCGTAAGTATATATATATATAGGTATAGTAAATTTTTAGAAAAACAAGGTAAAGAAGTAGAATTTATTGATTTTGATAAAATGGGGCGTTTAGAAAAGTTGAAATTTTTAATACATTATTGTGTAATGTCACCACAAAAGCATACTTTCCACCTTAATGAATTTAATACATTAACCATGATAGCTTTATTATTACGGCCATTTCAATGTAGGATTATTTTACAAAACCATTCTATAAGAATTTTAGATACTTTTCGTAATGTGAAAAAAATAATGACTAAATTATTTATAAAAAAAGTAGATCAGTGTGTGTTGGTTGGAGAACATTTAAAAGATGGATATAGAAAGAATAACATCCAGCTCCCAAAACAAGTCGTGGTAAAATCGCCCTTTATACCACCTCCATTAGAGGATGAAGAACATATTTTGTCGACGTATAGCGAAGAGGTTATAAGTTTTTTAAATAACAGTGAACAAATATTAATAGGCAATGCCTCAAAGATTACATTTTATAAGAATATAGATTTGTATGGAATTGATATGTGTATAGAAGTAATAAGAATTTTAAAAAACAAGTATCCAAAAATAGGATTGGTTTTTGCTTTGGCAGAAATAGGCGATGAAGAGTATTTCAAAAGTATGTTAGACAAAATTAAAGAATACAAAATAGAGGGAAATATATTATTTCTTACAGGACAAAAAGAATTATGGCCTCTATTTAAAAAGTCGGATATAATGATTCGACCAACTTATAGTGATGCTTATGGTATAAGTATTGAAGAAGCAATTTACTTTAATTGTAGAGCTATTGCAAGTAATGTTTGCAATCGGCCAGAGGGTACGATATTGTTTGAAAATCGAAATATAAATGACTTGGTATGCAATATTGAAAAATGTATTGAAGATATGGATTTTAAGGAGAAATCGACATGGTGCAGCTATTAGCAAATATGAGAGGGAAAATCCATAATAATATAATTCAACTAAGAAAAAAAGGTTTTTTTAGTTTATTATTAACAAAATTTTTAGTACAGTTTGTTGGGTTCGGAAGTGTTATTTTAGTTGCAAAATTTATTTCTCCTGAAAGTATGGCACAGATAAAAAGCTTACAGACTTATTTAATATTAGCTGTTCTAATAGGTACTTTTGGACTCGATACGGCAATATTGAAATATTGTTCGGAACCTAGGGAGGAGGGCGAAAAAAAATATCTTCTCTTATATGCGATTCGAAAAAGTATAATTTTTTGTGTGATTTCTGTAATATTATTTAACTTGTTTTTAGTTTTTTCTCCGAAATACTCTGTATTTCAGTGGGGGGTATATACACTTTGTATTCCAATGCTTACTATGACAAATATTTTGATGAATTATTTGTTGGCTCTGAAAAGGGTAAAACGAATGGCTGTTATACAATCAATAATAAAAATTCAAAATGCAATATTTATTATTATTGGTACGTGGTTTTTCGGTATTAAAGGATTTATTATCGCAACAGTTCTAGGATTAGTAGTAGGGCTATTTCCACTGTTTAAAGAAGTAAATTCTATAAAAGTATCTTATAATATGTCCAAGAAAATACCGTTTACATTTTGGAATATTGCATTTTTTAGTTTTTTGGCTAATTTTACCAATAATATAGGGAATTATACAGATATTATTATTATGGATAGTTTTATTACAAATCGCGTTGAGATGGGATACTATGCAATAGCAACTATATTTTTATTAGGAGCAACGCAAGTTACTGCTACTTTACAGAATATCTATACACCTTATCTCACTGAAAGTACTAAAGATATTAGTAAATTAAAACAGATGACTTTTAATATACAAAAAAAGACTTTAGTATTGAGTATTTTTGTAGGGATTACAGTTTATTTAGGGGCGAAAATATTTGTTCCTATTTTTTATGGGAACTCTTATATAAATACTGTCACATATACTGGCATATTAATGGTTAAATACGTAATATATTCATCCTATGCAATTGTAGCAATTATGTTAATTGCCCTAGGAAGAATGAAAGAGAATTTTTTAGTAAACCTTATTTCTGTCCCCATCATTTTGTTAATTAATTATTTTATTGGAAAGCATTTTTCTATCATTGGAATAGCGTGGGCGCAAGTATTTAATGCTCTATTGGTATTGGTTATACAATATGTCTTTGTTTTTATAGTGATAAAGAAAGAGAGAAGATACGTTTAAGTTGTTTTTAGAAAAAGTAGAGAGTTTTTATAGTAAAGAGGCAGGTGATAGCATATTGAACTACTTTCAAAAAATAGAAGGGTTGTCTGTAAAGGAAGTCCTAGAGAAAGCGAAAAGAAAAATAGTTTATAAGTCATCAAGAAAGATTGAATGTTGGAAAGATAGTATAGCTTCTAGTTACTCAAAAGAATTTTTTAATTATGAACTAGAGGAGATTTTATCAAAAACCGTGGAATATGAATTTGATAAAAATGAAGTGGTACAAATTAGAGATTTAACTTCACTGTATATGAACCATTATTTTGATTTATTAGGATCAGGTTGGTTGAATGTTAAATATAACATGAAGTTCCAGGGATTGGAAGAACACCGGTATACCTCAAAGAAAATTGAAGTGGATGAGAATAGTGATTGGATAAAAAACTTAATTAATAAAGAGAATCAAAATTATAGTGAGTATGTTAGGAGTCATATATCTAGTAGTTATGTACCTATAGATTGGCGAATCGATTTTAAATCAGGATATACGTGGGATTCCAAAAAACATTATTCTGAATTGAATCTTAATACAGGGCCAGGAATTGATGTTAAAGTACCTTGGGAACTTTCCAGAATGCAACATTTAATTCAATTTGTTTGGGCATATACGCTAGCGAGTAAAGGAAACAAAGAATTTGAAAATCCTGAGGTATATGAAAGAGAATTCCAAGATGAAATTCTGGATTTTATCTCTGCAAATCCTCCTAAATTTGGAGTAAATTGGACGTGCACTATGGACGTTGCAATTAGAGCTGCTAATTGGATTTTAGTTTATGATTTACTTAAAGTACAAGGGGTAGAATTTAATAAGGAATTTAAAAAAATATTTGTACTTTCTATATATGATCATGGGAAATTTATTTTTAACCATCTAGAACGTAATAAAGGGATAAGAAATAATCATTATTTATCTAATATTGTAGGATTATTCTTTATTTCTGCATATCTTCCTGTTACAAAAGAGGTATCGACATGGTTAAAGTTCTCATTCCAAGAATTAATTCAAGAAATGAGTTTCCAATTTTATAAAGAAGGTTCAAACTTTGAAAACTCTACTACTTATCATCGCTTATCTGGCGAACTTATGCTTTATGCAACAGCGGTAGCCCTAGCGTTGCCTAAAGAGAAAATAAAGATATTACATAGTTACAAATTGCAAGATCATATTGGGGTTTGTAAAAAACTAGGGTTTGAAATTGATCCGGATAAATTTTGGGATTTCCATAACGGGAGGATATTTCCTGGATGGTATATGGAGAGATTAGAAAAAATGGCTGAATTTACAGTTGATATTACTAAGCCTAACGGAAAAGTTGCGCAGTTTGGTGATAATGATAGTGGAAGATTCTTTAAGACACAGCCCTCTTATAATTTATTAACAGTTCAGGAAGCTAAGCAAAAATATTTAAATTTAAGTACTTATAATGAATTAAGTGATAAAGCAAATTACTGGGATGAGGACTTTTTAGAACATCACTTTCTAGTAGCGGGAATTAATGCTTTATTTAAAAGGAAAAAATTTTTTAGCTTTGTAAATAAGCCTTCTATAGAACATACCTTAATTAAAAATATGGTGAAAAATCGTATGAAAACATATGAAGAATTTATTTCACAGGGTTTAAAACATGATACTTTAGAAATCTCCATAAATGAGCAAGAGAAAAATGAAATAAATAAATTAGAGCAACAAGAAAAATTTGTTCAATATATTTTTTATTCTAAATCTAATTTGGTTGAGAGGCTAAAAAAGATAGCATATCCCGACTTTGGTATGTATATTTTTAAATCTCCAGATTTTTATTTAGCTATTAGGTGTGGGAAGTTAGGTACTAACGGAAAAGGAAGTCATGATCATAATGATCAGCTCAGTATTGAATTGGTAATTGACGGAGAAAATATTATAAAAGATCCTGGAACATACCTATACACCCCAATACCGGAGAAAAGAAATTTATTTAGATCCACAAAAGCACATTTTACAATCCAATTGGGCGATATAGAACAAAATAATTTTTATGATGGATTGAGTGGTTTGTTTAGCTTAGAGAATAATACAAATAGCCAGTGTTTGGAATTTAAAAACAATAGTTTTGTAGGATGCCATAGTGGTTATGGTCAAAAAGTATATAGGAAAATAGAGATATTTGACAAACGAGTAGTAATAACCGATTTTGGAACAAGTATTGTTAATCAAGAATTCAATTACTATTCAAACGGTTACGGACGAATTATGAAAAATAAATAAAGGGCATTTAATAATAAGATTTTTGGGTAGAACTCTAGTGAAATAATGGGCTAGAGGGTGGAGAATATTGTATTACATGGCGTGTATTAAATGAATTTTAGAAGGGATTTATTACAATAATATGAAGAGAGTAATGGTAATTAGTTATTGGTATTATCCAGAAAATGTAGCCCGTGCTTTCCATGTGAAGGGTATCGTATCTTCTTTGGTACAAGAGGGGTATAATGTTGATTTAATAATTCCTAGAAATAGTATGTATCAAGAAATAGATGCTAGAGAATCAGATAACATAACCATACATCAAGTGAAACCAGGGAGTATACTCCATAAAGAAAAAAATAGATGGGATGTTAATAGAAATATATTAAACAATTCTCGGAGTAATTTTTTCATTAAAGGCTTAAAAAGTTTATATGACGTACTTATTTGGCCAGATCGAACAGTTGAGTGGGCAATAAATGCATATCGTTATGTAAAAAAACATAAGCTGCATAGTAATAGTGAGGCTATGGTGACCGTTGGGTTGCCAGTTTCTACTCATATTACAGGGCATCTATTAAAAAAAGATGCTACTCATTTAAAGTGGATAGCTGATTACGGAGATCCATTCTCTTATAATCCAGATAGAGAAATAAGAAAATACGATAAATTTCTGGAATCAAAGATACTTAATAATGTCAATTCCATAGTAATACCAACAGAAAATGCAGTAGATTGCTATACTAATTTAGGTGTCAATAGGTCGAAAATTCATGTTATTCCTCAATTATTTGAAGAACAACAAGGTGAAAGCAGCTATAGTATAGATAAGGAAAAATTTAATATAATGTATGCAGGATCTTTTTATAGAGGGATTAGAAGTCCAGTGGAATTTATCCATGGTCTGGTATTAGCCAGTGAAAAAAATCCAAATCTACATTTTCATTATTTTGGAAATGTCAATGCATTAGAAGAATTTTTAGAAATGGAAGGGCTTGATATAAAAACAATTCCTATTACAGTCAACACCTTTAAAGATAGAAGTGAAATTATTAGTATTATGAAAAATATGGATTTGTTAATTAATTTAAATAATAAAAGTACAAGTCAAATACCTAGTAAAATTATTGATTACTTGTACGCAGATACGAGAATTTTGAATGTAGGGTCAAACTTAACTGATCTATTTGATAATGTCGATAATGAAAAGGAAAAAATCGCGAAAAAATTAGTGGAGATTAGTAAAACCTCTTCTAATTTTGATTACTCTGAATTGAAGGGGTTTTATAGCTATAATGTTAATTCAAGTAAATATAATAGGATTCTTCAAAAGGAAAATTCTTGATTTATGAAGAATTTATCAATTTTATATAAGGTGTTTGAGAAAATATGAATGTAAAAATCAATAATTTATTACTAGTGTATATAGCAGTATTATTTTTGGCAATTTTTGTAAGTGGTGCAATACAGAATATAACAATAATCTTTAGTCTAGTTGTTTTGAATATACTGGTATACAGGCGTTTGAACTTGAATAAACCAATAATTTGTTTATTAGGGATATTGTTGACGAGTATATTTGTAATTATAGTGTATATTCAGTACTATAATGCCATCAACTTAGGATTTAGTGATGGAAATTTATTGGGGAAAATCGGGGAGAATTATTACGCCGATACAAAAAATTATTATGATGAATCCCAACAACTTGTACAGATACTTTTTAGTCAGAACTTTAAATATTGGTTAGCAGGAGATTTTCCGCATTTTGGATTTTACGGCCCGTATAATGCCTATAATATACTTAATGCTGTCTTAATTAGTATATTTGGTCCGAATCTTTTAACTTTGATATTATTAAAATTAAAAGTAAGTATTTTGAGTTATTACGTATTGTATAAGATAGTAATTAACTACTTAAATGATAAATGGGCTATTTTCTCAATAATGTTATATGAATTATACCCAGCCAATTTGCTGGTCATATCCACTCTTTCTAGAGACAATATAAACTCTTTTTTAGTGATACTAGTATGTTATTACTGTATATATTTTGTTGGAAATAACTTTGAAAATAAAGTAAAGTATACTATTAAAATTTTAATTACATTAATATTTCTGTTTTTATTTAGGTCATATGCCGCTCCCATTACTATTATTTCGCTGAGTTGTGCGTATTTCTTCTCAAAGAAACAGCCTGTTAAAAATTATTTATTGGTAACAATTTTGATGATTGTTGTGGTTATAGGATGCTATGTTTATGGATTCGAAAATGTACAAAATAAATTCACACTGAATGATGGAACTCAGCCATGGATAGCAGAGCGTTCTAAAGGGTGGAACTTAGCTATATATAGTGTACTGTATAGCTTTTTGGGACAAACAACAGTTTTAAAGAATTATGATTTATCTGCATTTTCGGAGTTTTTGAATCTATCTTCCTTTTATTATCAAAATTTTATTTTAATGTTCAGCTTTGTAGCTATTATGATTCTTATGGTTATTGGAAAAAAACAAAAGGATACTTGGATTTGGCTGTTATGCTGTATAATGCCTATTTTGTTTATCTTTTTAATTACAAGTGTATACGGACTTCCAATACCTAGATTATATAATATGTGGATATGGTTAAATTGCCTGTTAATAGGAGTCGTAATCAATAGATTTAGGGAGAAGTTATTGTTCTTGGGATTAGTTAGTTTTGGTCTTATTGTTATATTGACGGTTTTTTTAGTTAAATAATCTATTTGTTAAATACAATTAAAATGTTTATTTATATAAAAATTTAAAATGCTCACACATAGATAATTATTACATGTGTTTTATGTAATGATTATCTATGTTTTTTATTATACGAAGTATGAATTGGAGAGGTCTTATGGCAGAAATAGCGTTATTAATTCCTGTATATAACGATCAAGTTGGTTTAAATCAAACCTTAGAATCTTTATTGAAGGAAACAAAAGAAAAAGTAGATGTAGTAGTTGTTGATGACGGTAGTAAGGAACCGATTCGTGTCCCTAAGATTATTGGAATTCATCATATTATTTTTATAAAGTCTGAAGTTAATAAAGGAATTGAGCATGTCTTAAATTTAGGATTAAAGTATATTTGCGATAATGGCTATAAATTTGTTGCCAGGATAGATGCAGGGGATACAATTGAACCTAATCGATTTTATAAGCAAAAAAAATATATGTTAGATAATCCGAATTATATGTTGATAGGATCAAACGTGAGGCATACGGATATGAATGGTAAAGAAGTGTTTATAGAGCGTGTGCCACTTTCAACAGATGAGATAAAAAAGAAGATGCATATTAATAGTTGTTTTCCACACCCATCCGTTATGTTTAGAACGGTGATTATTGAAGAGATTGGTGTATATCACACTAATTTTCCAGCAGCAGAAGATTACGAGTTTTTCTTCAGGATAATGAATAAATATGAGGTTTCAAATTTAGATGAAGTTCTTATTTGTAAGGAAATCAATCCAAATAGCATCTCATTAAGTAGGCGAAAAAGACAGTTGTATAGCAGAATAAAAATTCAAAGAAAATATTTTAACCCCCTAGTTTTAGAAAGTTATGTGGGAATAGTAAAGTCTTTTATCTTGCTAATAGCTCCTAATAAACTAATTATTGGTATTAAGTCTTTACTAAGTAGATCTTCTAACTAATGATAAAAGGGGTCATGAGTAATGAAAAAGGTTGTTTTTATATGTGAGGCGTTAGGTGGAGGAGTTAGGAGACATTTAGTAGACGTACTCTCCAATTTAGATCTAGATAAATATGAGGTACATGTTGTACATGGTACTAAGCGAGTAGATGATATATTCCTATTGGCAAAAAATAAGCTTAAAGGGATTTATTTTTACGAAGTCCCAGAAATGGTGAGGGAATTATCAGCTAAAAATGACATAGGGGCTACAAAATCAATTATAAAAATACTAAGAGAAATCAAGCCGCAAATTGTCCATTGCCATAGCTCTAAAGCGGGTGCAATAGGTAGGATAGCGGCAAAAATATGTGGGGTGAAAAAGATATACTATACACCACATGCATACGTATTTCAAAACCCGAATTTATCTTCAAAGAAAAAATTCGTATATAAAAATATCGAAAAATTACTAGGTTTTTTAACAACAAAGGTTCTTCATGTTTCCAAAGGTGAAGAAACATTTGCTTTGGAGCATAAAGTCATTTCGTTAAATAAATCAATGGTAGTATATAATGGTATTTCTTCATCCTCTACAGATAGCAAATTGCCTGTAAAAGGTTGTAAAGAGAAATTGGTAGTGGGAACAATTGCGAGAATGGATTATCAAAAAAATCCATGGTTATTTATTCGTATAGCTGAACAAGTAATTAAGGAAAATCAAAACGTTGAGTTTGTATACATTGGAGATGGAGAGTATTTTAAAGAAGTTTCTGATTATGTTAAAAAAAATAATTTAAGTGAATTTATTAAATTAAAAGGATTTCATTCAAACCCAGATATAGAATTAATGTATTTTGATATATTTTTATCTACTTCCTTATACGAAGGTATGCCATATTCATTAATAGAGGCATTATCATATAAAAAACCTATTATTGCGACGGATGTTGTAGGTAATAATGAAATTGTTGTTGATAATTATAATGGTTATCTTTTTGATAAAGATAATGCTGAAGAAGGAACACAAAAAATATTAGATATTATAAAAAATCCTATTCTATATGACAAGCTCTCCGAAAATAGTTTTAGGACATTTGAAGAAACCTTTACAATTGAAAAAATGCTATCTTCAATAGAAGGGTTATATTCCAAATAAAAATTATAAGTAGTGCAAAGAGGCTTTATAATTAGAGAGATAATAATCATTGATACGTAATAATAGGATTTAATTAATTGAAAGAATAATAAAATATAGTATATCTATATGAAATTATTTGAGTAAGTATAACTTTGTGTGATTTTATATTTATTATAATTTTGATATATGAGCTAAATAATAAAAAAGATAAGGATTGGTGAAAATGAATAAGAAGGTTTGTGTAGTAGGTTTAGGTTATATTGGTTTACCCACTTCAGCTATATTTGCAAAAGCGGGATATGATGTTATAGGGGTAGATGTTAACCCAGTTGCAATTGAAATGATTAACCAAGGTAAAGTTCATATTGAAGAGGTTGGATTAGGAGAATTAGTTAAAGATGTAGTAGAAAAGGGGAAATTGATCGCCAGTGTAGAACCAACCAAGGCTGATGTTTTTATTATTGCTGTTCCTACACCACACAATGCTGATCATACTGCAAATTTAGACTATGTCGTAGAAGCTACTAAGTCTATTTTACCATTCTTACAGAAGGAAAGTATTGTAATTGTAGAATCTACGATTCCGCCAAGAACTATTGATGATACAGTGGCTCCAATTATTGAGGAACAGGGATGGGAAGTAGGAGAAGAAATTTACCTTGCACATTGTCCGGAACGTGTGTTACCTGGACGTATTTTAATTGAATTAGTAGAGAATACAAGAATAGTTGGTGGGATTAATAAAAAATCTACGCAAAAAGCAGCCGAAGTTTACGGTAGTTTTGTAAAAGGAGAAATCCTTGAAACTACTGCTGTAACAGCAGAAATGTCTAAGCTGATGGAAAATACATTCCGTGATGTAAATATTGCATTAGCAAATGAATTGGCAAAAATATCTGAAAAACTTGGCGTAAATGCTTTAGAGGTTATTAAACTAGCTAATCACCATCCTCGAGTAAATTTACATCTTCCGGGACCAGGTGTTGGAGGGCATTGTTTAGCAGTAGACCCGTATTTTATTATTGAAAAGGCACCTGAAGAGTCTCAATTAATTTCTAATGCACGCTTTATAAATAATTCTATGCCTGTATTTGTTGTAGAACAATTAGAAAAGATTATTCCAGATAAGAATGCAAAAGTTGCAGTCTTAGGAATTACATACAAGGGTAATATTGATGATGTCAGAGAAAGCCCAGCTATGACAATTGTAGATTTACTTAAAGACCAGGGTTACCAGATTGCTGTACATGATCCCCATGTTCATGAAAATCAGGTGCATTTTAATTTATATAGTCTAGAGAATGCTGTAAAAAATGCAGAATGTATTTTGGTACTAACAGACCATAATGAATTTAAACAAATAGACGAAAAAATAATTATTGATAATGCAAGAAAGGCTATTATATTTGATACACGTAATTGTATGAACATAAGTAGTAAACAAATTTCTTATTACAATTTTAACAATCTATATGAACTAAGAAGTTTAGAAAACGTACAAGTATAATGAACCAATTGTAAATAACTGATCAAGAATATGTTTTATTAAATGAAAAGTTAGATTAGATATTTAGTATGTATTTAAGTTATAATTGTAACTATGTTTTTTGAGAAAAGATTTCGATTTTCGAAAGAAGGTTAAAAAGATGAAAAAGAAAATTTTATTCTGGGTTCTGGGTATTATTGGAATTATTGTTGTTGGTGGTGGAGTATATGCATATACTGTTTATTCTAATGTATCTAATACATTAGATGCTGTCCATAAACCATTAAATCGCGAGAAATCTGAAAAACGGGAACAAAAAGTAGATATTTCGGATAAGAAGCCAATATCTATTTTAATGATGGGTGTGGACCAACGTGGTGAAGATCAGGGAAGATCAGATTCGTTAATGCTATTCACATTAAATCCCAAGACAAAATCTATGAAAATTATTAGTATTCCGCGTGATTCTTATACAGAAATTGTTGGGAAAGGTACAAAGGACAAAATTAACCATGCTTACGCATTTGGCGGGATTGATATGGCTGTCAAAACAGTAGAGAATTTTCTTAATGTGCCAGTTGATCATTATATTGAAGTAAACATGGATGGATTTAAAGATATTGTAGATGCTGTTGGTGGCGTAGATGTAAATAATGATTTAGATTTCACATATGAAGGAATTCATTTTGAAAAAGGAAATATTCATTTAGATGGTAGAAAGGCATTACATTATTCTAGGATGAGAAAACTTGACCCACGTGGTGATTTCGGACGTCAGATGCGTCAACGTCAAGTAATCCAAGGGGTAATTAAACAAGGCGCTACAGTTTCTTCTCTAGCAAGTTACGGTGACGTATTAAAAGCAATTGAGAAAAACGTAAAAACAAGTTTAACGCAAGATCAAATGTTTGATATTCAAAAGAACTATAAAGATTGCATGCAGAATAGTGAAGAGATTCAAATCCCAGGTGACGGTCACAAAGCCGCTGATGGCATTTGGTATTACTATGTTCCAGATGCAGCGAAACAAGATATAACGAATAAGTTAAGAGCGCATCTTGAAGTGACTAAGTAATATGTAATAACCCAACTCCTTTGGAAGGAGTTGGGTTTATTTTTGCATGGATTTATATTAATATTATATGTTGTGAGATTAATAGATGAGGTGAATCGATGAATAAGAAAGCAGTACTTGTTCTTGTTGTTTTTGTATTGTTTATTGCTTCGATTGTGAGCGGTAAATTGTACTGGAATAAGAAAGTTGCAAATGCAACGGGACAGACGAGTGAAGTAACGAAGACAAAGGCTGAAGTGAAAGATAGCGGAGCGAAGAAAGAAGAGAAAAAAGCAGAGAAAAAGCAAGATGCGAAGTCATCTTTTAATGAAGCATATGCGAAGAATTTGCCAGATGAAGTGAAAGAAAAGTTGAAGAAAGCTGCTAAAGAGAAAAAGGCAGTGAATCTTGTTATTGTTGGTGATGAGGCTTCTTCATCTGAAAAAGATGCTTGGGCAGCTAAGTTAACAGCTAATTTAGAAACTGCTTACGGTAAAGGTTTATGGAATGTGACAGTAAAGGAATATAAGGGTGAAAGCACAGAAGAGTTAATCGCGAATAAGCGTGATAAAGAGATTGCGAAAGACAAGCCAGATGTGATTTTATTTGAGCCACCATTTATTACTGATAACGGTAAAACTGGTAATGGGAACTCTGTTGCGAGTACACAGAAGTTTGTTCAAGCACTTTCTACTAGTGCAAAAGGCGCTACAATTATGATTCAACCATCAAACCCAGTGTATGGTGCGAAGAATTATCCGAAAGCAATTGAGGCATTAAAGCAATTTGCGACGCAAAATGGTTATACATATGTTGATCATTGGGGAGCATGGCCTGATGCAGCAACAAAGGCAATTTTACCGTACCTACAAGAAGAGTTTGGTTTCCCAAGTGCTAAAGGACATGAAGTTTGGGCACAATATGTAACGGATTATTTCGTGGCTAAGTAATGAAAGATACACAAAAGGTATACGAGAAATCGTATGCCTTTTATTTATAATATGTGGTAAGTTACTGTTCAAGTTTGGTGGTTATTTGTTATAGCATAAGTAATTTGCTTTCATTTATACAACACGATCACTCCAAAAATCTGACTTTCCCTTTGAAAAATTTGGTGTCAAATAGTATGATGGTGTAGGAAACGGAGAAAATAACGGAGATATGTGAGTGATTTTATTCCGTTATATTACCTTAAATAGATGTTATTGCGAGGATTTTCATATGGGATTTAAACAAGAAATTAGAAAATTTATTGAAGGAAATAAGCTAGTTCGTACATTGTTAAAAAAGCCTTTAGAATATCGTGCGAATAAGCAATTGCAATTAGTACGAAACAATATTAAACAATATGGAGTAGAGTGTTTACTATTAGTGCAAGAAGCTTTTAAAGAGCATGATCAAGAATTTTGGTTAGATTATGGCACGTTACTTGGCGCTGTGCGAGAAAAAGATTTCATAAGCCATGATTTAGATATGGATATTGGTACTTTTAATATAAGTGAAGAGAAGAAAAGAGCACTAGAGAAAACGTTAAATGATAAAGGTGTTAAGACGTTTAGGGAGTTCACAGTTGATGGTCATGTTGTAGAGCAAACTTTCACTTATAAAGGAACTCATATCGATCTTTTCTATTATTTTTCGGAAGATCCTAATAAAGTATGGTGTTACTTCTTTGAAGGAACGGATGAGATGTCGACGCAGGAAAGAGGAACTGACAAGATCCTTACAGGGTGGAAAACGAAAACAGCAAGTTCTACATTGTTAGGAACGAAATTAATGCCATTCAAGGGCGAAGAATTCCCTGTTCCTTCAAATGTTGAAGAGTACCTTATTGAAAACTATGGTCCTAATTATATGATTAAGGATGAGAATTGGGATTTTGCAAATTCTGCTAGTAATATTAAGGTTGTTTCAGCCAATAACGTTGAGGCTATTTATAAATAAAAAGAAGTGCCCCTGTGCAAAATAAGCAGGGGCACTTCTTTTTATTTTAGATGATAGGAGAAATGTAAAGCTGTATTTACTAAAAATTTACAACAAATTTACATTCCGCCTTATTAGTGATAATATTAATGTTGCGTTCAAATTTTGAATGTATTATCGATGTTATGGGGGACCACATATGCAACATATGCTTGATATATTAGAAATTATTAATAAAGAACCACATTTAAGTCAGAAGAAAATTGCAGAACGTAGTGGGATATCTACCGGAAAAGTGAATTATATTATAAATGATTTGACGAAAAAAAATTATGTTGTTAGTGAAAAAAATGGAAAACATATAAGCTATTATGTGAAAGAACAGGGTCTTAAATTTTTGCAGAGCGAGTTAGCTACAATGCAGAAAAAAAAGATTCGTATTCATCAGCGAGAGTATAAAAAAGTTAAGCAAGCTGTTATTCTTGCGGCAGGAAATCGTAAGGAATTAGGTAAACCATCTGGGTTATTATCCATTGGTGATAAAATACTTTTAAATCGAAATTTAGAGATATTACACAATAACGGAATTGAAAAAGTTGTTATTGTTTCTGGATATAAAAAAGAAAAATTTGCTTCTTGGAATAAAGAGCAAGGAGTATACTTTGTAGAAAATCCGAAATATAAATGGACAGGCTCTATGGCTTCACTTTCAAGTGTTCAAAGTTTAATTACAGATGATTTTCTATTAATTGAAGATGATATTTTAATAGAAGAAGATGCGATTTCTCAATTGCTACAATATCCGGAACGGGACTGTGTATTGATTACGAATGAAAGTGGTTCTGGTGATGAGGCATTTGTAGAGATTCAAAACGGGAATTTGTATAAAATCTCGAAAGATGTTCATCAATTAAATCGTATTGATGGCGAGATGATTGGAATTTCAAAACTTTCTTATGATGTTTTTCTTAATATGTTGGAGTTGTTTAATCATAATCAAAATCCGTATGTGAATTATGAATATTTACTTCTTGATGTTGCAAGAACATATGATATTGGGCATATCAAATTACAAAATATTGTGTGGGCAGAAATTGATACAAAACAGCAATATGAAGTTGTGAGGAATAAAATTTACCCTCGTTTATTGAGAAAAGAAGCAGAGTTTAAAGAAAAACAAATTAAAGGCCACGTTATGGAGGCTTTAAATATTCCAGAAGATGCTATTACAAATATTCAACCATTTGGTGGTATGACAAATACGAATTTCAAGGTAAGTGTCGGGGATTCAGAATATGTACTTCGTATTCCAGGAAGCGGTACGGAAGAAATGATTAGTCGTCATGATGAAATGGTGAATTCTAATTTGGCAAGTGAGCTAGGAATTGACGCTGAGCTTCTATACTTTAATGAAGAAACAGGTGTTAAGTTAGCAGAGCTTATTTCAAATGCAGAAACATTGAATCCGAAAACGGCGCGACGTAGTGATAACATGCAGTTAACGGCAGCTATTTTGAAGGAATTACATGAATCAAGTGCAGCGATGAGTAATACGTTTAATGTATTTGAGAAAATTGAGCATTATGAAGGTTTATTAAGTAAATCAAATGGTTCAAACTTTGCTGATTATAAAAAGGTAAAGAAGCAAGTTATGCGATTAAAAGCAATGTATGAGAAAATGGATGTTCAGTTAACACCTTGCCATAATGATACTGTTGCTGAAAACTTTGTGAAAAACGGAGAAAACAAGATGTATTTAATCGACTGGGAGTATGGCGGCTTGAATGATCCTATGTGGGATATTGCAGCGCATAGTTTAGAGTGTGAATTCTCAGCTGAAGATGAAGAGTTATTTTTAGATTACTATTTTAATGGAAAAGTAGAAGAAATGCATCGACAAAGAATCTTATTAAATAAAATTTTCCAAGACTTTTTATGGAGTATTTGGACAAAGATTAAAGAAGCAGCGGGTAGTGATTTCGGAACATATGGAATGGATCGTTATACGCGGGCAAAAGAAAATTTACAGTTATTTTTAGAGTACTATGGAGGATACCAGTATGAATCGAAAGCAAAGTAGAGGGATTTTTTATGGTGTGTTCTCCGGATTTGCTTGGGCTATAGATACGGTTTTAATTGGGATTATATTATCCTCGACAGTTATGTTGGAAACGGAGCAAGTTATATTCCTTGCGCCGCTTGTTAGCACATTTTTACATGATTTTATGTCGACATTGTGGATGATGGTCTATATGGGACTTAAAGGTCAATTACGAACAGCACTTTCTAAATTAAAAACAAGAAGTGGTCGTTTCGTAATGTTAGGTGCTTTAATGGGCGGACCTTTAGGGATGACGTTTTATGTATTAGCCGTAAAGTATATAGGGGCTTCGTATACGGCAGCAATTTCAGCCATATATCCAGCCGTTGGAGCATTTTTTGCATTTATGTTTTTAAAAGAACGTTTACGCTCTTGGAATTGGTTAGGACTTGTAATAAGCATTAGTAGTATTATTATTCTTGGCTTTACCGGTGATGGATTTGCAACACAAAATTATATGTTAGGTTTTATTTTTGTTTTGATTTGTATTATAGGTTGGGGATTAGAATGTGTTATTTGTGCCTACGGTATGAAGGATGGGGAAGTTTCACCAGAAGAGGCGTTGCAAATTCGCCAACTTGTATCGTCTGTAACATATGGATTAATCATTTTACCGACATTAGGCGGGCATTTTTTAACGAAAGAAGTTATGGTAAGTAGTGAATTTATCTTAATTATATTTGTGGCGTTAATTGGGACAGCTTCGTACATTTTTTACTATAAAGCAATCCATGAACTGGGCCCAACGAAAGCTATGGGGCTGAATATTACATATTCAGCTTGGGCGATTTGGATTTCTATATTAGTAATGGGAACACCATTTTCTTGGAAATTAATTATTTGTTGTTTATTCATTATTGTAGGGGCTGTTTTAACAGTCGCGGATGCAAATGAATTTATTAAGAGAAAGAAATATAGAGGAGAGGTAGCATGAGAGCGATTTTATTAGCAGCTGGTATGGGGACACGCTTGCGCCCATTAACATTAACGAAACCAAAGTCATTAGTAGAGGTAAACGGGAAACCGATGCTAGAACGACAAATTGAATATTTACAAGAGATTGGTATAGATGAAATTATTGTTGTTACTGGATATTTATCGGAAAAATTCAATTATCTTGTTGATAAATATGAAAATATACGTCTTGTATATAACGATAAATATAATGTGTATAACAATATTTATACGATGTATGTAGTGCGTGAATATTTGGCAGATGCGTATGTGGTAGATGCTGATGTGTATTTACATCGTAATATATTTATTGAAAAACCAGAGTCATCTTTATACTTTAGTGCAAGAAAAGAAGACTTCCGCAATGAATGGATTATTAAGCACGATGAGAGCAAGAAAGTGTACGATATTGAAATTGGTGACGGTCATGATGATTACATTTTATGTGGCCTTTCCTATTGGTGTAAGGACGATGCGGATTATATCGTAAAAGAGTTAGAAAAAGCAGTGGAGCAAGAAGACTTTAGTGAGCTGTATTGGGATAATATTGTGAAAGATAATATTGGTCATCTGAATGTTCATTTATATGAAATTGATAGCAATGCCAGCTTTGAAATAGATTCTGTCGAGGATTTAGAGAAGGTTGAAGAGAAGCTTGCCGCTTTAAGAAGTTAGTTGTCGTTACGGTTCACATTATATTATTTTAAATGAATGTTTATGGTAAAATATAGGTAAGCATAAAATGTATGAGAGAAACTATATATTTGTTGTATTGAGTATAGTAGGAGGAATAACATGAGTTCAATTTTGGTTTGTGGCGGAGCTGGCTACATCGGTTCACACGCTGTGAAAAAATTAGTAGATGAAGGTTTATCTGTAGTAGTAGTGGATAACTTACAAACAGGTCATGAAGATGCCATTACAGAAGGCGCAAAGTTTTATAACGGAGACCTTCGTGATAAAAGTTTCTTAAGAGACGTCTTTACACAAGAAAATATTGACGCGGTTATGCATTTCGCGGCTGATTCTTTAGTTGGTGTTAGTATGGAGAAACCTCTTCAATATTATAACAACAACGTGTATGGCGCACTTTGCTTATTAGAAGTAATGGACGAGTTTAAAGTAGATAAGTTCATTTTCTCTTCTACTGCGGCGACTTATGGCGAAGTAGATGTGGATCTTATTACTGAGGAAACTGTAACAAATCCAACGAATACGTATGGCGAGACAAAATTAGCAATTGAAAAAATGCTTCATTGGTATAGCCAAGCGTCAAACTTAAAATATAAGGTCTTCAGATACTTTAACGTAGCTGGTGCAACTCCAAATGGTATTATTGGGGAAGATCATCGTCCAGAGACACATTTAATTCCTCTTGTATTGCAAGTAGCGTTAGGTCAACGTGAGAAGATTATGATGTTTGGTGAAGATTATAATACACCAGATGGTACTTGTATTCGTGATTATATTCATGTTGAAGATTTAGTAGCAGCTCATTTCTTAGGACTTAAAGACCTACAAAACGGCGGAGAAAGTGATTTCTATAACTTAGGAAACGGTAATGGTTTCAGTGTAAAAGAAATCGTTGATGCAGTTCGTGAAGTTACAAATCATGAAATTCCTGCTGAGGTAGCACCGCGTCGTGCGGGAGATCCAGCACGTTTAGTTGCTTCTTCTCAGAAGGCAAAAGAGAAGTTAGGATGGGATCCTAAGTATGTAAATGTGAAAACAATCATTGAGCATGCTTGGAATTGGCATCAAAAACAACCGAATGGATATGCTAAGTAAATATAATAAGTGAAAGAGAGGGTATTGTCGTTCAACATATGTTCGACAATATCCTCTCTTTTTTTGTATGATTTTTGCTATACTAAACTGTACTATAATACAGGATGGAAGGAGGATAAGGATGAAAATACTTGTAGTTGATGATGAATCGAGTATTCGTAATTTGATTCGAATGCAGTTAGAGATGGAAGGATATGAAGTATTAGTAGCGGCTGATGGTAGAGAAGCGCTAGAGAAGTGGAAGGAAGGGCCGGATGTATTGATTTTGGATGTTATGCTTCCAGATACAGATGGGTATGAGTTACTTCGCTTGTTCCGTGAGAAGGATAGGGATATTCCAGTACTCATGTTAACTGCAAAGAGTCAGATGAATGATAAATTGCTCGGCTTGCAGCTCGGTGCGGATGATTATGTAACGAAGCCTTTCAATTATGCGGAGCTCATTCTTCGTGTGAAGAATATGAGTCGGCGTGTGAAGAAGGAGGAGGTCATTACAAGCCACGAAGTAATTCGAGCTGGAGAGTTAATAATTTGTCCTAAGGAAAGAAAATTACATGTTAGTGGACAAGAGATTCAGTTAACGTACCGAGAATTTAATTTATGTCAGCTGTTTGTTTCAAATCCACAGCGTGTATTTATGAGAGATGAGTTACTCGAGAAAGTGTGGGGCTTTGAGTATATCGGAAATACGAGAGCGGTTGATATTATGGTGCAAAGATTACGTAAGAAGCTTGGTACGAGCGGAGAATATATTAAAACAATTTATGGCGTGGGCTATAAGCTGGATTGTTAAGTGGTGATGATATGTCGTTAAAACGGAATATGGTATTTGGAATAGTTGGATTGTTGATTCCAATTCTTTTTCTTTTGTATACGGTTGTTTATATTTCACTAGAGAAGAATATGTATCATAATGCAGCAGATTCTCTTGAGAAGTTAAGTGTAGAGGCACAAATTTATACGATGAATTATTTAGAGAAAGAAGCAGAAATCGAGACGTTAGGTCCGAATTCGCTTTTAATTGCTTCGTACTTAGCGAAGCGGATGGATGTCCGTGTACAGATGATAGGAAAGAATGGAGATGTTGTTGCAGATACACAAAAAGGAGCGTTACTTCATCGAAATATTGATATTGAGAGTTCTTTGAAGGGTAAGAAAGCTTATGTTTTTGCGGAAGGAGAGCCAGCACCCATTATTTTGTTTTCAAGCCCGGTTTATTATGGAAACGATGTCATTGGGAGTATTCGTTTTATAGATGAGTTAACGGGTGAGAAGGAAGTTTTAACAAATGTGAGCTGGACTTTTTTAATGACATCTCTTTGTTTAGTGGCTGCAGGTATTTTCTTTGCGGTTCGTTTAGCTAGGTCTCTTCATAGGCCAATTGATCAGTTGAGACAAATGGCAAAGCGGCTTGCGAATGGCGATTATGAAAGTAAGATTGAGCTAAATGAGTATGTGGAAATTGCACAGCTTTCAGCATCCTTTAATGCGATGGCTGATGGAATTGAACTGCATATTAAGCAATTGAAGGAAGAAAAAGAGAAACAGAAAGATTTCTTGGACCGTATTACGCATGAGTTGAAGACACCACTTACGGCAATTATCGGTTATGTTGATTTAATTCCGAAGTTACACTCGAAGGAAGATGTGCAAGAGAGTCTCCGGTATGTAGCTGTAGAAAGTGAGCGTCTATTATCACTTGTAGAGGAATTACTTAAGTCTTCAAAGTACGGGACGAGTACGTTTGAAGTGTCACCTACAGTTGTGAATATAAAAGAATTAGCAGAAGAAGCAGTTTCAATTGTGAAACCTCGTCTGCAGCAATTTGAGATTGAAGTGATAAATGAGTTAACGGATGTACATGTCGTTGCGGATTTTGATAAGACGAAGCAAATCTTTTTAAATGTACTTGATAATGCAATTAAATATAGTGATGCTACGCAAATTCGCATGAATGTAATTGTAAGTGAGCATGAGGCGAAGGTTTTTGTTCATGATGATGGTATCGGTATAGATGAGGATGTACTTGCCGAGTGGAATGGGTCTCCAGGAGGGAAAATGCTTCCTTCTAGTTATGGGAACGGCTATGGTTTGTATATTTGTCAGGAGATTATGAATAAGCAAGGCGGAAGTGTGCGAATTGAGAGCAGTGAAGAGATTGGTACTACGATATTTATTACATTTTTGCTTCCAAGACGAATGGAAGACATAAAAAACTTGAAAGCGGTTAAATGATACATTTATGAAACAATTATGCGGTATTTTCGAAACAACGTTTTTTTATCTTGGAGGTAGGCAGAAATGAAAAGGCTATCATTTCAAATTCTTATGTTTGTCTTTTGTATCATTGTTTCTCTTGTTTTGTTTTATGTTGTGGAGAAACAAACATATAATCGAATCACAATTGTGAATGACAAACAAGCCGTTTTACAAAGAGTGAACGAATCTCTTCCAATTGAAGTGAAAGTAAGACATGAAAAGTGGGGAGAAATTGTTGTAACGGATGAAGTTCGTTTACATACAATTGTTTCATTCTTTGACCGAATTCGAATAGAGCCGAGAGAGGCAGAGAGACAAGAACAAGTATTTACTGGAGAAGTAACGTACTTGAATGGACATAAGCGTACTTTTGCAGTAGGTGACTTGTTCCAGTATGAGGCGAACGTATACGGGAAGAAGGGCACTGATCCGATGATCTCGGCATTTCAAACGTATTTGTTAAGCCTGTATTACACGCCAGAGCGTATTAGTGATTTCTTCGCTTCAGCAAAGGATGTCATAGTACGTCAAGGGAATGTAGTACGTACTATCAATCTTACGCACATGCTTGATTCTATTCGGTACGCAAAACAAATTACAGATTACGGAGAAATTCAGAAATTATTACAATCACAGAATGAACCGATTGCTTATATTACAGCTTATAAATCAGGTAAGCATGTAAAGAATGAGCGTGAAGATATTCTTACGATTTCTGTGTATCCATCGTACTTTGTTGTGCAATACCTCGGTGATAATAACGGGAATGTCATGTATATGAAAGGCTCTCTAGCAGAGTTATTCGTAAAGGAGAATGCGTCATGAGAAAGATAGCCTTTTTCTTCTTTTTGCTAGTAATTGGAGGAGCGATGTCTAGTTGCTCTCGAGATACAACCTCTATTAAATATAATAAAAGTGGTCTCCCTATTTTGGATGATCGTCATCTTGTTGCATATGTAGCGGCCCGTGAGGAAGTTGGTGAGGCATTGCTTTCATCATTTTGTAAACCGCGTGGATGTACGTATGAATTTATTCGTCTTTCGACAGAAGAACTTCTTCGAAGAGTGGAAGAAGAATCTGGAAATCCGAAAGCGGATATTATTATTGGCGGTACAGTAGATGCACATCAAATGATGAAGCAAAAAGATCTGTCTATTCCTGTGACGAGCCAGCATGCGAATCGTATTTCAAAAACTGTTAAAGATAAAGATGGTTATTGGTACGGTTACGAAGTAGAGAAATTGGCAATCGCAATTAATAAAGAGCGGTGGAACGAAGAAATAGCACCGCTTGGCCTACCGTATCCATCCAGGTGGCAAGATTTATTAAACTCTGCGTACACAGGAAAGATTGTTATGCCAGATCCAAATGTTTCGGGTACTGCATATACGTTTTTTCAATCACTTATTGATACTTTAGGTGAAGAGGAAGCGAAGGCGTATGTGAAGCATCTTGCAGGACAGGTTGGAGAAGTAACGGTGAATGGTTACATACCAGCAGAACTTGTGGCAAGTGGTGAATATATGATAGGCATCAATTTTATGGGAGATCAGAGAATGCTTCAAAAACGAGGCTTTCCTATTTTAAGTAACGAACCTGAGCAAACAGGTTTGTCTGTCAATGCGATTTCGAAACTAAAACGTGCACCGAGTGGTATTATTGCGGATTTATTTATTGATTATTGTTTATCAGAAGAAGCGGGTCACATTTTAGAAAAAGTTTCGTTTGGCGTACCAACGATGTTTGCGAAGAATGAGAAAGAAATAGAAGGACAGCCGGTTAGAAGGACGAACCAAAATATATCAAATAGTGGAATAATCGAGATATGGAATAGACAGCGTCTCTCTCAAAAGTGAGAAAAGGAGACGAGTGTATATGTTTAAATGGCTTAAGCCAGCACCTGCAATTGAGAGATTACCAGCGGATATGATCGCGAAAGTATATACGTTACTACGTATTCGTGTGCTAATCGGAATCTCTGTTGGATATGCTGCTTATTATTTAGTGCGCAGTAATTTTACGTTATCAAGTACGTATTTAGTACAAGAATATGGTTTTAGTACAGCTGAAATTGGACTACTAGGTTCAGTAATGGCGATTGTTTATGGATTTAGTAAGTTCTTTATGGGGAATTTATCAGATAAAGCTTTTGCCCAGCGCTTTATCGCAGTCGGATTATTCTTATCAGGGCTTGTAAATATTTGTTTCGGGTTTGCATCTTCATTTGGAATGATTGTTACATTACTTGTCCTGAACGGTATTGTACAAGGTATGGGAGCACCACCTTGTAGTATCGTTATGACGAAATGGTTCTCAAAGAAAGAACGCGGTACGAAAACAGGTATTTGGAATATTTCACATAACGTTGGCGGAATGCTTGTGCCACCACTTGTCGGAATTGGTGTAGGTATTTTCGGTGAAAGTCATTGGCAAGGCGGCGTATTTATTTTCCCAGCGATTATCGCAATGGTAATTTCAGTTCTTGTTTGGATCAATGCGAAGGATACACCAGAGTCTGAAGGTCTTCCTCCAATTGATGAGTATCGTAATGACTATGAAAATCTTGAAAAAGCAGATAATGCTAACAAGATGTCACCAAAAGAGATTTTAATGAAATATGTAGTAAAAAATAAATTTGTATGGTTCTTATGTATTGCGAATGCATTTGTTTATTTAATTCGTTTCGGTGTTATTAACTGGGTTCCACTTTATTTAACGACAGTTAAAGGTTTTTCAAAAAATGAAGCACATGCAGCATACGCAATCTTTGAAGGTATGGCAATTCCAAGTTCATTAATCGTTGGTCTTTTAAGTGATAAATTATTTAAAGGGAAACGTATGCCATTGTGTATTATTAGTATGGTTGGAGTTGTTATTGGTACGTTTGTATATTGGCAAGCAACTAGCGTACTTGTTGTAAGTATTGCAGTTTCTATTATCGGATGTTTAATTTACGTACCACAGTTCTTAATCGGTTTAAGTGCAATGGAATTAGTACCGAAATTTGCGGTAGGTACGACAGTTGGTATGTGTGGTCTGTTCGGTTATGTGGGTGGAAGTCTTGTAGCAAACGCAGCAATTGGTGTTATTGTTGATCGTTCTGGCTGGGATGGTTGCTTTATCTTACTATTAACAGGTGCGATTTTATCAACAGTCTTCTTGTTCATCGTTCAACGTGGACATGAGAGAAAAGATCCTAAAGCGGCGTAATATTTTGTTTGAAAAGCTATTCAATTTTTATATTGGATAGCTTTTTCTATATAATATAATATTTCCTTAAATCTATCTTAAAAGACAAGATGTCATATTTCTAATCATTGGAATTTTTGTTACAATATAAATGGATGTGTAAAACTTTGTAAAAATAATGTAATAATATGTAATGTATTTTCAGAAAGTTTTATACAATTTTTTTATATTAAACTATTAAGTTATAAAGGGAGAGAGAATATGTTACCAAATACGGTTCGTACTCCAAATAAGAAGAAAAAATGGATTATTATCGGAGTTATTGCACTAATTGTTATTGTAGCAGCAGTTAATATTTTTATTATGCAAGGTAAGAAGAAGGGCGCATCAACAACGGCTGATGCTGTAAGTTTCGAGAAAGTGACAGAGCGTAAGCTGAATAATACGAAGTTAGTTTCTGGTCAGGTGAAGCCTGGGAATATTGAAAGTTTCTATGCGGATCCGGCCAAAGGAAAAGTGAAAGATATTGAGGTAAAAGAGGGACAAGAGGTAGAGAAAGGTACGAAATTATTCTCTTATGATAATGAAGAGATTAATCTTCAAATGAAGCAAGCTGAGCTTGATCAGAAGATGGCAGATATGCGTTATGATCAAGGGAAAAAGAAGATTGATTCGCTCAAGAAAGAAATTAAGAAGGTGAAAGATAGCGGAGCTGGGAAAGAAGTAACAGATCCTATGGAAGAGCAAGTAAGTGAGTTAGAAATAGCGCAAAAAACAACTGACCTTGAGAAAGAGAAAGGGAAGTTACAGAAAGAAGAGTTAAATAAAAAGCAGAAAGAGCTTACGATTTATAGTAATTTTGCTGGTGTTGTTCAAAAGTTAGATAAAGATGCGGCGCAAAGTTCATCTCAAGCGTTAGGTGGACAAGGGAAGGCATTTTTACAAGTTGCTTCTAAAGACCCGTTCCAAGTTCAAGGGACTTTAACAGAGCTTCAGAAGTCACAAATCCAAAAGGATCAAACATTCACTGTAACTGCGAAAGCAAATAATAAGAAGAAGTGGACAGGTAAGATTACAGAGGTAAGTGAATTCCCAACGAGTGCAGAGATGGGTCAAGCTGGTGGTGTAGGTGAAGCAACTCAAAATATGTCCCAATATACATATAAAGCAAGTCTTGATAGCCAAGACGGTTTATCTCCAGGTTACCATGTTTCATTACAAGTAAACTTAGAGAATAAGACGATGATTGCTGTTCCAAGTAAGAGCATTGTAGAAAAAGGCGAAGATGCATTTGTTTATATTGAAGACAAAGGAAAACTTCGTAAACAAAATGTGAAAAAAGGTTCTACTGATGGAGACTGGACAGAGGTTGTTGAAGGCGTAACAGTGGGGCAAAAGGTGGTTAAAAATCCTTCCGACAACGTGTATGACGGAATGGAAGTGAAAGAGAAATGATTACGTTAAATAATATTTCTAAAACTTATTATCAAGGGAAATTGGCAGTGCCGATTTTACATGGTATTAGTTTAACGATTCAAAGTGGTGAGTTTGTTTCTATTATGGGGCCGTCTGGTTCTGGTAAATCCACGCTTATGAATATTATCGGTTGTTTAGATCGTCCAACAGAAGGCGAATATATGCTGAATGATGTGAATATCTTAACAGCAGACGAGTCAAAGCTCGCTTTAATTCGTAATGAATATATCGGCTTTGTATTCCAGCATTTTAATTTACTGCCGCGTCTCTCTGCAGTGGAAAATGTTGAACTTCCGCTCGTATACGGTGGCGTGAAGAAAGCAGAACGTCGTAAGCGTGCCTTAGAGGCGTTAGGTAAAGTTGGATTAGCAGACCGCGTACATCATTTACCGAATGAATTATCAGGTGGACAGAAGCAACGTGTAGCGATTGCAAGGGCAATTGCGAATAACCCAACGTTCATTATGGCCGATGAGCCGACTGGTGCGCTAGATACGAAGTCTGGTGAGCAAGTTATGGATATTTTTACGAAGCTTAATGCAGAAGGTACGACAATTGTTATGGTTACGCATGAAGAGGAAGTAGCGGCTTATTCGTCTCGCCGCATTGTACTGCGAGACGGGAAAGTTACAGAAGATAGAAGGTGTGCAGTATGAGTTTACTAGATAGTATGAAAATTGCCTTATCGTCTATTTTAGCTCATAAACTACGCTCGGCTTTGACGATGCTTGGGATTATTATCGGTGTAGGCTCTATTATTACCGTCGTTGCGATTGGGCAAGGTGGGGAAGCTGCATTGAAATCTCAATTTGTTGGATCAGGTAATCAAACGGTTCCGATTCATTATAGTGCTGATATGAATGATCCTTTCGGTATGGGGATGGTAGAAGCACCGAAAATAACTGAAGAAGATATTTTTGAAATTAAAAAAATCCCAGAAATCTCACATGTTGTAACAACAAATTCAAGTATGGAACCACTTGATATTGAAGATAAAGTAGAAATGGTGAGTATTACTGGATTAGACAGTGAGTATTTTTCAGTAAATAAAGTAAAGTTGTTAAAGGGACGTTCTTTACAAGAATCAGATGTGGATCAAGGTAATAACGTTGTCATGATTAGTAAACAAATGGAGGAAAAGGTATTTAAGGATGCCAATCCAGTCGGTAAAATTATTGAAATGAAGGGTCAACCGATGCAAATTATTGGTGTCTACAAATCAGATAACGAGTTTATGGGAATGGGACCATCAGAAGCATTAATTCCAATTTCATTATGGCCGACACTGTATGGAAAAGATGAAATTCAAAATATTTCTGTTCAAGCAAAAAATGTAGATAACTTAGAAAAAGCAGGTAAAAAAGCTGCAGATGTCTTAAACAGTCGTAAACCGAGTGATGCAACTGGTAAATACGAAGTTATGAATTTAAAAGAACTTCAAGAAGGTATTTCAAAGATGACCGGCATTATGACGATGATCATCGGCGGTATCGCTGGTATTTCACTAGTCGTTGGTGGTATTGGTGTTATGAACATTATGCTCGTATCTGTAACAGAACGTACGCGCGAAATTGGAGTACGTAAAGCACTTGGAGCGACGCGTAGTAAAATTTTATTACAGTTTTTAATTGAAGCAGTTATGTTAACGCTTCTAGGTGGTTTAATCGGAATTGGTCTTGGATATGGCGGGGCATATATCGTTTCCACATTTGCGAAGTGGCCACCGCTCGTTTCATGGGAAGTTGTCGTTGGAGGAGTGCTATTCTCTATGACACTTGGTATTGTTTTTGGATTAATTCCAGCAAACAAAGCTGCGAAATTAGATCCAATTGAAGCATTACGTTATGAGTAATTAATAGTGTAGTAGAACTACACATTACCGTTCTAGTGGGCGGTTCGTAGCCTCTTACAATGAGGAAGTGAACCGCCCGTTAGAACGGGTTATATAAATAGAAGGAGGCGTTATAATGGAAGCGAATTTGAATACGCAAAAGGTTGGCGGAGAGAAGCCATCATTATTTGGAATGATTACTTCTCCTGGTGTGCAGTTTGAGAGAATGAAGACTAGTAATGCGGTTTGGGGTGCTTTTTGGTTACTGGTTTTATTAGCGGGGATCATAGGAGGACTTGCTTCTTATGTTTACTCTTTAACTCCGGAGGCGATTAAGGTTAATAAGGATTTAGGTATTACTGTTACGCCTGTAATGTCGTTTGGTACGGGTGCAGTATTCGGTGCTATTGGTATGGCGATAGGTTTCTTTATTAGCGCAGCAGTGTATAAAGTATTAATGATGTTAATGAGCAATGATACTTCTTATAAGAAATTATTAACAATTAGTGTGTATTCAAGCATTATTTCATTACTTGGTTTATTAATTAATACAGTTTTAGCACTTGTTTTAGGCGGATCAGGACAAGAAATGTATACTGGCTTAGGACCGATTTTCGCTTCAAGTGGTGGTGTTGCAAAAGGTATTGCAAATAACATTGAAGTGTTCACAATTTGGGGATTTGTTATTACATGGTTAGGTCTTCAAATTACGGCTGATTTAAGTAAAAAGAAAGCAACAATTCTTATGGTTGTCTTCTTTATCTTAACTATTGGATTTGGCGCAGTAAAAGGCATGTTCCAATAATAATAAAATAAAATAAAAAAGGTGGCTCTCTAGAGTCACCTTTTTTATTTTTACCCTTACTTCAAATACCACCAACAAAGTTTCAAATACTGCCTAGTGTAATTTCAAATTCCTTCGGTAGTATTTGAAATTACTCACAGTGAAGTCTCTTCTTTATTTTTATATTGTAAAGGTACCGCGGAATAACAAAGGGGTATACCTTTTAGAAATAGGTACTATGTGAAGCCAGCGACTTTTACAGAGACGGTTGTTTTGTATGAGGGAATGATTGTAAATCAAATAAAAAAGTTAAGTATTTATCAAGATCATGAAGAGTATTATCAATGTGGTTTAATTGGTCTTTGGTATGCGTATGAAAGATATGAGGAGGGGAAAGGAAGTTTTCCTGCTTATGCGGTGATAACGGTACGTGGTTATATATTGGAAAGACTAAAGAAAGAATGTGTAATGCAGGAGAGGTATGTGTGCGTCGGAGAGTACGATGAACAATTTGAGTCTGAAGAAACGGGAATGAGAGCACAGGATTTTATGAGTGTGTTAAATAAGAGGGAGAGACACATTATTTCGGAACGATTTTTTGTAGGGAAAAAGATGGGTGAGATAGCCTGTGAAATGGGAATGACATATTATCAAGTGAGGTGGATATACCGGCAGGCACTTGAGAAAATGCGAGATAGTGTAAAGGGATAAAGAGAATAAATAGAATGGAAGATAAGAGAAAGATCACCTTCCATTCTATTTGTTTTAAGATAGTAAATGTGGCATGAGGTTTTATGAGTGTAGTGAATCTTGCATGTTCATTTGGGATAAAACATATCCAGCTTTCCATAATTGCTGACTTAACTTATGGGAACTAATTTGTATCGTTACGGTAAATCCGTTTGAGAAAAAAATTTTAGCTTTTTTAGTTTTTTGAAAAACTCTATTGTATGGATATGCTTGTAGAACAACCAAATACAGTTTGGAGAAGCAGGAGATTCTGTTGGAAAAGCGCAAATATATTCCTTATGATTAATTGGAATCGGAACGTTTTGTTTGAATTTAAAGTTTGCTTGGACTGCATTACGTCTGCCCTGATAAGTAGAATAAACATCTGTTAGACAAGATTTCTGTATGAGCTGGAGAGCGGTTTGGCGGGAGTAAAGGTGCTTCCCGCTACTGTCGATAATTTTTGTACGGTAAGAGGGGTGCTTACATGGCTCTAACATCATTGTAGAACTAGAAATAAAAATATCATTTTCATTGTTCATTAGTATAATGCCTCCCTTGTAATTTTTATTCTGAATATAATTATATATAAATTTTGTAAAGTCACTATTAATATTCTGTTTTATATTGTAAATTTTAGTTATTCGTTTACAATCAACAGATGATAGTCTTTCTAATTTGCATCGCTTGTACATATATATGAAAATAGAAAAGAATAGGCGGTGATATAGCATGAAGAAAAAGTATATTATTATAGTTCTAGCTGTTGTTCTCCTAGTTTATTTAGCGAATAGTAATCCGAGTAAAGGAGAATATACGGATTGGGCAGCGAAGCAGTTTATGAAACGTAATGATGTAAGTAAGAAGCTAGATGAGGTTCAAAAAGAAAATGAAGAGGGTCTTCTTGGCGATTTAGCATCGGCAGGTAAGAAGTTGGCGAAAAAGTATGTTGAGCCACAAGTTGGATTATTAATCGACCATTATACAAAGCGAAATGATTATATTTTCTTCTCAACATATACGACTGATTTCGATTTAGGTGGAGAAAATTATAAATATGTATGCGTCGGTTTTTCAAAGATTTTTATTCCGATTGAAATGCCGAAGAAAAAAGACGAATCTGCAAAATAATGCAGATTCGTCTTTTTCGTTTATTCCGCTGTTTGTGGGCAGTCAGACTCCTATCTCAAAATTCGGCTGGAGAGAAGAAGTTAGTTGGGAGCCTTACTGCCTGTAAATGCCCGATTGGTGAAGGTTAATAATCAGTAGGGATGAACAAAATCCCCACTGATTAAAGTTTTACTTTATAGAGTAATTGGAACTTCGGATACATTTTTTTCTACGAGACGGGCTCCTTTTTTTCGGGTATTTTCATCAATTGATGAAAATATAGATGACGCAAGAATGGTATCCATTACTTGATTTACGACTTGTGCATCGACGGGTGTGATGGGCTTATCGATAGAAAAAACAACTGTTTTTCCATCTTCTTTCGTGAAAATCAATTCGAGTACTTGCATGCTTTATTCCCTCCTTATTATTTATACGTTAGCAAGATCTGAAGTACTTACAAGTTGTACAGCGTGAAGTGATGATTCTTGTAAGGAAGCAAGGGCACGGGCTACGTTGTGTACTTGCTCTAAGTTTGCATTTGTTTTAACGCGTTTAAATTGTTTGTTCTTCAAAGTTGTTTTTCCATTCTTATCTAATCCATTGTTTAATACAAGACGTAGAGTTAAATCCATTACGATTGTTTCAACTGCCATGTTTATCACCCCCTTTCACTTTATAAATAGGGGGCAAATGTCATGTTTTGGCGTGAAATTTTTTCTTTTTTTTGGTACTCTTAAAAGACTAAGAGAGGGGTTTCGGAAGAATGAATCGTAAATGGTTATTTTGGATTCCTGTATTACTATGGATGGGGCTTATCTTTTATTCCTCAGCACAACCATATAAAAAACAGGATATGCGCTCGGATATTGAACAATATGTAAATGTTGAGTTTGTGAAAGAGCATTTTTCATGGGTATCTATCGATTATGGTGGAGGTACACCTGTTAGTATTGCAAATAAAGGTGTGGGCGGATTTGTTGAATTTTTCCTTCGTAAAGGTGCTCATTTTATGGTGTTCTTCATGCTCGGTTCTTTGACGTATTATGCTTTTCATCGATCGGGTTGTTCGAGAAAAAGATGCTTTATATATGCCCTTCTTTTCGTTGCAGGGTATGCAACATTGGATGAAATCCATCAATGGTTTACGGGAGACCGTACACCGATGTGGCAAGATACATTACTTGATACGTGCGGCGGATTGACAGGAATTATAATAAGTAATTGGTTTTGGAATAGAAAAAGGAGCTAATCTCATTTCGAGATTTGCTCCTTTTGTTTATACACCAAGTAATTCTTTTAATTCGTCTGTTGATAGTTCAGTCATCCAACTATCACTTGTAATGACCGCATTGTTTAGAGATTGTTTTCGTTCTAACATTTCATCAATTTTCTCTTCTAATGTTCCTGTTGTAATAAGTTTGTGAACATGAACGAATCGTTTTTGACCAATACGATATGCACGGTCCGTTGCTTGATTTTCTACAGCTGGATTCCACCAACGATCGTAGTGAATGACATGATTAGCGGCAGTTAAGTTTAAGCCTGTTCCGCCAGCTTTTAAGGATAAGATGAAAATGTCATACGTTCCGTTTTGGAACTGTTCGATCATCTTATCACGCTCTTTCTTCGGCACACTGCCGTTTAAGAAGAGGACGCGCTGACCAAATGTTTCCTCTAATATGCTCTTTAGCATGTTTCCCATGCTGATGTATTGGGTAAAGATTAAACAGCTCTCATTCTGATCTTTAATATTTTCGATTAGTTCCATTACCGTTTTTGTTTTCATAGAACGTTCAACGATATCTTTCGGTTCTGTTTCTTTTAAATAAAGAGCAGGGTGATTGCAAATTTGTTTTAGTTTATTCAACATTAGTAATATGAACCCGCGACGTTCAATCCCGCTTAGCCCTTCAACATTTTGTAATGTATCTTGAACAAGTTGCTCGTATAAGGAAGCCTGTTCACCAGTTAGTGGGCAGTAAGCTTTCTGTTCCTGTTTATCTGGTAAGTTTAATGCGACTGTTTGATCTTTCTTCGTTCGACGCAGTAAAAATGGTGAGATAAAGCGTTGGACTTGTTGGATTTTTCTTTCATCACGGTCTTTTTCAATCGGTGTGACGAAGCGGCGCTGGAATTGTCCTAAACTGCCAAGATATCCATGATTAATAAAGTCGAAAATGGACCAAAGCTCGGCAAGTCGGTTTTCCATCGGTGTACCAGTTAAAGCAATTTTATGATTTGCCTGCAAGTTGCGTACTGCTTTCGACTGTTTCGTATGTGGGTTCTTAATATTTTGTGCTTCATCCAAAATAACAGCGTCCCAGCATAACGAAGTAAGTTCTTCCTCGTCAAGTTGAGCTAACGCATAAGACGTTAATACAACATCTGCTGATTGAAGAAAATCTTTAAATGAATCTCCCTTATCGCGGTTACTTCCATAATGTAATTGAACGCGTAAATTTGGTGCGAAACGCTCAAATTCTTTTTGCCAATTTCCAAGAACGGATGTCGGCGCCACGATTAATGCAGGACCTGTTTTGAGCTTGTTTTCTTTTACATATAGTAAGTAAGAGATCGTTTGAATACTTTTCCCAAGTCCCATATCGTCCGCTAATAATGCCCCAAATCCAAGTTGTCGTAAATATAATAACCATTCAATGCCGTGTTGCTGATACGGACGAAGTGTTGCGTTTAGTGAAGTAGGGACATCTACTTTTGGAATATCTCCAATATGGAGTAGCTTTTGGAATAGCTCTTCATAATATCCGTCTAGTTCGATTTCAATATCAGTAAACGGACTATCTTCTTCCACAATTTCTGTTTCAGCAGTGTTTGATAAATGTTGCTGGAGGACATCTTTCATTTCTAGTCCGTATTTATCGGCACGGTTCATTAGTTTTCTTACTTCTTCAATAAAGGCTGGATCCAGTCGCATCCATTGACCATTTATATTGAATAATCGTTTGTTTTGTTCAATGAGTTCGAAAAATTCGCTTTCCGATAAATCAATTCCGTTCGTTGAAATGCGCCAATCAAAGTTAACGAGCGTATTCATGCCGAAGAAAGATTGTGTTTGTGCTGTGCTTTGCTTCAGCTGTACACGCAGCTTCGGTTTTGCTGCTTTTAAATTTTGCCACCATGATGGTAATAAAATTGTAATACCAGCTGCAAGTAACTCGTCACTTGCTTCTGTTAAGAAATTCCAAGCTTCCGTTTCAAACAGTTCTTTTCTGAACGTATCCCCTTCTTTTAGCCACGGTACGAGCTTACTAAAGCCTTCTTGCGTTTCCGTAATACGCTCTTCGTAATCGTGCCATCTTTTCGGTAAGGAATCAATGTTTTCATATACATATATGCGATGTGCCCCGCGCTTTGGTGCCACAATCGTTTCAAGCTTCCACATTTCAAATTCCTCTTGTGGTTCTTGCAGTCTTAGTCCAATTGTAAAGGGAAGGTCATCTTCAATGTAACCGATTTTTCGAAGCCAATCTTCTTCATGTAGCGCTGTTTCCAGCTGTCTTTTCGTAAAGTCGTAATGTTCGTATAGTCTCTTTGCATCTTCCCATCCGTCATTTGATCGGTTATCTTGCAATATACTTTCATTTACCGAGGTTGAGAAAAGCGTTGCTAATGTGTCATCTTCGATTGGTGTATTTTGAACTTTCCAAGATGGTTGTTTGGACCAATGTTCCATATCGGGTACGAAGCTACCGCTTACGAAGGCATCCCATAATTCATTTGCATCTTTCGTAAGTGCTGTAATAGGATCGTTCATTTGAATATGTGCAAAGGAGTTCATCGGTTTGTTTGCGATGTATTCAAATGCTTGTGCGTTTGTTAGCATAACACCTTGTTTCCCTTCAAAGGTTGCTTCTTTTAGAAACGTGCCATAGAAGGAAGTGGCGTGCCATGTAAATGCATTTCGTTTCCAACTAGTTACGGATAATGGAGTACCGCTGTCATCTTCGCCCCAAAGGAACCAACCTTGACTAACATGCTGGAGCCTAATTGTTACTTCAGTTTGATTGATCATCGATTAATTTTCCTTTCCGTAATTCCTCTTGTAGTGCACGAAGGCGTGAATGTAGATTGGCGATATGAATAATGAAAGCATCCCATTCATCGGTGCGTTTTAAACGTTTATATAATGTACGTAATTTCTTTAAGTAGCGAACTGCACGTCTATATGATTTACGGTTTCGTTCTTCAATGGCCTCTACAGCAGCAAGATGATAAAGAGGAAGTACCGCTTCTGGCGCTTCTTTTTCAATATCTTTCAATGGCTCTTTCAATAGTTCAATTGCTTCAAATCCATATAAGAGATGAAGTTCGGACCATGTACGATACTGCTTCTTCGCGAGTACGTATTGTTCGTAGTTTGTGAAACTATACGGTAATAGTTCTTGTAAAATCATTTCGAATCCAGCTTGTTCATTTGTATGCGTTGCATATGTTTCGTACATGATTACAAATAACCGAACGATATCTTTTATGAAGATTGTATCCTCGTGCTCATGTATGGTTTTCTTTACTTGTTTATACGTAAACGAAAGCCAGTTTTTTCCGCGATCCCACTGCATGGCGCTTAATAGCTCTTCTAACCAATAGAAATAAAGACTTACAACAGAAGCAGGCTGTTTTTTTAGTAAGTCCATTGCTAGTAGGTCTTCGTCATTTAAAAAGAATAGATGAGAAGATGCTAATGCTTTGGAAAGTGGATTTATTTTCGTGACAATTCGTTTTTCTTCTTCTTGCAGTTGATTTTTATTGTTTAACAGTTCACTCCATATGTGACGATAAATAAAAAATCTCTCCTGTGTATAGGCATCAGTGGAGAAGAATACTTCGTGAACGAGACGAGCAGTTTCTTGTAAAATTGATTCAGACTCTAAAGGAATCGCTTCTGATTGTAGGTCCCGAACGATGGATTCCACTTTATCCACAAATAGGCGAACGACGTTAACAGGTTGGTGATAAGAATACGTTTTATTTACTTCGAATGCCTGAATTTCTTCTAATAATTTTTGAAAGCAATAAAGTGCCGCGTGTAGTCTGAACAATTCATGTATCGCAATGATACGCGGAGCTTTCCGCTCGAGTTTCGTATAGAAGTCTGTAAAAATACTCATAAGAAAATACATTTGTTTATAAGTAAGCCGAGCTTGTTCTTTTTTAAATGATTCATATTCGTTGTCAAAATATGATTGCCAACTTTTATAATCCGTTTCTTCAAAAGCTGATGATTGCAATACTTGTCTTGCAGTTCGAATAGGAGGAAGAGAAGGTTTCGTATTATTTTTAAATAAAGTTAATACATCTCCTACTTGCCCGAAACTAGACGCTGCAGATAGTAACACAGCGAGCATATGCTCACATTGCGTTGGTGCGAAGCAATCGCAATAGCTTTCAGCGACGTTACGAATCGGGATATGAACGCTATATACGCTGCCTTCAGCATCTACAGTTCCTGATAGCGTGTAACCATCAAAGTCAACGTTGTAGACAACACCACTACGATATAGGTGCCGAGCTGTAGCGACATGTTCCTGATCAGCTGTTTGCTGTGGATCTAGTCCTTGAACGAACTCATTCGCAATCATCATAATTTCATCTTTCGTAATTGAGTGTTGCAGCATAATATTCCTCCGTACACATATTTCTTTCCTTTACCATTATAAACAAAAAATGCTCAAAACAGAAAAAATGAAATTTAGATTATCATATCGTAACTGTGAATGGGAAGATGCTGTATCATTCTCTTGGTACAAATAATACGTTGAAACCAGGGGAAGTATCTGGTCCGACTCGTTAACGTAAGAAAGACTATCTCTTGTAATTGAGATAGTCTTTTTGCGGTCAGAAGCGTGTCTGCTTTAATGTCGCTTGTACATACGGATCCTTTACTATTTGTTCGACTAGCGGTAGCATTGCTTGTTCGAATGGAATATCGATAGGAAATGGCTTTTGTGAGCCTGGTTTTATCCCGTATTGTACAATTTTGTAATGTATATTTCCTTCATGGCCGAGCACAATTAATTTATAGCGATTGTCATCGCCGGCGAGTGAAAAATCAATGGAAGTAGCATCATATGTTACTTCGTCTTTATATATATAAGGTTTTGGTGTACCAATCCAGTCTACTTTTACTTGTACATTCATGATAATAGCCTCCTCATAGCTATTATAAATAAATAAAAGCCAGCTCTCAACAAAGAGAACCGGCTTTTATTTAGCAGTCATTGGTTATTTTAAAATTTTCACTTTAACAGTTTTGCGTCCCCATTTTTGGGCAGCGCTATCTGATCCAAGTAGAATGTCGATACGGTTACCTTTAATTGCACCGCCAGTATCTCCAGCGATAGCTTCTCCATAACCTTCAACCCATACTTTAGATCCTAATGGGATTACTTTCGGATCAACAGCGATCATTTTCATGTTTGGATTCGCAGTTAAATCATGACCCATTGCAGTTAATACACGGCCGCCATATGTGCCACCGTTTTCGCTCGGGTGAGCTGTATATGCTGTAGCTACAACTGTTAACTCACGACCACCAGAAGGTTCGCTAGTTTCAGCAGCTTTCACAGCAGGCTTAGCAGCTGGTTTTGCTTGTGCTACAGGTGCTTGAGCTTGAGCTGGTGCTGCAGCTTTAGCAGGAGCTGGTGTTTCTTGTTTCTCAATAACAGGTGCTGTACCTGTTAAGAAAGGAACATGAACATAAGCTGTTTTCCCGTTATATTCAAATTGTAACCACTCATTTTGTACTTGGTTCGTTGTTTCGATCATATCGTCCTTCTTCAACGTTCCAAGAATTTCTGAGTTTGTGTTCGCTTCAGCACGTACGTTTAATACGTTAGCTGTTACGTAGTAGATGCTTTTTGTGAACTCTGCACTTACGAATGCGTCTTTACCATCTAAAGTGATTTTTGACCATCCGTTCTCTGTATTTAGAACATCTATTTTATTACCGTTTAGTAATTTACCGACAACTTTTGATTCAGTAGTAGGGTTTTCGCGTACGTTTAGTACGTCTGTTGTTACAACAGTTTCTGCATTGGCAGATGATGTGAAAATCCCAAGACCAAAAACTGCTGCTGTTGCTATACCAATTAATTTTTTCATGATAGCCTCCATTGCGTTTGTTTTCGTGTCCTCATTATAGCAACAGATTTTTTCGGATTTGGGGAAAACACACAATTACAAACCATTCGTAATCAGTCGTTAACATCCTGTAATATAACAAAAAATATAGGAAAGCGTTTTTCATTCTATATGATTAGTAGGTTTCTAGTTATATTCAAAATATTTAATACAACATATTTTTTTCGTCGTAAATAAAAATGTTACTACAGTATTACAAAACGTTTACTATACAGTTACATTCCTTGAGTATTTTACCGTTTTATGGGTAATATAGTTATATAAACATAAACATTTCGTTTGTGAAGCTATAAACATGTGCTATATACTAGTAAAAAAACCGCATAATTGTTACAAGAAGAAAAGGTTGCAAGGAAGGAATTTGCCCTTTTTTACATATGTAACACATCCTTTTTTGGGAAAATACATTCCCATCCGCATTTTTCTCGCACAATTTGGCAGCAGTATTTCTACCTTGTAGCTCTTGCAGAGTGAAAAGGTTATACGGAAGGTAAGGCTGTCTATAAGAATTCTAATTGGTGAAGGTGAAAGTAAGAGATTTGAAAGAAAATCACCGCAAAAATTATAGTTTTCTATCCGATTTAACATATCGGAATTTATGTTATTTACAAAAGTGAAACCTACGAAGGGGGATTTGATGAGGAAACTGACAAAGACATTCATCGTTTCATTAACATTATGTATTGCATTTACAATTTGGGGGATTATTCCCGAATCTATTATTGGACAAGGTAGCCTAGGAAATGTAACAACTGCAATTCAAACTGCACTAGTTAGTAAGTTTGGATGGTTTTATATTATTTCTGTTTCTATCGTTTTAGGTGTGTCCATCTTTTTAATTGTCTCGAAATACGGTTCTATTCGTTTAGGTAAAGATGATGACGAACCTGATTATAGTTATATGACATGGTTTGCTATGTTATTTAGTGCTGGTATGGGTATCGGTTTAGTTTTCTGGGGTGTTGCGGAACCATTAAACCATTTATACGCACCTCCGTTTGGAGATGGTGCAACTGAGGAAAGTGCGCGTCTTGCACTGCGTTTTTCATTTTTCCATTGGGGATTACATCCTTGGGGACTATATGCGTTTGTAGCGTTATGTATTGCGTACTTCACTTTTAGAAAAGGAAAAGCAAGTACAATTAGTGCGACAGTAGGTCCGTTATTTAAGGGCGGGGAACATGGGCGTATTGCTCATTCATTTGATGTGTTAGCTGTGTTCGCGACTGTGTTTGGTGTTGCGACATCATTAGGTCTTGGGGCAAAACAAATTGCAGGTGGTGTTAGCTATTTAACATCTATCCCTAATTCATTAACGACACAGTTAGTTATTATCGCAATCGTAACAGTTCTTTTCATGTTATCTGCGCAAACCGGTCTTGATAAAGGAATTAAATATTTAAGTAATACGAACATTATTTTGGCATTTGCACTTATGATAATTGTATTATTTGCAGGTCCAACAAACTTTATTATGAATTACTTCACTTCAACGATTGGTTCTTACATTCAGGAATTGCCAGGCATGAGTTTCCGTTTAAGTCCATTGGATGAAGGCGGAAATCAATGGATCCAGTCTTGGACAATTTTCTATTGGGCATGGTGGATTGCATGGTCACCATTCGTAGGTACATTTATTGCTCGTGTGTCACGAGGGCGTACGATTCGTGAGTTTGTTATTGGTGTGTTACTTGTTCCGACCGTAATTGGTGCACTTTGGTTCTCTGTTTTCGGCGGGACTGGTATTCATATGGAGCTGTTTGGTGATGCGCATATCTTCGACAAAGTGAAAGAGATGGGAACAGAAGTAGGATTATTCGCTATGTTCGATCAGATGGGTAGCTTTGGATCAGCTTTATCAGTTTTAGGTATTCTACTTATTGCAACATTCTTTATTACATCAGCAGATTCTGCGACGTTTGTTTTAGGAATGTTAACGACGCATGGTAGTTTAAATCCACCGAACCGCATTAAAATGGTTTGGGGTATCGTTCTAGCCGCGATAGCTTCTACCTTATTATATGTTGGTGGATTAGAAGCATTGCAAACGGCAGCTATTATTGCGGCATTCCCATTCGTCTTTGTTATTTTCTTTATGATGGCAGCATTATTTAAAGAATTGCAAAAAGAAGGACGTATGAAGCAACATAAATAATAGAAGGAAAAGGGCTGATTTCATATCAGCCCTTTTTTATCCCTCTATTTGTGGCAGTAAGACACCCACCTCAAAATTCAGCAAAAGCAAAGAAGTTAAGTGGGGGATGAATAAAGCCCCACTGATTAAAGTTTCATTTTATATAGAAGAGATTTTAAATACAAATCAGGGAAATAAAATACTGTACTATATAAGTAGTATGCCTTTTATACGAAGAAAAAATGATAACTTTCGACAACATTCGATATTTTATGAATTCTATTCATATTTTTGTCAAAAATATGTCGGAAATGTGTTGTCACTTTTATGTATATGTGCTATATTATTTCCTGTAAGCGATTTCAAATAGTTTTAAAGCGCATTCAAGGGGGACATCTAGAATAATGAAACGTTACGAAAGAAAGTGGAAGCATATTTGTTTGAAACGTGTGGCACATCGAAATGTGCAAGAAAGCACGGAACCTAAGACTGAAACGCGCAAAGATCAGCAAGAGAAGCAATTGGTTCTACAAAAATAGCAATCACTTTTTCGTATATAAATGAAGGTCGATCGTTCGTTGGGGGATGGACGTGAAATTACTTTCAGCTAAGGGGTATTGTCTGATATATAATTTATACGGCAATAAATAAGCACAGAGCATACGGCGCTCTGTGCTTATTTTTATTATTTATCTTTTTTGAATCGAACGGTTTTATCCCAGCCGATGACTTGTTTCTTGCTCTTTGCACGTAAGTATAAGATTAGACTGCGAATAAATAAATACGTGAAGAGCTGTGCGTACGTAAAGTACATGATGACGCTAATAAAAATATTCGTCGGTGTAAAGGTTCGTTCGACGCTCTGGGCACTAAATAATTGCGAAACATATGTAATATATGCAACATACCACATAAATAGTAACGGAATACTATATTGAATCTGGAATATCCCGAGTAGTCCAATGACAAACCAAACGTTTGAAATGATTAAAAATAGCCAAAATACGACATACACTAACACTTGCTGTAAGGAATGGACAAGAAGTTTCCCTTTAAAGAAACTTAATGAAGAAAACATCTTTTCTAAAATATAGAGATTTCCTTGGAGCCAACGTGTACGTTGTTTAATAAGAATTTTTAAATGCTCAGGTTCTTGTTCCCATGTAATCGATTCTGGAACGATTGGTAAGAGATAGCCTTTTTGTGTAATTCGTAATGTTAATTCAGCGTCTTCTGCAATTGCATAAGGATCATAGCCACCAAGCTCTTCTAAGGCAGAGCGACGAAGAAGCATGTTCGTTCCTGTTAGTGAACCTGTTTGGAATAGTAACCAGCGTCCAGATTGCATAAGGAGCTGGAAGATTTGAAACTCTAGTGAAATCATTCGTGTCAGCCAGTTTCTGTTTTCATTGACTGTACGAACGTGTCCAACAGCCCCAACGGCATCTTTGGTTGTTTCAGCATGTTCGACAAGCATTCGCAGAGCATGTGGTTCAGGTTGATTGTCCGCATCGTAAACGCAGAAATATTCACCATTCGAAATACTAAGCCCATAGTTTAATACACGTGATTTTCCTTTTGGTTCACCAGGCGGGACAAGAATGTGACGGATATGAGCATAAGCTTTGTCAAAGTCATCACCAATTTCAGGTGTTTCATCCTGAGAATTATCGTTTAATAAATAAACAGTTAGTTTGCCTGGATATTCAATCTTTGCCATCGCCTCTAATGTATCTTTAATAACGACCCCTTCATTATGGGCGGGTATTAAAATATCAACGCTCGGATAATGTTCTAGCGTACGATCTTTTCGTTTACTATTTCGGTGAATTAAGCCTGCGAGTGTTAAGAAAGAATAATAAACGAGTAAGCCAGAGAATAGAAAGGCTGTAAAAATAAGTACGTATTTAATTGAAAATGCGATGCTAATCCAAAAAACGAGTACACAGAATAAAAGAAATAAAAGGAGTATAACAAGCGTCATCATAATAATGTCGGTCCTTTACTTCCGATTTGCTCTCGCGAAATTTTTATATCTTGAATTGCTTCAGCAGCAAGCCATTGCCCCATTTTTGGCTGTAGGCGGTTCATTACAATGTTAGCACCGGCTTCATTTGTGTTTTGTAGTAAAATAACCAGTGTATTGCTATCGTATTCAGCAGCAAGGTCAAAGTCATTTCTTACCGTTTCAACTAATAATGAAGCTACACGGTCCATGACGCTTTCTTTCGTGTATTTACTAAAGGAAGCGAAATCGAAGTATATGATAATACCTGATTCATTGCGACGATTCATTGCAGTTATTAATAATGCTTGTCTTCTTTCGAATTCTTGTCTCGTTAATAATTTTGATTCTCCAATGTATTGTTCTAGCGTTCTCACACGCTCAGTTAATTCTTTATTCTCATGAATAACTTTCTTTAATAGATGTGTTGAGATATAAACAATGAAGAAGTTTGCTACCATCAGGAAGTGAGTAATAATGTACTCCCATTGATCTGATGTACTCCATAAGTAAAGCCACGCTTGATAGAATAAATAGAATACCGAAATAATGGTTCCCAATATGAAGAAAACAAATGCGGTTTTATCAGGCAAAAATAGAAATAGTACATTAACGATTACATATATAATTGTAAAAATGAGAGCATGCTCATAATGCGTCACATGTACAGTTGTAAAATAAAATAAAATTTGTAAAATCCACATAGAGAAGACTTTATAGAAATTATTTTTCACAAAACTTTCCTCCTTAAAGGTAATTCAGGCAAGGATACTTGTAGTATGCGCAATTAATAAGAATTAGACCATGTAACTGCAATTCTTTTTTAATAGAACAAAATGAAGTAGTATCTCCCTTGCACAAGAAAAAATAAACAGACTTACTAATTATTGTAGCATAATGTTTTGATATTTAAGCATAAAGTATTTCGTATATATAAAAAATACATTTACACATACAAAAAACCCTCCTCTATGGAAAGAGGAGGGTTGATATAAATTTATAGGAACATCATACCTGCAACTGCTGCGTTTAAGAAGTTCGCTAGTGTACCAGCGATAACTGCTTTAATCCCTAATTGTGCAATTTGTTTACGGCGAGTAGGAGCTAACGTTCCAGTTACACCTAATTGAATTGCAATAGAAGAGAAGTTTGCGAATCCACAGATTGCGAATGTTAAAATCAGATTTGTTTTTGCAGAGAAATCTGCCATATGTGGTCCTAAGTTTGCATATGCAACGAATTCGTTGATTGCAAGTTTTTGACCGATAAAGCTTGCTGCTTGTATAGCTTCACCTGGAGAAACCCCGATTAAGATTGCAAATGGTGATAATAAGTAACCGAAGATTAAATCTAGGCTAAGTTTAATATCGAACCAAGAACCAACCCATCCTAATAATCCATTTAATAAAGCGATTAATGCGATGAAAGCCATTAACATTGCTGCTACGTTAATAACAAGTTGCATACCTTCAGATGCACCACGTGCAGCTGCATCAATAACGTTTGCGTCTTCACGTTCTGTAGAAAGCTCAACGTTATTATCTACTTCTTCTGTTTCTGGCATAATTAGTTTTGCAATTAATAAACTTGATGGAGCTGCCATAATTGCTGCTGCTAATAAGTGTTCTAACGGAATTCCCATCGCTGCATAGCCGACAAGAACTGACCCGGCAACAGCCGTCATACCACTTACCATAATAGTGAAGAACTCACTATTTGTTAAGCGTGCTAAGTAAGGTTTGATTAAGATTGGTGCCTCAGTTTGTCCTAAAAATACAGTTGTTACTGAGTTTAAACTTTCTGCTTTAGAAGTTCCAAGAAGTTTACTTAATGCACCACCAACGACACTAACAAATTTCTGCATAATACCGAAATGATATAAGATTGCTACTAATGAACTAATAAATACAATTGGAAGTAGTGCTTGAATAAAGAAGACAAATCCCCAAGGGCCTTTTGCGTTGACTAAATCCCCAGCAACGAACCTAATTCCCTCGTAAGAAAAATTAATTAATCCTTGAACACCATCAGCAGCGTGTTTTAAACCTGCTTTACCAGCATCCCAGCGTAATACGATAAATGAAAATGACATTTGTAATGCTAGCGCGATTAAAATTGTGCGCCAATTAATAGCTTTGCGGTTGGAAGATAGTAAAAAAGCAATTGCTAATACTCCAATCACGCCGCCAATTCCCCATAAAAGATTCATGCAGTGTATGCTCCTTCCTCATAGTAAAAAAGTGTATAAACCAGTTGTCTATACTTTTGCGAATATAACATCTTAAGTAACTTATCATAATGGACATCGGAGGTCAAACGTCTAACGAAAAGTTTAAATAAAAAGAAAATTCTTCAAAAAAACACATATGAAATGAATAGACATGAAATAGGTTATGTTTTTTGTGGGAATATATTCATTGTGATAACGTTTTGAGTGATTTTTATAGAATATAGTGTACGAAATAGGAAAATGAACGCATAATTTTTGTGTGGAGAGAGAACGAAAGGGGATTACTATATTGAGTTCTTTAAAAAAGAGCCTTCTAGTAATCTAGAAGGCTCTGAAACTATAACTTAAGGTGCTTTCGTATAACCTAAGAAGTGGCTCTTCCAATAAGAGTTACTTAATGAAGCGATTGCTACCCCTTTATCTCCAGATTGGATAAATGATCCGCCCCCAAGGTAAATTCCCATATGAGAAGGACCTGCTTTATAAGTGTTTTGGAAATAAATTAAGTCACCTGGTTGTGGACTTGAAGTTTTCGGTAAGCTGCTCCAATATCCCGCAACACTTTGACGGCTAATGTTATGACCAAATTTCTTAAATACGTGGTAGATGTAACCACTGCAGTCAACACCGTTAGCAGAAGTACCGCCCCAAACGTATGGTACACCTTGCATAGATTTCGCGTATGCAAGTAGAGAAGAAGTGTCACCGCTGTTGTTGCCTGTATTGTTGTTTTGATTGTTGTTATTTTGATTATTATTGTTGTTAGGCTTATCTACTGCACCACCAACTGGTGTTTTAGATAGGAAACGTGTTCCGATATAACCATTTTGGCCATTGTAGTTAATTTTACTCCATCCAGAGTTTTCAGAGATTACTTGCACCTTCTGTCCTTGCGAAAGTGCCCCTATGATTCTATAATTTGTACCTTCGCCACTACGTACATTTAGTGCAGAAGCATTAATGTAGTAGTCACCAATTGCACCTTGGTTAGGCTTTTCAGGTTGTTTCGGTTGTTCAGGAGTAGCAGTGCCACCTTTAACGAATTTTACAAACTCGCCACTCACAAAACCAGTTTTTCCTTGGTAATTAACTTTAAACCAGCTACCTTCAGATCCAACTACGTTTAATGTTGTACCATTTAACACGCCGCCAATTACACTATGGTAAGCAGCAGGGCCTGTACGAACACGTAGAGACGTTGCGTTAACAACGTAAGTACCACCAGTTTGAACAGTTACGTTATTGTTTTGATTATTATTTTGATTGTTGCCTTGTGAACCGTTTTCGTTAGAACCGCCCTTTGTTAGGTAGTCTTTACTTATGTAGGCAGCTTGTCCTGCATAATTGATTTTGAACCAATCTTGAACTTCGCCAACGACTTGTACTACTTGTCCTTTTGTAATAGAAGCTACAGTTGTATGAGAAGTGCTAGGGCCTGTACGAACACGAAGGGAAGATACATTTACTGTATAGTTTCCGCTTGCTGGTTGTACAGTTTGTTGATTCGTATCGTTTGTAGCTCCTGTATTTGCAGAAACGCCTGATACGAACTGACCACTAACATAACCAGTTTGTCCATTGTGATTGATTTTCACCCAACCATTTTCTTGACCAATTACGTTTAATGTTTGTCCTTCATACACACGTCCTGAAACGGAACTGGAAGTGTTAGGAGCTGTACGTACACGTAATACATCGGCAGTAACTTTATTCTTTCCACCTGTTGTACTTACATTGGAATTAGTTGCTCCCTTTTTTGATACAAATTCGCCACTGACAAAGCCAGTTTTTCCATTATGGTTAATTTTGAACCAACCATTTTCTTCGCCAATCACGTTTAATGATTGACCGTTATAAACACGAGAGATGATATCTTGAGAAGTGCTTGATCCTGCACGAACATGTAATACATCAGCATTTACCGTGTAAGATGAAGTGTTAGGTGCAGAAGCTTGTACAGTTTGTGTAGCAGCTTTTTGTGTATTTTGTTCCGGGGCAGCTTGCACACTATCAAGTGTAGGTGCTGCTCCTCCTGCTACAGACACTGCGGCAAGACCGGCAAGGTATTTTTTCATAGTTTGTCGATTCCTTTCTGTCTGTAATGTAGTGAAGAAAAATTTACCAACTATTAAAAATTCTAAAAGGCATGTCGATTACTGTCAAGACTTATGCGGGAAACTGAATGTGACAAAAAGATTACAAGAAAAAATCAAGGTATGAATTTCTACCTTGATTTTGATTTAAATACATATATTAACATTATAGGAAATGGTAATTATTCGTATTTAAGAAGATGGTGTGTTTGATTTTAAAAGGCTTTGAGAAAAGGATTTTTGTATTGTTTTTGTAATGGGGCCAACTTGACCATCTCGAATCGCAGCTCCATCAAGGTGAGTCATCGGTAAGATTTCAATCGTCGTGCCTGTAAAGAAACATTCATCGGCTTGATAAACGTCACGAATGCTAAAAAGTTCTTCTTGTACAGGAATGTGAAGAGTATTAGCTAAAGAAAGGACATACTGACGAATAATTCCGTTTAAAATAAGATGATTGGCTGGATGTGTGTAGAGTGTTCCATTTTTAATTAAAAAGAAGTTGGAACGGCTACCTTCAGTTACAATACCATTTCGTACGAGAAGGGCTTCTTTACAACCTTTGCGTTCAGCTTTCGTAGCAGCTAATACATTTGGTAGTAAATTTAATGATTTAATATCACAGCGAAGCCAGCGAGTATCTGGTTCTGATATAGCACGTACACCATATTCAATCCATAAAGCCGGTCTTTCCTTTTTTGTGATATAGGCATAGATTGTCGGGGGAATGTCATATGAGAATGCATGAGTACGAGCTTGTACACCGCGAGATACTTGCAAATAAATGGTTCCATCTTCGTAGAAATTATTACTTTCAATGAGTTTGTACAGTAAGGTGATGAGCTCTGCTTTTGAGAAAGGGAGCGATAATTCTATTTCTTCTAGGGAGCGATATAGTCTTGTTATGTGCGGATCTAATAAGTGAAAGTTTCCGTTGTAGAGCCGCATTACCTCGTAGACACCATCTCCAAATTGCAAGCCTCTTTCTTCTAGTTCTATGTATGTTTTTTGTTTTGTTGTATCAATAACTGCATCATTCCAAAGTACAAATCTTTCATATGCCAATTTCCATCCCATCCTTTCGTAAGTACTGAAGTAAGGTGAAACTTTGATTAATCGAGCTTATACGGTTAGACCACCCATATGATTTTTGAATCCGGCCAAATTTTGAAGTGGGATTCCTATTGCTAGTTCACGCGGCATAAAATCGCTATAGTAATTTTTATGTAAGCAATACTCTACATATGACGTATATGTATTTGTAAATAATAGGGAAGTAATAGAGATTTATAGCATTTTGTATATACAAATTCGAAAATAAGAAATAAGAATCCTGCCTATAAATAAAAAAAAGCAACATTCATATGGAATGCTGCAAAAGGAGGGTAGCTATCTTTCATAGGGATATCATCTTATTGAAGGTTTTGTACATGAGAACAAAACACTTTAAAAGACAATTAAAAGAAAGTAGAAAACAAACGGTTCGCATATTTCTTTAAGGGATCTTATTGAAGATGAGAGATAAGAAATATGTAGAACCTCGTTTACATATTTTATTATAGAGATGTTTCATTAATGTGGTGTGAATATTTGGTAAAGGTTACGTAATTTTAAAGTTAATGAATAGGAGAAGAAGGATAGCGGAAAATAAAAAAGAGGCTGAGATTACTCAGCGCTCTTCTTTTCTTCTTTAATAGCTGTTTTTACTTCACCAGTTTTAATCTTGTTACTTTCAGAGAAGCGAAGTAAGTCACCTTCAATGAGTTTGTCTGACATGTTCAATTCATTTTGGGCACGATCAATGAGTGGTTGAGATTCTTCTTTCGGTAATTGTACAACTTCGCCAGTAGCACGGTCGTAGAATGTACTGTTCGTGTACATGTACTTATCTGTAATGAAGCTACCGTCACGAAGAACAACGAATCCTTTATTATCAGGTGAGAATACGTCATGGCCAAATTGAATTTGATTCGTAGAATCTACACCAAGTAAGTTTAGAATAGTTGGTTTAATATCAATTTCACCAGTTGGTTTTGAAATTGTTTTACCTTCTTTTTGACCTGGAACGTGAATAAACATCGGTGTTTTTTGTAAGTTCATATGGTCAAATGCAGTAATTTCTTCTTTTCCTAAGAACTGTGCCATTGCACGGTTATGGTTTTCAGAAATACCATAGTGATCACCGTAGAATACGATCACAGAGTTGTCGTAAATGCCTTCTGCTTTTAGACGCTCAATAAAATGTTTCATTGCTTCGTCTAAATAGCGAGCAGTTACCATGTAACGGTCAAACACGCCATCACCAGAATTATATTCATCGATTAATTTCGTGTTGTCATCATAAGTGAATGGGTAATGGTTCGTTAAAGTAAGGAAGCGAGTGTAGAATGGTTGCTTCACTTCTTTTAACATATCGATAGATTGATCAAAGTATTCGATATCTTTTAATCCCCAATTTAATTTTGTTTCTGGCGTAATCTTGTAGTCAAGCTCGTTGTAGTAACGATCATAACCAAGTGCCGGATACATAATGTTACGGTTCCAGAATGTTGCGTTGTTTGCGTGGAATACCGATGTGTGGTACCCTTGCTGGCGTAAAATTTCTGGAGTTGCTGTGTATTCGTTGTTACCGTGTGTGAAGAATACAGCACCACGGTCTAGTGGATATAAAGAAGTATCTACTAAGAATTCAGCATCAGATGTTTTACCTTGCCCAGTTTGATGGAAGAAGTTATCAAAGTAATAACTTTCTTTCGTAAATTGGTTTAAGAATGGTGTAACTTCTTGTCCGTTAACTGTTGCGCCAATTAAGAATGTTTGTAATGACTCAAGAGAGACAACAATTACGTTTTTTCCTTTTGCAGTACCGAACATATTTGGATCTGGTTTACTTTGTGTTGTTTTCACATAGTTTTCTGTTTCTTGTAATTTACTACCGTCGGCAAATGCCTTTTGTGAACTTGACTTCGCTTGTAAGCCAAGATCGTATGCTTGGTGTACATATAATCCTAAGTTTTTAACAAGCATAACGCGGTCGAATGAACGTGTTAATAGTTCTGGACGTTCAGCTTCTGCAAACCCTAGGTTTACGAAGAAAATAGCAACTGTTGACACGAAGTATAGAGAACGCATCGGACGTGCTACACGCTCTGTCGGTGCAAAGTTTTTCTTCTTCTTCAATAAGATGAAGAATACGATAATATCCGCAAATGCAAGGATAATTTTGTAGTTAAATAATTCTTTCACACTAGAACCTAAGCTTCCAAAGTTAGAAGTTTGCCCTAGTACTGGTAAAGTAACGAAGTCATTGTAGAATCCGTAGAACATTACGTTACCAACAAGAATGAACGTTAAAACAAAATTAATTCCAAGTGCTATATAGTTACGTTTTTTTCCTTTTGCAAATAATGCAAGTCCCACAAACAGTAATGATGCTGCTAATGGACTAATGAATAAAATGAATTCTTGCATGAAAGATTCAAGTTTTAAATCAAAGCTTGTGCGTGTAATAATGTAGGTTTTCAGCCATACGGCTAAAGCTACGAATAAAGTGAAACGCACATTTTGAAATTGTGATTTCAAGGTTTCTTTCATTCATTTCCACCCTTTCTCTATCAGGCTTGGTCGATTTTGGAGCGAAAAATGCTAAAATAAAAAATACATAGTTTCTTTTGCCATAATTAGAGCTTCTATATTCACCCATATACGACTTTAACTATGCATACCCTTTTTTGGTTTCTTTTGCTGCTCATAAGTATAACGTCATTTCTGTATTATACAACAAAATTCATTTCTGAGAAACACTATAACATTTTACATTTTTTGTATGTGTTTTGTCACTACCAGAGAAAACTTTATCATTCGTTTATATGTCCGTCAACTAGAAAATATAACAAAGATAGAGAAGAATGTTAAGTGAAAGTGAAAATTTTCATGGTTGAGAAATAAGAAATGGAAATATGTAATGGTTTGTCTAGAAAACTATTATATGAAGGAAAGGGTATGAAAATTAACGAACACTTGTTCTTTTTAGGTTTGTTTGTTAAAATAAAAATTCATTGATAGATTATGTGTAATTTTGATAAACTTTTACTGGTAATATATTGTAGCTTATTTCTTTTGAAAAATAGGGGGGCTTTTACATGAAACAAAAATTTTCAGTTGAAGCGTTTTGGAAAAAAGTAAAACATGTTGCAAAGCAAGCCGGACAGTCGGTCATTTATGCCAGTTTATTACTGTTTTACGTTTTGCAAAGACCTGATGTTCCAAAGCGGGTGAAAATTATTGTAATTGGAGCACTTGCTTATTTTATTGCACCGATTGATGCCATCCCAGATTTCATTGCTGGAGTTGGTTATACGGACGATTTAGGGGCATTAACGGCGGCACTAATACAGGCGTCATTATATGTCAATGAAGATGTGAAAGATAAGGCACGAGTGAAGTTGGCAGAATGGTTTGGTTCGGATATAGACACATCATTTATCGATCAGAAATTAGATCAATAGGTGAGAACTGTCATAGAGTGACAGGGCGAACGTAAGCGAGGAAGTGCATTATGCCATCAGGAAAAACGCATACGAAAATAAACTTAATATCCCTTCCGGTTGTTTTGTTTCTGCTCTTTTCGTATGGATTAACAAATTTTGATTTTTTATTAACTTTTGCAATTGGCTTTTTAGTAGGTACTTCATTTTTAACACCTGATTTAGATACGTACAGTAATGCGTATAATAAATGGGGATTCCTGCGTATATTTTGGTATCCGTATAAGAAAGTAATGCCACATCGTTCCTTTCTTACACATACGATTATACTTGGTGATGTAATTCGTATTGCGTACATGTTAATCGTATTTTCTCCGTTTTTATTTCTATTAAATGTAATAGCACTGGACGGGAACTTAATAGAAATTGCGAAAAAACATGAGGTGGAAATTAAAACGTTCCTAATGGGAATTGTTGTGGCGAGCACGCTTCACATTATAGCGGATAAAACGAATACGCGCCGAAAGAAAATGATGAGAAAAAAGAAGAAACGAAGAAGATAAAGTGAAACTGTAATCGGTAGGGGCACCCCCCGCTAATTATTAGCTCACACTAATCGGGAAAAGGACACTTGCAAATTGCAAGTGTCCTTTTTTTAAACAAACGTTTGTTTAAAATTAAGCTTTCAGCACTTTAATTCCTTTTACAATGTTCCAGATGAAGTAGTATAAGCTGATGATTCCGCAAATAGCTAAGACAATCATTGCTCCAATTCCAAGTGTTACATCTGGTTGGTCCGATCCGATACCCATAATTCCTAAAATGGCTACGCCGATAAATGTAGCGATACTTGGAATGATATGTGTCCATAGAGCACGTTTTGCATGTGGCTTTGTTTCAGCATCCCCCACAATCCAAACGATGATTGGGAATAAGATAGGGGCAAATAGTACACTAAAGTATGATAAAGCAGCTAGTATTTTGTTTCCATTCATATATATCACCTCATAAATAATTTCCGTTGTTATACTATTATTATGCAGTAATTTTTACAAGCTTACTATCGATGAACATTACAAGAACGTGACGATTTTGTAAGATTTTTTCTTTAAATAATAAAATTTTCAAAAAAATCTTTTTTTATGGAAAACGCTGTGATAAAGTATAAATGGGATTAGATGAAAACGTTTTCTTGAACGTTTTTTATTTTTAGACTTAAAGGTATGATGACCTGATAGTCTATTGATGAGGTTATTCTATTTAAAAGGGGATTCTTTAGGGGGAGAGAACAATGAACACATGGACACAAGTTTATGATCCGTTCGGTAACATTTGGATTTCGGCAGCAGTCGCACTTATTCCAATCATCTTTTTTTTCTTAGCTTTAGCAGTTTTCCGCATGAAGGGGTATGTGGCAGGGTTTATTACAGTTGTACTTACAATTTTAGTAGCGTTATTCGCTTATAAAATGCCGTTTACGATGGCGATGGCAGCAACCGGATACGGTTTTTTATACGGACTATGGCCAATTGCTTGGATTATCATTATGTCGGTATTTTTGTATAAAATTTCCGTAAAAACAGGTCAATTCGATGTCATTCGTGCATCTGTATTATCTATTACAAATGATCACCGTTTACTCGTTATTTTAATTGGTTTTTCATTCGGAGCATTTTTAGAAGGGGCTGCGGGATTCGGTGCACCAGTAGCAATCACGGCAGCGCTTCTAGCAGGTCTCGGATTAAATCCTTTATATGCGGCTGGTCTTTGTTTAATCGCAAATACTGCACCGGTAGCATTCGGAGCGATGGGAATTCCGATTACAGTTGCTGGACAAGTAACGGGTATTGATCCACATAAAATCGGACAAATGGCTGGACATCAGTTACCGTTTCTATCATTATTTGTTCCGTTCTTCATCGTATTTTTAATGGATGGGTTTAAAGGGGTAAAACAAACGTGGCCTGCGTTACTTGTAGCAGGTAGTTCATTTGCAATTACACAGTTTATTACAGCAACGTTTCTAGGGCCGGAGCTTCCGGATATTACGTCAGCACTTGTAAGTTTAGTGAGTTTAGCGCTGTTCTTAAAAGTTTGGCAGCCGAAAGAAATCTATCAATCTAAACAAGCAAATAGTGAAGTAGCGGCAACAACGACGACATCTATGCCAAAACTCACAATAGGAAAAGTAGTGAAAGCATGGTCTCCGTTCATTATTTTAACGGTTATGGTAGTTGTTTGGAGCCAAAGCTTCTTTAAATCTTTATTTGCTCCAGGAGGCGCTTTAGAAAGTCTTGTATTTAAGTTTGAAGTTCCAGGCTTACACAATTTAGTAATGAAAGCAGAGCCGATAGTAAATAAACCAACGCCTTATGAAGCAATTTTGAAATTAGATGTTTTATCAGCGACTGGAACGGCAATTTTAATTGCTTGTATTATTTCTATCTTTATTTTGAAAATGAGTGCAAAAGATGCAGTAGCGACATTTAAAGAAACGTTAAACGAACTTAAGATGCCAATTCTATCTATCGGATTCGTATTAGGATTCGCATTTATCGCAAACTATTCTGGTCTATCTTCTACATTAGCGCTAGCGCTAGCAGGAACTGGCGGACTATTCCCTTTCTTCTCACCATTCCTAGGTTGGATTGGTGTATTCTTAACAGGATCCGATACGTCTGCGAACGCACTGTTCTCGAATTTACAAGCAATTACGGCGCAGCAAGTTGGCGTATCTGAAGTACTTCTCGTTGCGGCAAATACAACAGGTGGTGTAACAGGTAAGATGATTTCTCCGCAATCGATTGCAATTGCTTGTGCTGCAGTTGGACTTGCCGGAAAAGAGTCGGATTTGTTCCGTTTTACAGTGAAGCATAGTTTGTTCTTCGTTATTATCGTTGGTATTATGACGTATGTACAGGCATATTATTTAACGTGGATGATTCCATAAACAATAAAAGAAATAAACTTTTCATTTTTCAGATTATCGTGTATGATGAGAAAGTATTGAAAATTAAATCAGTGATAAACTAGGGGTGCCTAACGTATGCGTAGGCTGAGAGAGAAGCGCGTGAACTTCTTAACCCTTTGGACCTGATCTGGCTCGTACCAGCGTAGGGAAGTTAGCGGCTTTACATAATGATGTCTTTTATGAGCCAGGTCCTTATTTTTTTATGGACCTGGCTCTTTTTGTTTTGGCATACGCTGGCCATATCTCGTCCTTGTCACGTACAGGGGGGCAACAAAGGTTATGAAACAATCTGTTTCAGCTGAACAAATTGAATTGAAATCGAGTTTACCAGGAAGTAAGAAAGTGTATGTAGATGGACCACGGGAAGGTATGAAAGTACCGATGCGTGAGATTGCACAAAGCGATACGAATGGTGTCCAAAATCCGCCCATCCGTGTGTATGATACGAGTGGTCCTTATACGGATCCGGCCTATAAAGTGGAGCTGGAAAAGGGGATTCCAACGCCGCGTCATTCTTGGGTCATGGAGCGCGGGGATGTAGAGGCATACGAAGGGCGTGAAGTAAAACCAGAGGATGACGGTGTGAAAGTGGCTTCGAAACATACACCTGTTTTCCCGCAAATGGATCGTAAGCCGCTTAGAGCGAAGGAAGGTGCAAATGTTACGCAAATGCACTATGCGCGTAATGGCATTATTACGTCTGAGATGGAGTATGTTGCGATTCGTGAAGGAGTGGAGCCTGAGTTTGTTCGTAAGGAAATTGCAGAAGGTCGTGCGATTTTACCAGCGAATATTAACCATCCGGAAGCAGAACCGATGATTATCGGACGTAACTTTCATGTGAAGGTAAATGCAAATATCGGAAACTCTGCTGTATCTTCTTCTATTGCAGAAGAAGTAGAGAAGATGACATGGGCAACGCGCTGGGGTGCAGATACGATTATGGATTTATCTACAGGTAAAAATATTCATACGACGCGCGAATGGATTATTCGTAATGCTCCTGTACCGGTTGGAACTGTGCCCATTTATCAAGCGCTTGAGAAAGTAAACGGAATTGCAGAAGATTTAACGTGGGAAGTGTACCGTGATACGTTAATTGAGCAAGCGGAGCAAGGCGTTGATTACTTTACGATTCACGCTGGTGTATTACTTCGTTACATTCCAATTACTGCAAAACGTACGACAGGTATCGTTTCACGCGGTGGTTCGATTATGGCGCAGTGGTGTTTATTCCATCATAAAGAAAACTTCCTATATACTCATTTTGAAGAGATTTGTGAAATTATGAAGCAGTACGATGTTTCATTCTCGCTTGGAGATGGATTACGTCCAGGTTCGATTGCAGATGCAAATGACGAAGCGCAGTTCTCGGAGCTTGAAACGCTTGGTGAATTGACGAAAATCGCTTGGAAACATGATGTGCAAGTTATGATTGAAGGACCTGGACATGTACCGATGCACTTAATTAAAGAAAATATGGAGAAAGAACTTGATATTTGTCAGGGCGCGCCATTTTATACACTTGGGCCGCTAACGACAGATATTGCACCAGGATATGACCATATTACATCCGCAATTGGAGCAGCAATGATCGGCTGGTTTGGAACGGCGATGCTTTGTTATGTAACGCCGAAAGAACATTTAGGTTTACCAAATAAAGATGATGTTCGAGAAGGGGTTATTACGTATAAAATTGCAGCACATGCGGCTGATCTTGCGAAAGGGCATAAAACGGCTCATCAGCGTGATGACGCACTTTCAAAAGCACGTTTCGAATTTCGTTGGCGCGATCAATTTAATTTGTCTTTAGATCCTGAACGTGCGATGGAGTATCACGATGAAACGTTACCAGCAGAAGGAGCGAAAACAGCTCATTTTTGTTCAATGTGTGGACCGAAGTTTTGTAGTATGAGAATTTCACATGATATTCGTGAATATGCGAAAGAAAATGACTTAGAAACGACAGAAGCAATTGAAAAAGGAATGAAAGAGAAGGCGAAAGAATTTAAAGATACTGGTAGTCATTTATACCAATAACACGTTACACCTCTTTACTTGATTGATCACACTGTAGTACCTAACTTAATTATAGAAAAAGCCCCCTTTGCTAAGACGGTAGCAAAGGGGGCTTCTGTTTTCTTTATAAGGCAAAGAAGAGGTGTACCCAGTAGTATAAGAGGAATAATGTGACGACTGTTGTGAGAGGAATAACGATGAGAGATACGCTTAAATAATCTTTCCATTTTACTTTAATTTTGTTTTGTTTCAGAATATACATCCAGATGAGGGAAGCTAGTGTACCGATTGGTAATAATAGTGAACCGATGTCACTACCAATAATGTTTGCGAGGTAGATTGTTTTTAATGTGACTGGATCTAGCCCCATTTCTGTTAATGTGATTGTACCAATCATAAGGGCAGGGTGGTTATTGAAGACGTTAGAGAGGATGGATACAAGTCCGCCCATTGCAAAGCTAGCATAGAGTAAATGCTGACTTACAAGTGGCTCGAGCCATTGCACAAGTGCGGCTGTTAATCCTGCGTTGTGAAGCCCGTAAATAATGACGTACATAGAGAAGGCGAAGATTAAAATGTGCCACGGTGTCTTTTTTAAAATATCGACAGGGTTTGTTCGTAAGTAGTACCATCTCCAGATAAGAAGAACGAGGGAACCTAGCACTGCAACGATTTCGATTGGGATAGATAAGAAGGATGCAACGAACAGAAGACAGCGCATAAGGAAGACAAAACCTAATACTTTTAACATGAATTTTGTACGTTTTTGTTTCGTATCAACAGAATTGTTTCCTTTTAACGGATGGAAGTTTTTCGTGAAGAAAATTTCTTCAATATCATATGAAGAAACCGGTAATTTCTCTGGTAATTTTTTCTTTAAAACAGTGTACATGAGCCATGACATAAACAATAATCCTAATGTTGCAGGTACAAACATCATAGCAGTATGCATATAAAGAGTCATATTAACGATATTTAATGCGATTAAGTTTACGATATTACTTACACCGATTGGTGCACTAGAAGCAGTGGCGATTAAAGCACCGCTTAATAAATAAGGAATTTGTTGATGAGGCTTTAATTGAAGATTTTTCAGAAGAAGGATTAGAATTGGGGTTGTAATCAAAATACTACCGTCATTATTAAATAAAAGAGTCATAAGAAAGCATAGTAATTGAATATACCAGTATAGGCGGCGTCCAGAACCTTTCGCTAAATTTGCGAGTTTTGCTGCAGCCCAATGGAAGAAGCCGAAGCTTTCTAATATAACTGCCATAACGATGGTCGCCAATATCGTTATGGAAGCGCCTCCGATTTTACTTATAATGTCTATGACATCTGGCCTTGAGACAAGTCCAGTAATGAGGATAATACCAGCGCCAATTGCTGCTGGCCATGCCTCATTTAAGCCACGAGGTCGCCAAAAGATAACAATCATCGTTAAGAAGAATACAATAATAGTAATCCATATCTCAATGCTCATATTTTACCTACCTTTCTATTTTTCCTTGAATCAATGTAGCTTGTCTCAAGGTCTGTATTGGTAGTATATTCGAAAAAGAATAAGAGGAACTAGACGTATAATAGAAGAAAGTGAATATGTGTTTTTCAAGCTATAGGACAAGTATACATACTAGTGAAATAACTATTAGGAGAGGAGTCTAATAAATGAGGGGCATTCTATGTACGAATGCCCCTCATTTATTCCGCTATTTGTGGGCAGTAAGACTCCTACCTCAAAATTCGGCTGGAGCAAAGAAGTTAGGTGGAAGTCCTGCTGCCCGTAAACGCCTGATTGGTGAAGGTTAATAATCAGTGGGGATGAACAAAACCCTTACTGATTAAAGTTTCACTTTGTTATTTTTCCTTCAAAAAAGTTCGATCCTTCAAGAATAAATTCCAGAAGAAAATGAATCCGGGTAGTAAAATTGCAATCCCGATTGCGTAGAGGATAAGAAGCGCATAGAATGTTTCGACCGTTGTAAAGCTTGTAAATACAGTTACGTCCGGGTAAATGATATACGGTAAATGAGCGACGCCGTAAGCGTAGCTTGCAAATGCATATTGAGCGACGACAGCTAAAACTGCAATGCGAGGAAACCCTAGTGTGCTATATTTCTTATTTGTCCACCAAAGGGAGGAATAGCCGATAACAAATAAAATGATAGAGACTGTAAACCATGGGAATTGCTTTATTAATCCTTGCATTAGCCAGTGTGTTTGTGGGTCCATTACAACGAGAGCTATAATTGCCGTAACGAGCGTTGCAGGACCAAGTATGATGGCATTTCTTCTATAAATTCTATATGCATCTTCTGAACCTTGCTCTCTCGCAAAATCCGCGAGAAAGAGAGAAGATAGAAACAGTTCCGAAGTTAGTCCGAATAGCATATAACAATAAATAACAGGACTAGAAAGAAGTTTTCCGTAAAGGAGTACTTCTTTTCCTTCAGCCATTGTAATGTAGGCACCCTCTGTAACAGGTAAAACGGTAATTAATAGGGCTGGAATTAAGAGCCCTGTAATACCTGAAATAATCCGAAGAAGATGTTGGTACTTCGGCAGAGAGTAAGCAAATACCATAAATGTACTACGAATTGCAACGAGTACTAGAATTAGCATGACTGGTACGAACATAACGGTTGCAAGGGTAAAGGCTGCTTTCGGAAAGAAACCAAGGAAAGCGACAACGACAAAGACAAGAAACGTATTTGTTACTTCCCAAGTTGGTGATAAGTATCGATTGGCAAGCTTGGCAGCAAGTGTTGGATGTTTCGCATATACCATGCCCCAAAAACCCGCTCCAAAATCAATGGACCCTAATATACTGTATACGAAAATAAGAGCCCATAAGATGATGATTGCAATGCTTTCCTCATGCACGAGAATCGCCTCCTTGGTGATGTAAATCATTCTTTAGCGGATGTCTCTTAAAGAATGTCCGTAGTACAAAGACTGTTAAAATACCGAGTCCGATATATAAAATAATGAATAGAATAAATAAAGGACCGACGAAATCAGCGCGTGTAGAAGCATCGACTGTACGCTGCATACCATAAATTGTCCACGGCTGACGACCGCTACAGCTGAAAATCCATCCGAATTCAATACCGAGCATCATAACTGGTCCACATGCGGCAGCTCCCAAAAGAAGCCACTTCGGTAACTCGGTTCCTTTTTTTCGGTAAACGAAGTACCAATATAAGAGAGCGATTGCTGCAACTGCAAAGGTAAAGGCAGCGGTGCCGACCATTAAGTTGAACAGCGTATGTGTGTAAAATGGTGGCCATGTTTCTTGTGGGAATTCCTTTAAACCTTTTACGACGGTGCTAGGGTCTAGTCCCACTAAAAGGCTAAGCATGTTCGGAATTTCCAGCGCATAGTTTAGTTCAAGTGTGTTAGGATCCACAACCCCGCCAATTGATAAGGGAGCATGTGATGTCGTTTCAAATAAAGCTTCAGCAGATGCAAGTTTTTCAGGTGAATGCTTATGTAAGGCGATTGCTGATTCGTGCCCCGAAAGCCACATCGTAGCACCTGTAATAAATGTCACGACGAGTCCTAACAGTAGTCCCTTTTTATGATAAGCCACTTCACGCTCACTTACATTCTTCTTTAATAATTTAAATCCAGCGATAGAGGCAATGACGGCTGCTCCAGTCGCATAGGCTGTAATAACGACGTGGAATGCGCTTGTGCCAAAGCTCGGATTAAAGAAAGCTTTCCACGGATCAACGTTAAAAACCGATCCATCTGGCCCCATGGAAAAGCCTGCGGGTGTATTCATCCATGTATTTGCTGATGTAATAAGCACGGCGGATGCCGTGGCACCAATCATGACGAAAAAGAGTGAGATTAATCTCATGAATGGAGGTAATTTATCAGCCGCATATACATAAATAGACATGAATAAAGCTTCTAAAAAGAAGGCGAAAATTTCAATTTGAAAGGGAACAGAAATAACTTGCCCAACAATTTTGGCGAAACCAGGCCAAAGAAGTGAGATTTGTACACCAACAATTGTTCCAGTTGGAATTGCTACACCGAGAAGAATAGCAAAAGCCTTTGTCCATCTTTTTGCCATAATGGCATAGTCGGAATCTTTCTTCCAGTGATAGAGTATCTCACTTATAAAAATCATCAAAGATAGCCCGACTCCAAGTGTTGCAAAGATAATGTGGAATGCTAATGAAGAACCAAAAAACGCTCTTGCTAATGTTACGGTATCCATATATATACTCCTCTTCTTTTTTGCCATTATTTTCTGATTGAATTGGAAGATTTATTCAATAAACTGCCAAAAATATATATGTATTTAAAAAGTGAATATGGTAATGTGATGTTCGAATATTATAAATAGAAAGAAATTAACGTTTAATAATATTTTGTTTGTTTTTTATCTAGGAATATTTTATAATCTTTTATGCGAACATAAGTTCCATTTTGTGGTTGGAGAAGTTTATGTGAAATGGAGAGGGTGTTTTATGTATCCTGAAGTCATTAAAAAGATGGCGTTTTCAAAAGAGCATAGAGATTTATTATTGAAGTTGTATAATAAAGAAATTACACGTCGTGAATATGACCGACTTGTGGAATCACTATATAGACCTTCTAAAGAGGTTTGTGAGGGGTAGAAATGCGGGAGACAATCTAATAGATTGTCTTTTTTAATTTACGTATGTTCTGGTAAAATTAAGGTTAGCCTTATTAGGGAGGTGAAAAGATTGCGGAAACGTTTATATATAGGGATTGGAGTTATTCTCTTAATCGCCTTAGGTGGAATTGTATTTTGGTCAGCCTTACAAGGAAACCGTACGGAACATTTTATTTTAAGACATATGGTGAATGAAAATGGGACACTTGCCACCTACCGTTTAGAAGATACAAAGGCAGGTACTGGGGAAGCGAAAGGCCGTGAAGCTTTATCAGAATCGGCAGGGCTATGGCTACAATATACATTGGATAAAGATGATCAAGCGTTATTTGATGAACAAGTAAAGGTCGTTCAAAATAACTTTGTACATAAGGATCGTATCGTTTTATGGAAAGTCTCTGAAAAGGGAGAAATGCAGTCAGCTACAAATGCACTTATAGATGATCTTCGTATTATAGAACAATTATATCGTGCTTATGAAATGTATAAGGAAGATCGTTATAAAAACCTTGCAGATCAATTGAGTGATGCTGTACTTCGTTACAATAAGAAAGATAATTATTACGTTGATTATTATGACGCGGATGCAGGGAAGCAAAGTGGTTTTGCAACAACATCATACATAAATCCGCATGCATTCTCGTACATGAAAAAGTATGGAAAAGTTTCTGCTGAGCAGTATCAAGAAGTGGTTCAATTTCTAGCGAATTATCCAAGGCATGGCTGGGTATTCCCGAAAGAGTATAAGGAAGATGGTACATTTACGTACGATAAAGAAGTGAATCTTATTGACCAATCATACGTTGCATATCATCGTAGTTTAGGGGGGCTTTCATCAGATGCTTATTTGGAATTCATAAAGAAGAAGTTCCAGAAGGACGGAAAGTTATACGGCCGTTATAATTTAGAAACGGGAAAACAAACTGTGGATTATGAATCACCAGCTGCTTACGGATTAACGATTTTGTACGTACTACAAACAGGTGATACAAAGTTTGCGACGGAATTGTATGAACATATGGCCACATTCCGAAATGATAATGTATTTAGTAGATATTACGGTGGGTACGTAACAGGCGAAAATAATAATACGCATATTTTTGATAATGTACTACCACTTTTAGCTGAAATGGAATTAGAGAAGAGTAAGAAATAGAAGGTGCCACCCTATGGGGGTGGCACCTTCTATTTGTGTCGTTATTTGTTGATAAATCAATATTTCTTGGCGAAACGTCGATATATTTGAAGTTATGATCGATATAATTTTATGACCTAATATTGGAGAAGTAGTCAATCACGAATTCACGGAATTGCTGGGCAGTTTTTGATAGATAGCGTTTCTTCGACCAACTTAAGCCGATGGTTCGCTCGCAATTCGGTTCAATAATACGTAATTTATTTAATGCTAAAGTAGAGTTTTTTAATAAAGTTAAACTTGGTACAAAAGCGATGCCGAGACCTTGCTTAATAAGGTCGCTAATCACGGTTGGTTCATCTACTTCAAAAGCGATATGTGGAGTGAAGCCAGCTTCTTTACAAAATTCATCTGTTAAGTGTCGAAATCCATAACCAGTGTTCATACTAATAAACGGTTCGTTCTTTACTTCATGAAGATAGATATTTTCACGTCCTGATAAACGGTGGCCTGAAGGGACGACTAAGAAAATTTCTTCTGTAATAAGTGGTTCCCAAATAATCTCCTCGCCTTCAATTGGCACAGAAGAAATGCAAAAGTCAATTTCTATATTATCTAGTTGTCGTTTCATAGAAGGAGTAGATGCGAGAAATTGTTGGAACCGAACGTTAGGATGTTCTAGTAAAAAAGAACCGAGTAGTTCTGGTAATATTCTTGGAATAGAAACGGCCAGCGTAATAGAGCTTTGTTGTAAGTTAGCTAAATCTTTAATTTCTCGTTCGCCTTCACTTAATTCATGAAAAATGCGCTCTACTCGTTTTAAGAATACTTTCCCGAAAGAGTTTAATGTAATTTGTCGACCTTGGCGATCAAATAACGGGACGCCTAAGTCTTTTTCTAGTCTAGCAATTGTTTTGCTGAGCGAAGGCTGTGCGATATGCAATTCTTCAGCGGCTTTTGTCATATGTTCTAATCGTGCAACTGTTTGAAAGTATTTTAGTTGAAGAAGTTCCATTTTGACTCTCCTTTCTATAGACCAAAAGGAATGGATTGATAATTAAAGATGTATTATACAGTATGAAAATGGACGTGTATAGTAAATCTGTTAAACCATTCTAATGGTGTTAAATTCGGAGAAGGAGTATGTTTCATGAAGGGAATTCAACTTGTATTTAAAGATTGGAAAGCGATGTGGCACCATAAACATGGACGTATCGCTTTAATTTTTTTGTTAATCGTTCCTTTAATTTATTCGGGATTCTTTTTAGCTGGATATTGGGATCCATACGGACGATTAGATAAATTACCTGTTGCAGTTGTGAATTTAGATAAAGGTGCTGCAATGGATGAAAAAACAATTCATGCAGGAGACGACTTTGTTAAAAATTTAAAAGAGAATAAGGAACTGGCTTTTCATTTCGTATCAGAAAAAAATGCTGATGAAGGGTTAAAAGAAGATAAGTATTATATGGTTGTTACGATTCCGGAAGATTTCTCTAAAAAAGTAAGTACACTTATGGATGAGAAACCAGAACCGGCACAATTGCATTACAAAGTAAATCCAGGTAAAAACTTTGTAGCAGCTCAAATTGGAACGACAGCTGTGGAAAATATGAAAACAAAAATCTCAAACAGTATTACGAAATCTTATACAGAAGGTGTCTTTTCAAAGTTTCAAGATTTGGCACAAGGATTGAGTGATGCAAGTAATGGGGCTGAGAAGTTACATGAAGGAACGACCGATGCAAAAAATGGAGCAAATCGGCTTGCGGATGGTATTGATCGTTTAAGTGACGGGACATCGAAATTGAAAGAGGGAAGTGACAAGCTTGCATCCAGTCAATCTGCTTTAACCGGGGGAGCAAATGAGCTAAGTCAAGGAGCGACATCACTTCATAGTGGTTTGGAATTACTAGCGCAAGGTGAAGGAACTTTACAATCAGGAGTTAGTGAATTAAGTGTTGGTACAAATGAATGGGTGAACGGAAGCGAGAAACTTGCTGAGGGACAAGTGAAAGCGGATGATGCGGCAAGTAGTGTGAAGAAGCAATTAGAGGAGTACATGAAAAGTCATCCAGAAGCACAGCAAGATCCTGCTTTTCAAAAAATCGTTGCTACTTCTAATGGGTTAGCTAAAGCAACAAATACTTTAAATAATGGCCAACAACAATTGACACAAGGCGCGAAGAAGCTTGCTGACGGTCAGCGTAAAGTTGAAGAAGGCATGAATACATTCGGAGTTAAGTTAAATGAAGCTACTGCTGGAACGAAAAAGATAGCAGATGGTGCGGCAAATCTAGCTGATGGATTTACGAAGTGGGGCAATGGATTTACATCATTACAAGAAGGTGTAAATCAGCTTGCGAGTGGTGGAACAGAGCTGAATAATGGCGCTGGCAAGTTAGTGAATGGCCTTGTTAAACTTGACGACGGTGCGAAAGAACTTGCTATGAAATTAGGAGAGGGCGCAGAGAAGATAGCGGATGTTCGCAATGATGATGCACGCAATACGATGTTCTCGGAGCCAGTTCAATTAGTGAAGTCAACAGTTTCTGACGTACCTAACTACGGTTCAGGTATTGCACCATATTTCTTATCACTTGCATTTTATGTCGGCGGAATTATGGCATCAAATATTTTACCGCTTGGCCGTAGACAAAATATGAAGGTAAGTGGAACGGTACACTTTATTAATAAACTAGGATTAGTATATTTAATTGGGCTCATTCAAGCGCTACTTGTAGATGTTGTTGTGCTAGGAGCCATGAAATTAGAAGTTGCAAGTGTACCGCTCTTTGTTTTATCAAGTATTGTTATTTCCTTTACGTTCATGACGTTTATTCTTATGTTAGTAACGGTATTTGGTCTTGTTGGGAAATTCGCGGCAGTAACACTTCTCGTCTTGCAATTAGCGACGAGTGGGGGGACTTTCCCAGGAGAATTAAACGTAGCTGTTCTTAGCAAAATCGGACAGTTTCTTCCAATGTCACATTCTCTTAGAGGATTACAAGATGTTATTTCTTTAGGGGATTGGTCGCAATTACGAATGCAAATTTTAATATTGTTATGTTACCTCGTTGTTGCTGGTGGAATTGCTTGGATTACGAGTCATATACAGCATAGAGAAACGAATACAGAACAAGTTTCTTAAAATGAAAGAAGCTATCCGATTTTTTCGGATAGCTTCTTTTTTATTTTCGTTCCATTACCGCAAAGTAATTATTTTCATTATCAGCAAAATTAAATGCTTTACCAGTAGGTAAATTTACAACTTGTCCAACTGTGACATTTTTCTCAGAAAGGTCTTTATATAGACGGTCTAAGTTATTTGAGAAGAACATAAGTGAAGGTGTATTAAGATTTAGTTCAGGTTGCATCTTCGCGATTAACGCTTTATCGTGAAGGACGATGCTTGTTCCTGCTTCTTTCGCCGGTGCAATTTCAATCCAGCGGAATCCTTTTCCGTTATTTTCTTCCGCAATAATTTGGAATCCTACTGTCTCAGTCCAAAATTGTACGGCTTCATCTTGATTATTTACATATAACATAATTTGTCCAATTTGATTAATCATAGGTGTATCCTACTTTCTTTTCTTGTATGGAATTCTATTATATCAAAGATATGGTTTGCATACTTTTTCGTGATTTTTCCGAAGTATGATCTTCGCCCACTTTATATTTGTTGTAGGAGAAGGTCCTGTAATCCACGTATGAAGTGGTAGTGTACTGCAAATGGCCATTGCTGAAATCGAGATTGTAGCCGTTATTGTAAATAATAATAGGCTATATAATATTGTGTTTTCTTGCAGTGTGAATAAAGAAAGGAATTTTGTACATAGTTGCAAGAAGAAAAAGTGAGCTAAATAAGCACCATACGTGTAATTTCCGATAAATCGTAAAGCTTTATATAAGAAACCGCGTCGCTGTACGATTGTAATAGATAGCACGTACAGTATCATAATTTCACAAACGATATATAAAAACATAGACGGTTTTAAATAAGTAGAAACGGTTAAATGAATAGAGTTTGCTCCGTAAAAACTAAATAACTCATAATTGATGAATAAAAATAAGATGAAAAATAATATTGTGATAAGCGGGATATGTTTCATGACAAATATACGCCAAGTTTTTAATGATACAGCAGCGATTCCGCCCATAACGAAATAGAACGAGTAGAAGAAGAAGGAACGATCTGTATAATGTAAAATGGTTGAACTAGTCAATTTCTCTCCATTAAAAATGTAGTGAGAGGAGTACCACATTAAAAGGAAATATAGACAAGCAAAGATGGTCATATATTTATATATGTCTTTTTTATTTTCTGTTCGTTTTTGAAACCAATAAAATAGTGTGCATAGTAAAGGGAATAATAAATGAATTTGGAACATCATAATAACGTACCAAAGATGCGGTGCGGCTGTTCCGAGTAGTAAACTTTTTATCCCGCCTTGTAATGTCATAATACCGTTTGTTGTTAATAAGTAAAGAATAGACCAAAAGAAATAGGGAATGAGTAGGTGTGTGGCTTTTTCAGAAATATATTCTTTGTATACTAATTGCTTTGTATAGTGACGAATTAGGTGAAACCCAACGATAAATATGAATGCAGGTGCTGAAAACTTTGCGAGATTAAATAGCATACCCATAATGAGGGATTGTTCAAGTAAGACATTTCCTTGATTCATTGTATATAATAAGGAACTTTGCAAAACGACAGCAAGAAATGCAATGCTTTGCAAAACTTTAAATTCCGGTGCGCTTTGTGTCATTGTTTCCATCTCCTTTTCCATACATGATTATAGTACGGAGTAAGGATGAGAGGTGTGGAATATTTGTGAAGATTTTAACAAATTTGTGGCAAGAGGAGATATCAACGATTTTTCGGATATATCTATTATAACTTCAAATATATCAACGATTCTTCGAATATATCTATCATAACTTCAAATATATCAACGATTTTTTCAATATATCGACGTTTCGACAAGGGATATCGACTTATCAACAAATAACGACAAAAAGAGGATGCTCGTTTAGAGCATCCTCTTTTTATTTATTAAGCAAATTTATTTTTGATCCAGTTTTTACCTTCTACAAGGCGAGCTGTCATTACGGCACAAGCATTATCTGCTGTTACGTTTAACATCGTTGCAGGAGGATCAATAATTGTACTAATTGCTGCGATAATTGGCAGTGCTTCTGGCGGGAATCCATATAGAGAAACGATTAACATTTCCCCAATCATACCTCCGCCTGGAATAGCACCCATTACTGTTCCTACTAATAGAGAAACGACAAGTGCGATTGCTAATGTTTTTGGTCCCTCAAATTCCATGTTGAAAATACCGAATAAGAAAGCAATCTTTAATACCCCGCCTAAAACAGAGCCGTCTTTATGAAGTGTAGATCCGAGAAGGACAACTGTTTCACGAACGTCTGAAGAAATACCCATTTTCTTCGTTGCTTCTAAGTTCGCTGGAATACTTGCGGCACTACTACAAGTTGCAAGAGATGTAACTGTAGGAGAGACCATGTTCTTCCAAAATATTTGAACACCTTGTTTGCGACCTGCAAGGTATGCATAGAAAGTGAAGAATACAAAGAAATAAATTAGAGATGCTGGATAGTATACCATTGCTGCTCGGAAGTAAGTTCCAAGAAGTTGTGGTCCGAATTCGCCAACTAATGCTGCGAAGTAAGCAGCAAGTCCGATTGGAGCGTAGTACATAATGAAAGATACGACTTTCATTGAAATTTCTGCACCAGCTTGTAAGAATGTAGCGAATGGTTTTCCTTTTTCACCAACTGCTGAAGTTGCAATCCCCATTAAAATAGAGAAGAAAATAAGAGCTAACATATTTTCACGAGATAGTAACTTCGAGAAGTCAGATACTGTTAGAATACCAACGATTTGATCTGCAACACTAACTGCTTTTTCAGCTTTGTCAGGTTGTGTTAATTCTAATACAACACCTTGTGCTGGCGGGAATACTTTCACGACAATAATCATAAAAATAGCAGCTAAAATACTCGTAAATAAGAAAGTCCCAGCCATACTAGACATAATTTTACCGAAACGTTTTAATCCATCCATATTAGCAATAGATGACGCGATGCTAAAGAACACTAACGGTACAACAATCGTAAACATTAAGTTTAAGAAAATGTCACCAAGCGGCTTTAAAGCAACTGCATCGGCACCCATGAAATAACCAATGAAACCACCAATTAGGATAGAAGATAATAAAATAAGTGGAAAGCGATATGCCTTCATAAATATATCCTCCTATCAATTAAAAAAATCATACTGAATTATTATAGCGAGTTAGAGTCCCCTTTACTAGGAAAATACCGATAGATGGAATAGCGTGAAAACCGAGAAATTTTTGTTTTTAAGCTCGGCATACAGTTAGAAATCTAGACATATATATTTGTAACCTAGTGGTAGCAAGGGATGTACCATAACTTAGGTTTAGAAAAAAGGGGAGGGATGCGGGATGAATATTTTGCTTTGCTGTGCAGCGGGAATGTCTTCCAGTTTGATTGTTACAAAAATGGAGAAAGCAGCACAGGCAAAAGGGATAGAGGTAAAGATTTGGGCTGTATCAGGTTCTGAAGTGAATAGTCACATCGATGAAGCAGATGTACTTTTACTTGGACCGCAAGTACGTTATTTATTACCGAAAATGAAAGAACTATGTAAGGGGAAAGGGATACCTGTTGATGTCATTCAATCCGTCCATTACGGACTTTGTAATGGGGAGGCTATCTTGCAAGCAGCTTTGTCAATGAAACCATGAGGAGAGTGGGATAGATGATACGGTTTTTAGAAAAATATGTAATGCCAATAGCAGGAAAGGTAGCAGAGCAGAGGCATTTGCAAGCTATACGTGATGGAATTATTTTAACGATGCCTTTCTTAATTATTGGATCATTTTTTCTTATTATTAGTGCATTACCAATACCAGGTTATAATGATTTTATGGCAGGGTTGTTTGGTGAGAGTTGGCAGAAAGCTTTGGGGTATCCAGTTAGTGCAACTTTTAATATAATGGCTTTAATAGCTGTTTTTGGAATCGCTTACAGACTTGGAGAGTATTATAAAGTGGATGCTTTAGCATCCGGGGCATTGTCGCTTGTGACATTTTTACTTGCGACTCCATTTCAAGTTGCATATATTATACCAAGCACGAAGGAAAGTGTGATTGTAGATGGAGCAATCCCAGCGGCGTTAATGGGAAGCCAAGGTTTATTTGTAGCGATGATTATTGCAATTATATCTACTGAAATATACCGATTTATTGTACAGAAAAAAATGATTATAAAGATGCCTGAGACAGTTCCACCTGCAGTAACACGTTCATTTGCTGCTCTTATTCCAGGATTTATTGTTGTGACAGTTGTTTGGATCATTAGATTGATTTTTGAACACACAACTTTCGGAAGTATTCATAATGTTGTAGGGAAGCTGCTACAAGAGCCACTTAGTGTACTTGGTGCTAGTCTTTGGGGCGCTGTAATTGCAGTTATTATTGTCCATGTTCTTTGGGCGTGCGGAATTCATGGTGCTGCAATTGTTGGTGGTGTAATGAGCCCGATTTGGTTATCGTTAATGGATCAAAACCGAGTTGCTTTTCAAGCAGGGCAAGATGTACCAAATACGATTACCGCACAGTTTTTTGATTTATGGATTTATATGGGCGGTTCCGGTGCAACACTTGCTTTAGTTGTAGGAATGTTATTGTTTGCACGAAGTCAGCAATTAAAAAGTATTGGTCGATTGTCCATTGCACCTGGTATTTTTAATATTAATGAAATGGTGACGTTCGGCATGCCGATTGTAATGAATCCACTTTTACTTATTCCATTTATATTAGTTCCAGTTGTGTTAACGCTTGTTTCTTACTTTGCGATGGAATGGGGATTAGTTGCTCGTCCGAGCGGAGCGGCTGTACCTTGGACGACACCTATTCTTTTTAGTGGATATTTAGGATCGGGTGGGAAAATTTCAGGGGTTATTTTGCAACTTGTTAACTTTGCACTAGCATTCTTTATTTACTTACCATTCTTAAAAATATGGGATAAACAAAAATTAGCAGAAGAAAAGGGGGAGTAAAGAACTAAAATGGATACGATAGAGACGAAAGCTTTTCATCTAATCTTGCATGGGGGAAATGCAAGAAGTTGTTCAATGGAAGCAATTGATTGCGCGAAGCGTGGGGCGTTTACAGAAGCGGAAGCCAAATTACAAGAAGCACTAGAAGAATTAAAAGAGGCGCATCGTGTACAAACGGAGCTTATACAAAAAGAGGCTGGTGGCGAAAAGACAGAGGTTACCTTACTGATGGTGCACGCGCAAGATCATTTAATGAATGCGATTACAGTAAAGGAATTAGCGAGTGAATTTGTAGAGTTATATAGGAAGATGTCAGTGAATGAATGAACCTTGCGTATGCAAGGTTTTTTTATGTATTTGCCCGCACCATCAGTGGGTGTTCATCCCACTGATGGTAGTTGCAATCCTCCTTTTTACGGATGAGTAAGAGAAATAGTTAATCGATAGTAACAATTTCTCCTATACCACGAATCAATTTTTTTATTTGTATCTGCTCCGGTTTTAATATATTTACGATATAATCAATCGCCATTTGTGGTTCAACAGTTGTACCGCATGTATAGCAATCAATTGCTGCAAAGTTTTTTTCTGGATAAGTGTGAATAGAAAGATGGCTCTCTGATAGTAACACTAATACTGTAACGCCATAAGGATGGAATTCTTTTGTACTTACATTTAAAACATGTGCGCCAGAATGGTCGGCAGCGACAACTAAATGGCGTTCTAAAAAGTGAATATCATCTAAGAGGGAAAAATCCACTCCCCACAAATCTACTATTATATGTTTACCGAAAGTAGAATATTCCATAGGTTAGCACTCCTTACTATAATATCGTCAAAACTCCATTTCCTTTTTGTAACATTGATGTAGGATAAGATTGGATTCTGAGTTTAGAAGAACGAGATTACGGTGATCTAAATGTTCTTCTTTAAATTGAAATAAAGGAAAAAGAAGAGAAGGTAATGTTCGAGGAGTTGGTACTACGTATAATTGCTCAATTTGATCGAGTACATAGGCAGAATTAGCTGCAATATGAAATCCCCAGTCAGTTCCGAAAGAAGGAACAATTATATGATAGCTTTTTACAATTAAGCCGGCATTTTCAATTGTATTACCGATACTCCAATATACAAGAGGTGCATCAGCAGGTGAATTAGATTGGCAGACGAAAGCACCATCTTCTGTTAAGAATGTAGCTATACGAGCAAAAAGTTCGCTTGTATATAAAGTACTTAATAACTCTGTCGCTGGATCAGGGAAATCAATGATGATTACATCGTATAAAGAGGAAGGAGAATTCAAAAACTCTTTTGCATCGCATACGTGTGCATTCACACGATTATCAAAAAATGCGCTTTTGTTCAAAGAAACTAATTCAGGAACGTTACGCGCCATATTAATCATTGCCTCGTCTAGATCAACAAGGTCTACATGTAGTACTGTTTCATATTTCAATACCTCTCGTAAGGCAAGACCATCGCCACCGCCTAATATGAGAACACGTTTTGGATCAATTACCTTTGACATAATCGGATGCACAAGTGCTTCATGATAAATTTGCTCATCAACGGAACTAAATTGTAGTTGTTTGTCCAAATAGAGGCGAACATCGCTGACTTGTACTAAATTAATATTTTGATAATTACTTTTTTCTTCAAATAAATTTGTGTGTTCCCCAGCTTGTATTTCTTTTAGAGAAATTTCATCCCATATATCTAAGCTGTGTGAATCTGTGGGTACTATGACTACATTTTCCGATTGTACGTGCTTGTCTTGCTTATCTTGTTTATCTTGTTTATCTTGTTTATCTTGTTTATCTTGTTTATCTTGTTTATCTTGTTTATCTTGTTTATCTTGTTTATCTTGTTTATCTTGTTTATCTTGTTTATCTTGTTTATCTTGTTTATCTTGTTTATCTTGTTTATCTTGTTTATCTTGTTTATCTTGTTTATCTTGTTTATCTTGTTTATCTTGTTTATCTTGTTTATCTTGTTTATCTTGTTTATCTTGTTTATCTTGTTTATCTTGTTTATCTTGTTTGTCCTGTTTGTCCTGTTTGTCCTGTTTGTCCTGTTTGTCCTGTTTGTCCTGTTTGTCCTGTTTGTCCTGTTTGTCCTGTTTGTCCTGTTTGTCCTGTTTGTCCTGTTTGTCCTGTTTGTCCTGTTTGTCCTGTTTGTCCTGTTTGTCCTGTTTGTCCTGTTTGTCGTGCTTATCTGGTTTACCTGGTTTACCTGGTTTACCTGGTTTATCTTGTTTGTCCTGTTTGTCTTGTTTGTCTTGTTTGTCCTGCTTGTCTTGTTTGTCTTGTTTGTCCTGTTTGTCTTGTTTGTCTTGTTTGTCCTGTTTGTCTTGTTTGTCCTGTTTGTCTTGTTTGTCCTGTTTGTCCTGTTTGTCGTGCTTGTCCTGTTTGTCTTGTTTATCCTGCTTGTCGTGCTTATCTGGTTTACCTGGTTTATCTTGTTTGTCCTGTTTGTCCTGTTTGTCCTGTTTGTCTTGTTTGTCGTGCTTGTCCTGCTTATTTTCTATTTCCTGCTGTTCTAGTTCAAATTTGTCAGAGTCTAATTCAGAGCGCTCGTCTTTTTTATAGCTTGTTATTCTATAAATCTTTATTTTGCTTTGTTTTCTATGTTTTGGCATAGGAATCCCCTTTCGAATTGTGTTATTTTATTTTATTCTATGTAATTTAGTAGAGTTTGCTTGGACAATAGATAGAAGAGTGTGTTCAAGAGAGGTTTATTTTTTTACTGGATTTTCAAGCTGAAAAAATTTTTTAGTGTTTTTTATTTTAAATACAACTAGACAACTAAACACTAATCTATTTTCATACAGTTATGTGTTAAAAGTGTGTTGTTTTATAACACACTGTGTGTTATTTTGGGGGACACACTAATTGAAAGCGTTAACACACAAAGAAAATGCTCGAAAAAGCGCTGATTTTAGTGATTTTAAAAAGTTGGCACGCTAATTGCATTAATAAATAGCGTAAAGAAAAATAAATAACATAAACTTTTTATACTACACAAGGGGGATTTTCAAATGAATATTTTATTATGTTGCTCAGCAGGGATGTCTACAAGTTTACTAGTTACAAAAATGGAAGCGGCTGCAAAAGCTCGCGGTTTAGAAGGAAAGATTTGGGCTGTATCTGGGGATGCAGTAAAAAACAATATCGATCAAGCAGATGTACTATTATTAGGACCACAAGTTCGTTACATGCTCTCTTCAATGAAAACGCTTGCTGATGAGAAAAACGTTGGAATTGATGTTATTAATCCAATGCACTACGGCATGATGAATGGAGAAGCAGTTTTAGATCACGCACTAACACTTAAAAAATAATTAGGGGGGAAGCGAAATGCAAAAATTTATTGCATTTATGGAGAAATATTTAGTTCCAGTCGCAGGAAGAATCGGATCGCAGCGTCATTTAGTTGCAATCCGTGATGGTTTTATCGCAGTTATGCCTCTTATTTTAGTTGGATCGTTTGCAGTACTTATAAATAATCTACCAGTTGATGCATTCCAAAAACTTATGAAGGGTGCATTTGGGGATGTTTGGAAAGATATCGGCGGTGGTATGTGGACAGGGTCCTTTGCAATATTAGCTCTCATAGCCGCAGTTGGAATAAGTTATAATTTAGCGAAATCTTACGGTGTAGACGCGTTGTCAGCAGCAATTATTACATTCGGTGCATTAATTATTATATCTCCGACAACGCCAAAAGAAGGCGGTATTGATTTAGCTTGGACAGGATCACAAGGTTTATTCGTTTCTATCATTGTAGCTCTTCTTGTAACCGAGGTATTCAGGTTCTTTGTTCAAAGAGATATTACAATTAAGATGCCAGATGGTGTTCCACCAGCAGTAATGAAATCCTTCGCAGCATTAGTTCCAGCATTCGTTATTTTAATCGCAACAGCAAGTATTCAATTAGCTGTGAAATTAGCGGGAACAAGTATTCATAAAATCGTATTTGAAACAATTCAATTACCATTACAAGGTTTAGCAGGTACGTTACCAAGTGCAATTATTATCGCATTACTTATTCACGTATTATGGTTCTTCGGATTACATGGTCCTAATATTATCGGTGGTATTATCGACCCAATCTATTTACCAGCACTAGAAAAGAACATTAAATTATTTAACGATGGTATGTCTGCATATGATGTACCGCACATTTTCACAAAGCCATTCTTTGATGTATACGTATACATCGGTGGATCAGGTGCAACATTAGCATTCTTAGTAGCGGTAATGCTTGTTGCAAAAAGTGCGCAACTTCGTGGTGTAGGTCGCGTATCTATCGGTCCTGGTTTCTTCAATATTAACGAACCAGTTATTTTCGGTACACCAATTGTATTAAACCCAGCGTTAATCATTCCATTCGTACTTACACCAGTTGTATTAGTAATTACTTCTTATACAGCAATTTCTTTAGGATGGGTACCAAAAACAGTTGCTTTAGTTCCATGGACAATGCCACCAATCTTTAGTGGTTATCTTGTAGCGGGCGGAAGTATTGCTGGTGCTGTACTACAGCTTGTAAACTTTGCAATTGCGGTAGTTATTTACTATCCATTCGTATTAATGTGTGACCGTACGTATGTACAGGCTGCGAAAGCTGAAACAAAAGGAAACGACAATTCAGTATCACTTTAAAAAGTGTTGTTCTGACGAGTTTGTATAGCTCGTCAGAACAATTACCTTTATATCATGTTCAAAAAGATGAAAAACATCTATAAGAACACCAAACTATCATTCATAAAATAATAATTTAATAGACATGTTCAAACTGAAGGGGTATTTAAATCGGTTGAACCATAATAGAGAGGGCGGTAATTATGATGACTACAGCAGAACAAATTCCATTCCAATTGATTTTAAATAGTGGTAATGCAAGAAGCTTTGCAATGGAGGCACTTCAATTTGCCAAACAGGGGAAAATGGCAGAAGCAGATGAAGCGATGGTAAAGGCGAAAGAAGCGATTAATGAAGCGCATCATTTCCAAACAGAGCTCATACAATCAGAAGCAAGAGGAGAAAAAACAGAGATTAGTGTTCTTTTAATCCATGCACAAGATCATTTAATGAATGCGATTACAGTAAAAGAATTAGCAGCAGAGTTTATCGATCTTTATAAAAAGCTTGAAGCGAAAGGGGAATAAAGCATGACTGGAATTAAAATTGCTACAATCGGCGGTGGATCTAGTTATACACCAGAGTTAATTGAAGGATTTATTAAACGTTATGATGAGCTTCCTGTTCGTGAAATTTGGTTAGTAGATATTGAGGCAGGAAAAGAAAAGTTAGAAATCGTTGGTAATTTAGCGAAACGTATGGTGAAAAAATCAGGTTTACCAATCGAAGTGCATTTAACACTTGATCGCCGTGAGGCATTAAAAGATGCTGACTTCGTAACAACACAACTTCGCGTTGGTTTATTAGAAGCACGTGCAAAAGATGAAGCAATTCCGTTAAAATATGATGTAATCGGTCAGGAAACGAATGGTCCTGGTGGTTTATTTAAAGCGCTGAGAACGATTCCTGTTATTTTAGATATTTGTAAAGATATGGAGGAACTTTGTCCAAATGCATGGCTAATTAACTTTGCTAACCCAGCAGGTATGGTAACAGAAGCTGTCCTTCGCTATACAAATATTCAAAGAGTAGTTGGTCTATGTAACGTTCCAATCGGAATTCGCATGGGTCTTGCGAGATTACTTGAAGTAGATGCAAGTCGTGTACATGTTGATTTCGCAGGTTTAAACCATATGGTATACGGATTAGACGTATATTTAGATGGCGTAAGTGTAATGGATCGAGTGTTAGAGCTTGTAACAGATCCAGAAAAGCAAATTACGATGGAAAATATCGCTGCTCTTAATTGGGAGCCAGACTTTATTCGCGGTCTTCGCGCAATTCCATGTCCATATCATCGTTATTACTACAAAACACGTGAAATGTTAGAAGAAGAGAAAGAAGCTTCAATTGAAAAAGGTACACGTGCAGAAGTAGTAAAACAATTAGAAAATGATTTATTCGAGTTATATAAAGACCCGAATTTAGATATTAAGCCACCACAATTAGAAAAACGTGGCGGAGCTTATTACAGTGATGCAGCATGTAGCTTAATTACATCTATTTACAATAATAAAGGCGATATCCAGCCTGTTAATACAAGAAACAACGGAACAATTGCAAGTTTACCACATGATTCTGCTGTTGAAGTGAACTGTATTATTACGAAAGAAGGTCCAAAACCAATTGCAGTGGGAGATCTTCCAGTACCAGTTCGCGGTTTAGTACAACAAATTAAATCATTCGAGCGCACAACAATTGAAGCTGCTGTTACAGGGGATTATCATAAGGCGCTGCTTGCTATGACAATTAATCCACTTGTACCGTCAGATAAAGTTGCAAAACAAATTTTAGATGAAATGTTGGAAGCACATAAAGAATATCTTCCACAGTTCTTTAAAAAGGTAGAGAAGTAAAAAGCGGCGCTATTTAGCCCGCTTTTTTTATTCTATTAGGAGGTATTATGATGATTAAGTTGATTGTAAATGCAGATGATTTCGGTCTTACAGAAGGTACAAATTATGGTATTATTGATGGACATATAAATGGACTTGTAAATTCAACGACAATGATGATGAATATGCCAGGAACAGAACATGCCGTACGCTTAGCGAAAGATTATAAAACGTTAGGAGTAGGTGTGCATCTCGTATTAACGGCAGGAGAACCACTTTTAAAGGATGTACCATCCCTTGTAGGGAAAGATGGGGCGTTCCATAAACAACGTGTTGTAAGGGAAGGGAATATAAATCCTGAAGAAGTTGAGAGAGAATGGACTGCTCAAATTGAGAAATTTTTATCTTACGGATTAACACCAACTCATTTAGATAGTCATCATCATGTGCATGGATTAAAGGTTTTACACGATGTTCTTGAGATGTTAGCAAGTAAATATAACGTTCCGATTCGTCGTTGTGAGGAAGATAGAGCAGTGCGCCCATTTTCTGATGTGTTTTATAGCGATTTTTACGCGGATGGTGTGACGGAAGATTACTTTTCCAAGTTAAAAGGAAGAGTGAAGGATGAACAAACGATAGAAATTATGGTACATCCAGCGTATATTGATCCAGAGCTTGTGAAACGTTCTTCTTACGTAATGGATCGTGTGAAAGAATTGCGTATTTTAACGGAGAGTGAGTTACCTGAAGGAATAGAGCTTGTGAAGTTTTAATAGGAAAACGACGGCTAAGTGGCCGTCGTTTTTTATATTTATAAAATAGATATAACATATCCACCAAAAGCCCCGAGTATAACGATAATCCAAGGCGGTGTTTTCCAAAAAGTTAGTAAGCCAAAAAGAAGAGATGCAAAGACAAAATCTGAAGCATTCATAATTGTACTCGTCCAAATTGGATCGTAAAAAGCGGCAATTAAAATACCGACAACTGCGGCGTTAACACCGAGTAATGTGCCTTGTATAGCGGGTACCTTTCTTACACTGTCCCAAAATGGTAAAACACCAATAACGAGCAAAAAGGCAGGAAGGAAGATAGCGATTGTTGCGATTACTGCTCCAGTGGTTCCGTTTAGCACTGCCCCTATATAAGAAGCAAATGTAAAGAGAGGCCCTGGCACCGCTTGTGTTAATCCGTATCCAGCTAAAAATTGTTCTTTTGTCATCAGCCCGTTCTGTACAAACTCACTTTCAAGAAGAGGGAGTACGACGTGCCCTCCGCCAAATACGAGAGAACCAGAACGGTAAAAGCTATCAAATAATGCGATATGAGGAGAGAGCGGTCGCAGTATTGGTAGCAATAGTAATAGTCCGAAAAATAAAATGAGACAAGAACTAGCCATCGTTTTTGAAATAGAAATTTGTATTTTATAGACTTGGGCGTTTTGAGGAGTTTTATATAAAAGCCAGCCGATCAGCCCTGAAAGTAAAATGAGAATGATTTGTGTCCAGCTACTTGGCCATAACAAGGCAATCGCGGCAGTTACAATGGCGATTGTTGCACGGTTTCGGTCCGGAGTTAGCTTTTGAGCCATTCCCCATATTGCATGAGCGACAATTGCGACTGCTACAAGTTTGAGTCCATGAATCCATCCTGTACTTCCAATTTCGAATTGATTAAGGAATGAAGCAAAAAAGACTAAAACGAGAACAGAGGGAAGGGTGAAACCAATCCAAGAGATAATTGCTCCTAATAGCCCGCCCCTTAATAATCCAACGCCCATACCGACTTGACTACTAGCGGGACCAGGAAGGAATTGACACAGTGCTACTAAGTCTCCGTAACTTTTTTCATCCATCCATTTTCTTTTTTGCACGTATTCATGATGAAAATAACCAAGATGAGCGACAGGACCGCCGAATGAAGTAAGTCCTAATTTAAATGAGACGAGAAAAATCTCGACTAATAATCGAAAAGAATAGTTGTTATTTTTCAAAGTAACCTCCTAGAAAGTTTTTTCTATGTGCATTATACAAGAGGCGGTAAAGCAAAAGAAATGATTCTTATGTAAAGATTTTGTGAATCTTTTCTTCGTAATTAAAAGTTGAAAAAGTCATAAATGATTATGTGTAAACCATAAAGTAGTAAAAGAAGTGCTGGGAAATTGATATAAGGAGAATGCCCTATGACAACACACTTTTTTGCTAGGTTAACAGGGAAGAGGGAATTGCCTCCTGTAAATACAGAAGCTTTTGGGGTAGCAGAGTTTATTTTTAGTGATGATTTAACGAAGTTGCATTACAGGGTAATATTAAAAAATATAGAAAAGGTCACATCGTGTCAAATTCATTTAGGGAAGTCCAGTCAAATTGGTCCCGTTGTTTTCTATTTATACGGTCCGCTAGAGCAAGGGATTAGTTTGAATGAGGGAAGCATTACTGGTGCCGTAAATGTGGAGGAATTCGAAGGGCCTTTACAAGGAAAATCCCTTGTTCATTTTCTCCAAGAAATTATTCAAGCTAATGTATATGTAAATATTCATACGAAATCACATAAAAAAGGAGAAATAAGAGGGCGGATTAGAAAGGTAAAGAAGTAAATGAAAAGGCTGCTCCAAAAAATTGGAACAGCCTTTTCGAATTAGATAGGATGATGTGTATTGACGATACATTCATATATTTTGAAAATCGTCGATATAAATTTATCCTGCATTAACTGCCCGTAAAAGCCTTCACTTTATTCGAAGGAGTGTCGCTAAAGGTTACTTGTTTAACTTTTAACAGGCTGATTTTTAATAAAGAAGTCCATGATATAAAATACTTCATCATCTGGTATTTGTATTTCAAATGTATTTTCAATTGGTTGTAATGCTTTTTTCACTTTCATATACATCCAGTACTCATCTTGTCTTCTTTTTTCTTTATCAGGATGAGGAAGAAGTTTTTCTCCTTTTTGAAGACGATCAACCATACAGCTCATATGCAAAATAACACCCATTAAGCTATCAGGAGTTAGCTGCAAGGAAATTAATTCTTGAATTGTATTTAGTGCGTAACGAATTGTTTTAATTAGTAATGCCCCGTCGTTACGCTGCATTTGTTGTTCAAGAATATCGGCCATTTTCGCATATGTCTCTTCATACGTAATTAATTCTTGAATTGGCTGAATCGCTGTGTAGTTCACAATATCTTGGAAATGATATGTTAAACATGGAACTTGCACATCGAAATTTGTGACGATACAAATGATATTACGCTCTTTTTTTATGTTCTCAATCATTTTCGTTAAATCTTTTTCATGGACGATACTAATTGGAATAATTTCAATTAAGTCTTTATCAAATCGTAAATAGTTCTCTAACATTTTTTGAATAGCTAAGGCACTTCCTTCACCAGTTAAACAAGCTGTTAAAATAACAGACTTCATTGGTGATAGTGGCTTTTTCTTTTCTTCTTGTACGTTTAAATAGAACGGCGTTAAGTTCTTTACTGTTTCATATAGTGCATCTAATGAATAGCCGAGCTGAGCTTTTCGAGCTGCTTCTAGTGCGTGTGGAGTACTTGTCATGGAAAGGACACGTACAGGAATTTTGAATTCAGTTTCTAATATATCACCGATATAGGCAAGAGACCCCATATCAACAAGTAAGAGAAGCCCGTTTACATTTTGAAGTGTTTTCATATACACTTTAACCCGTTCTAAAAAATCTTTCGGTGATTCATGTAGCGGCATATCAATACCGGTCACTTCATCAATACCGAGGAGTTCATTTGCAACGTTTGCCATTTCTGTTGCGATGCCATTACCGTGCGCTAATATTAATACTTTTACTTCTGTTTGGGAAGCAGGAATTGGATCAACAACGAAGAACATTGTTAAGAAGCCAGCTTCATCCATGGGCATGGTTATTTGTAATTCTTCTTCCAGTAGTTGAATGCATTGCATAGCTACGGAAAAAGCTTCTTTATATTTCGTACGAATTTGATTCAATTGTGGGTGATGAATTTGCTTCCCGCTTTGTAAACGTTGTAGAGTTGTCTGTACATGTAAACTTAATGCGAGAAAGACTTTTTCATCAAACGTCTTAGATAAATGTTTTTCAGCGAGCTCCGCAATTTTTTCACATACGGAAACGATGTTACGATCAACAATTTTAAAAACATTTTCATGACTTGTCTTTTTGGACATTTGGTTAAAATATTGTACGAAAAAGCTTTGAATATCATTTTCTATTAGTAATTCTAATTCTTCCTCTTCAATACCGCGTGCTTGAAGTTCTTCATATTTATAATCAATATAGTCGTAAATAGAAGACCGTTTTTCATCTTCTGCTTTATGTTGACTCCAACCTTCATCTCCCGTAAATACAAATGTTTCATTTGGTATTTGGTATAGGTGACGGCTCTTTCTTTCAATAAATAGCCCTTCTTTCATATACCAAGGTAAATCTGTACTTGAAACATAGACAGAATCACGTTTCTTTGTTACAAAATCAGAATAAGCTTTCGCACAGGCGATTTGTACATCTGTTTTTAATTGACCGATGTTATTGGGACAATTGTAAAAGACGAAAGCACGCATTGCGTTCGGGCTAACGTGAATTTCTTTCCTTAGCCGAATTGCTTCATTTGTGAAAAATAGTTGCAGTAAAGCAAAGCGTTCTTTATGTGTACGCTCACGAAGTGGTGGAAGCTTGACAGTCATCGGTATACGTCTTGTAAATGTTTTTAATAAAAATGAATTTGGTTCTTCTGTTGTTGCAGTAATGATTAATACTTGTGCTTTACGCTCGTTTTCTGTTTCTCCTAGGCGGCGATATACTCCGCGATCAATAAAAGTAAAGAGCATTTCCTGTCCTTCTGGAGGAAGGCGGTGTACTTCATCTAAGAAAAGAATTCCTTCATGTGCTTTTTCAATTAACCCTTTTTGATCATTCGCACCTGTGTAAGCTCCTTTTTTGATCCCAAATAACTGTCCTAGTAGTAGCTGTGGATTGTTTGCATAATCAGCACAGTTAAAGACGATAAATGGTGCCTTTTTTGGAAGCTGTTCAACTTCAATTGCATATTCGTGCATTAAAGAAGCAAACATAGATTTCCCGACTCCTGTTTCTCCTAGCAGTAAAGTATGCATACCGTTTGGAGGATAGAGAATAGAAGCTTTCGCCTTTTCAATTGCGATTTTAAGGCTCGTATTTTCAATTGCAAATGTATCTAGTGAAGTCACGTCTTTTGAATGCGTTTCCAACGAAGTGTTCGTTTCTATATAAAAACGAACAGGGCGCGTATTTGTTTTTAATAAACGTTTATCTTTTACAAGTTTGTTTAAGTCGCTACTTACATTGGCACGATCTAGTTGCAACAGGGTAGCGAGTTCTAATGCGGTTATACCTTCTGTATAATTTCCTTCTTGTATTGCGTTAAAAATGAGATCTATTCGTTTCATTTCTATTCACCTCGAAACTTCATCACTATTTAAAATTTTACACAAAAATGAGAAGGGTGGGAAGAGAAAAATAAAACAGCTTTAGCATATAGGCACTAAAGCTGTTACAATCTTGTGTCTTTCCAAAAATTAACTTCGAGATGGGAAGAGGGATTATAAGGAAGAAGTTTGTATCCTTGTGACTGTAAATAATCGATTACTTTTGGCAGTATTTGTACAGTGACACTTGAATCATGCATTAAAATAACTTCGACTTGTTCATCACTTTGATTACGTACTCTTTCTAGTATGGCAGAAGGATTGTCATAGCTTTTCCAATCATATGTATCAATTGTCCAATCCCACATTTTATATCGAGCTGATACAAGAGCATCACGATAATTCTTTTTTAAGTAAGGCATGCTACCGTATGGAACGCGGACGAGGTGTGTATTTAATTTTGTAACTTGCTGGACAATGTTTTGAGTTTGTTCCATTTCTGTAATTAAAGTGGAAGGATCGCCAGTATAAAGGCGTTTTACATCGTGTGACATACTATGAAGTCCAATATAATGTCCGTCTTTAATTAATCGCTGCATCGTCTTTTGGTAATGCGGTACTTTTCCGCCAATAACAAAGAAGGTTGCTTTTCCATTCTTTTCTTTTAAAATGTTTAAAATTTGCATCGTATATTTGTTTGGTCCGTCATCAAATGTTAAATACGCAATCTTTTGTGTAGGAGAGGTCGTTTCAGCATTTGGATGATGTTCAGCAGGAATAATTGTAGTTGCTTCAGGATTAGATGACGTGTATATAGTAATTGTGAAAAATAAAATGATACATTGAAATACTCGCTTGATCATAACATTCACCCTCAGTTTGACAATCAAGATGTAAAAAATAAAATTTGATACTTTTTTTATTATGTATATCTTTCTCCAATAAAGGGACTCTCAAACAATCTATATTTTGGAAATGTCAAATAAGGAGTAAAAAATAAAAAATAGCATCCTCTTCAAAGAAAGAGGATGCTATTTGAATATTTCATAATTGTAAAGGCTATACTACAATTAGTCTTCGCGTTTTTTCATTTTTTTATAGAAGGAAATAATTGGTTTGTAACGTTCGTGTACAAGGCCGATTATTTCAGCAATGATTTCTGTGAAGAAGATTAAAATGAAAAGAAGAATAATGGATAACCATAATGTTGCACTAGTGAAAATAATGGCATTTACACTAAAGAAGATACCGAATGCGTATATAATTAGTACCGTTTTACGATGAGAGAATCCCATTGCAAGCAAACGGTGATGTAAATGCGATTTATCTGGTGCTGAAATAGGTTTTTTATTTACGATACGGCGGATAATTGCGAATGCCGTATCAAATACAGGTACACCTAAAATGATAACTGGAACGATGAAGCTGAATAACGTTACACTTTTGTATAATCCAAGTAACGATATGACAGAAATACAGTATCCTAAAAATAGTGCTCCTGTATCTCCCATGAAAATTTTTGCTGGATGGAAGTTATAGAATAAAAATCCAAGTGTACTTGCAAGTGCAATTAGTGCTAGAGGCAAAATGATAGCTGTTCCAGTACCCCATGGGCTAGTGAAGGCCATATATGCCAGCGTTGCAAGTACGATAGATGAAATTCCAGCGGACAATCCATCTAATCCGTCAATTAAGTTGATTGCATTTGTAATACCTACAATCCAAAACACTGTAATTGGATAAGCAAGCCATCCAAGTTCAGTATCCCCGAGGATTGGAATATATAATACTTGCACTAATAATCCACTTTTTACAATCATAGCTGCAACTAATAGTTGTCCACCGAATTTTACCTTCGCAGATAGTTCGTACATATCATCTAAAATCCCGATGATTACAATGATAATCGCACCTAATGTTATCGATAACATTCTTTGTTCATATAACCCGCCAACAACAAATCCTACAGCTACACCGATAAATATTGCTAATCCGCCAAGACGAGGCATAATCTTTTGGTGTACTTTACGCGCATTTGGCTTATCTGTTGCTCCTATTTTAAAAGCTAATTTAATAACTAAAGGAGTAACGACGAGTACAGTGATGAAAGATGCCAAAATGGCATAAATCACTTGTGAGTCCATTAATACCCCACCTTTTTATAGTCTAACATAATTTTTTAGTTTATTTATCTGAAAATTATGATGTTTATTTGCAGGCTCATAACATATGGTATCACAAAAAGATTAGAATTCAATCTTTTTTTCTTTTTGTAGTAAGTGGAAGTGAATAGAAGATATGACAATTGTATATGGAATGTTAGCTCATTTAAGAAGGTTGCGTTTGTTGGTATTTATAATAGACCATTTTCGCGCCTCTCCTATAGTGAGTATTTTTATTTCAGTATTATAAGTGTTACACGTAGAAATGAGTAAGTCTCGTGTTAAAATATGGTAATTTATATTCTCTTATGTAATTTTACAAAAACTTAAAAAAGTATGGAAAAGGTAATTCATATAATAGAGAAGTAAAATGTTTTCTCATTTTTAATATGAGAGGAGGAAGCACAGGGGAATTCTATGTATTCGTATATTTTCTATTGTATATTCCTGTGCGAAGGGGAAATGAAAATTACGATAATTGGTACTGGATATGTTGGATTAATTACAGGAGTAGGTTTGGCAAAACTGGGACATTCGGTCACATGTTTTGATATAGATTATGAAAAAATTGAACGGATAAAACAAGGGGATTTACCTATTTATGAATATGGCTTACATGAATTAATACATGATGCGTATAAGTGTGCAAAGTTAACTTTTACAACAAGTAAATTAAAAGCTTTTAAAAATGCTGAATTTATATTTATTGCGGTTGGAACACCATCATTAGCAAATGGGAGAGCTGATTTAACGTATATTAAGCGTGCGTGTGAGGATATTGGGACGTACGTGAATAACGATATTATTGTTGTTACGAAAAGTACAGTTCCTGTAGGTACAAATGAAGCGATGCAGGGATGGATTGAGGCGAAGTTACAAGGGAGGCACAAATTACATGTCGTATCGAATCCAGAGTTTTTACGAGAAGGTTCCGGTATTTATGATTTCTTCCATGGTGATCGTATTGTAATTGGAGCGGATGATGAGAAAGTTGCACGGAAAGTAGAGGATTTGTACAGTGCATTATGCTTGCAAACGTATATTACAGATATTAAGAGTGCAGAGATGATTAAATACGCGTCTAATGCATTCTTGGCTACAAAAATTAGCTTTATTAATGAAATTTCAAATATATGTGAGAAGGTAGGAGCAAATGTATTAGATGTAGCAAAAGGAATGGGGATGGATAAGAGAATTGGTACCCATTTTTTACAGGCGGGCATTGGATATGGGGGATCGTGTTTTCCGAAAGATACGAAAGCACTTGTACAAATGGCAGGAAATGTTTCTCATGATTTTCGTTTGTTAAAAGCGGTCATTGAAGTGAATAATAAGCAGCAGTTGTTATTAGTTGAAAAAGCGAAAAAAGTAATAAATATGAATAAGAAACGGGTTGCAGTTCTTGGAGCAGCATTTAAACCGAATACAGACGATATTAGAGAAGCACCATCTCTTATTATCATACAAGAATTGATTAATATAGGTGCGGATGTAGTTGTATACGATCCGAAAGCAATTCAGCATGTACAACAAACATTTGGAAAGACGATACAATATGCTGAATGTATAGATGAATCGATTAGAGGCGCGAGTGCAGTTTTTATCGTAACGGAATGGGAATCTATTCGAACATATCCATTAGAAAAGTATGTACAACTTATGGGGGAGGCTATTCTATTTGATGGGAGAAATTGTTATACTAATGAGGATGCTAGAAAGCAAGGGATAGATTACTACTCAGTGGGACGAAAGAATGTTTGTAATAATCATGTTGCTACTATTCGATAAAAAGAGCAAGTTCCTTGTTTATTCTTATACGTCATAATAGAAACTGTAACTAGTGAGAGAAAAGAGGCAATAAAATGACTGAACGTTTAAAAGTAATGACAATTTTCGGGACACGTCCAGAAGCAATTAAAATGGCACCTCTTGTATTAGAGTTGCAAAAGCATCCAGAAAAAATCGAATCAATTGTGACTGTAACAGCACAACATCGTCAAATGTTAGATCAAGTATTAAGCATCTTTGGAATTACGCCAGATTTCGATTTGAATATTATGAAAGATCGTCAAACTTTAATTGATATTACAACGCGCGGTTTAGAAGGTTTAGACAAAGTAATGAAAGAAGCAAAGCCTGATATCGTCCTTGTACATGGTGATACAACAACAACATTTATTGCTAGCTTAGCTGCTTTTTATAATCAAATTCCAGTAGGTCATGTTGAAGCTGGACTTCGTACATGGGATAAGTATTCTCCATATCCAGAAGAGATGAATCGTCAATTAACAGGTGTAATGGCAGACCTTCATTTCTCACCGACAGCGAAATCAGCAACGAACTTACAGAGAGAAAATAAAGATGAGTCACGCATTTTCATAACAGGAAATACAGCGATTGACGCACTGAAAACGACTGTAAAAGAAACATATAGTCATCCGGTACTAGAGAAGCTTGGAAATAATCGCCTTGTACTGATGACAGCGCATCGCCGTGAAAACTTAGGTGAACCAATGCGTAATATGTTCCGTGCAATTAAGCGCCTTGTTGATAAACATGAAGATGTGCAAGTTGTGTACCCTGTTCACATGAACCCTGTTGTTCGTGAAACAGCAAATGATATTTTAGGAGAACATAGCCGTATTCATTTAATCGAGCCGCTAGATGTGATTGATTTCCATAATGTTGCAGCTCGTTCATACTTAATGTTAACTGATTCTGGCGGTGTTCAAGAAGAAGCACCATCACTTGGCGTGCCAGTTCTTGTTCTACGTGATACAACAGAGCGCCCAGAAGGTATTGAAGCAGGTACGTTAAAATTAGCAGGAACAGATGAAGAGACAATCTTTAATCTTGCTGATGAGTTACTATCTGATAAAGAAGCTCATGATAAGATGGCGCAAGCATCTAACCCTTACGGTGATGGTCGTGCATCAGAGCGTATTGTTGAATCAATTTTACAACACTTTAATAAGTAAATAAAAAAGAGCCAAATCGTATAAGAGTTGGCTCTTTTTGTTATTCCTGATTTCTCATAATCCACTCTGCATGAGCATTTGTGGAAGGGGGCGGCTCAGTTGGTGTTTTGTTCGGGTTTGTTTCTTTCTTTGCTTTTTCGTTAGAGTTAGAATTTGAGTCAGGATTTGATGAATCGGTTTTTGTATTTGGATTTGTTGGAGTTTTTGCTTTTTCCCCTAGTTCTTTTTCTATTTCATTACGTACCGTCTCTACACCGATTGGATCCGGAAGGAAGTAATAAATACCGCCTATTTTTTTGTCTTCTCCTTCAAGTTTTAACGTTTGTATTGTAGAAGGATCAAAACCAGAAAGTTTATTGTAAAGAGCAAGTCCGTCTGAAATAGGAATGTCGGTTTTTATATATTTTCCAACGACAGTCGTTAAATCTTTAATTTTAAATACAGTAGAGGCAGAATTCAGTTTTTGAGCAACAGCGGCTAGCAATTGCCTTTGTCTAGCGGCTCGGCCATAATCGCCGTTTGGATCCTGCTTTCGCATACGGACGTAAGCGAGTGCCTCTTCACCGTTTAAGTTTTGTTGCCCTTGCTTAAATTGGATTTTTTTGTAGTAATCCACGTCAGAGCGCTCCCAAAAATCGAAAGGGACATCAACGGTAACACCGCCAACAGCATCAACGATACCTTTAAAGCCTTGGAAATCAATTTTAATATAATGGTCTACAGGAACTTTTAGAAAACCTTCGACAGTTTTGATTGCCATTTGTTCTCCACCATAAGCATGCGCAGCGTTAATCTTATCTTCTTTGTCCTTTCCGACAATTGGAACGCGACTATCCCGAGGAATACTCATAAGTGAAATCCTTTGAGTTTTCGGATTGACTGTCGCAAACATTAATGAGTCTGTACGCCCATTTTGACCATCTGTTGCATAATCTTCTATACCCATAATGAGGATTGTAAAAGGTTCCTTTGTAATTTCTACATCTTTAGTTCTTAAATCTGATTTTTCACGACTAAATCCACTATACATCCCCATAAGAGAAGTGTAGGAATTTAATATATAGATTCCTACACTGCCAAATAAAAATGCGAAAATAAAGAAGTAGAAAAGTTTTCTTCTTCGCTTCTTTTTTATTCTGCGATTTTGGAGATGATGATAACGTTCTTCCATATATAATCTCCTTAGTTCATTGTAGAGAAGTTCTTCACTACATTAATCTTTAAAGGTGATAATTTCATTATTCTTAGATAAGATCTTGCTCTAAGTACAACATATCTCCTTCTGTAATTGTACATTTCCCATTTGTTAATTCAATCATCCAATCTGTGAATGCTTGTTTCCCATCTTCTTCTACAAACGTATCAAATGTGACATTTTCTAAATAATGTATATCTTTAATGACATATTTTGAATGGCGTAATTCATTTTCTAACTTGCCAAGTAAAGTGTAATCAATCCCGGTTTGTATAACCCGCACTAGTTTTCGTTCGACAATGCCGACGTGATTAATACCTTCGCTTGTACATTTTCCGTATGCGCGAATTAATCCACCTGCACCGAGTTTAATGCCACCAAAATAGCGTGTAACGACAACAACAGTATCTTTTAAACCTCGTTTTTTTAATACCTCTAACATAGGTACACCAGCTGTGCCGCTCGGTTCACCGTCATCGTTCGCTTTTTGAATTTGATCTTGTTCGCCAATTAAATACGCTGAACAGTTATGTGTTGCATTCCAATGCTGTTTTTTTATTTTTGTATAAACGCTTGCGCTTCTTCTTCAGTTGTAGCTCTATTTACATAACAAATAAATCTTGATTTTTGAATGACAATTTCGTGTTCGCCATAGTCTTTTATTGTTAAATATTGTAATAACAATGGTATACGCCCCTATCTGTCAAAATGACTAGTACTTTACATTTTAAAAGCGGGCGTTTTTATATTCAAACATTTTTTATAAATAAGCTGAAATTTTTGATGAGTATTTTATCTTTTTGTTGTAATTTGTCGAGATGCTGAGTATAATTTTCAACCGGTATTTTTATGTATGGATGCACCTTTTTTAGTTTTCGTGTAAAATTAGGGGATAAAAATTTTTTATAAGGCAGGTACGAGAATGAAAACAGCTATTGTTACTGATAGTACAGCATATATACCGAAGCATATTCGTGACGAACTAAATATATATATGATTCCATTAAACGTTGTATTTGGAACAGAATCTTATCAAGAAGAAGCTGAAATTTCAGTAGATGATTTTTATGTAAAAGTACGTGAGCAGGAAGAACTTCCGAAAACTTCGCAGCCAGCGATTGGAAAGTTTTTAGAGTTATACGAAGAATTATCTAAAGAATATGATGCAGTTATTAGTATTCATCTTTCAAGTGGAATTAGTGGTACATACCAAACAGCGACGACAGCTGGACAGATGGTAGAGGGTATTGAAGTATATACGTATGACTCTGAAATTAGTTGTGAAGTACAAGGATTTTATGTACGTGAAGGCGCGAAATTAGCAAGTGAAGGAAAAACACCAGAAGAAATTACCGCTCGTTTTGATGAAATGAAGCAAACGATGGACGCATATTTTGTAGTGGATGATTTACATCATTTACAACGTGGTGGAAGATTAAATAGTGCGCAAGCTTTCATCGGTAGCTTGCTACAAGTGAAGCCAGTTTTATATTTTAGAGAGAAAGTCATTATTCCATTTGAAAAGATTCGTACACGTAAAAAAGCGCTAAAACGTATCGTTGAAATTTTTGATGAACAAGCAAGTAAAGGTGTACCTATGGAAGCAGTTATCATTCATGCGCAACGTGAAGAGGAAGCGAATGAATGGAAGCAAGAATTAGAAGCAAAATATCCTCATGTCGCAATTCGCACGGGTTATTTTGGTGCTGTAATTGGTACGCATTTAGGTGAAGGTGCACTTGGTCTTGGATGGTATACGAAGTAATAAGATAGAAAAGGCTCTCTTTTTGAAGAGGGTTTTTTTACGGAAATGTTACGTATAGTTGACAAGTTAATATTTGGAAATGATAAAATGTACGTAAAATAAAATATGAGGAAAGTTTTATAACTTACTTTTTACAAGAAACTATATTATAATAGAAGAGAGGTGAAACATATGGAGCATAATTCTTGTTTATGTCCAAAGTTTGAGTCAGCTTTTACTTTGCTTAGTAAAAAATGGACTGGCTTAATCATTAAATCTTTGCTAGAAGAGCCGAAACGCTTTAGAGAAATCGCAGATATTATACCGAATATGAGCGATCGTATGTTGTCAGAGCGTTTAAAGGAATTGGAAAGCGAAGGCATTGTAGTTCGTAATGTTTATCCAGAAGTACCAGTTCGAATCGAGTATGGCTTAACTGACAAAGGAAAAGCGTTAGAAAGTGTTATGGATGAAGTCCAAAATTGGGCTGAGAAATGGATGAAATAGCGTTTCAATTTCATTTATATTTGCATTTGCATATTTATAAAACGTAAGGGACACCTTGCGTTTTTTCTTTGTTTATAACATTGAGGAAAAATTAAAAAATTCTACACATACATACAAAAATATACGTATTTTGCGCTAGATGCACATATAATATTACATTTGTTTTACAAAAACGTAACATTGGCAAAAAAAATCCCGAATTATGGTATAAATTTTATAGGTTATATACGGAAAAAAGAAAAAGAAAGCGGTGTAAAAAATAAAATGAAAAAGCTAAAAATGGCGTCTTGCGCATTAGTTGCAGGGTTAATGTTTTCAGGATTAACACCAAATGCATTTGCAGAAGATAATATTTCTGACGTGAAATCACAAATTAATACACAAAATGACACTTTACATAAACAACAACAAGAACGTGATGAATTACAAAAACAAATGAACGAATTAAATAAAACAATTCAAGGTTTAGATAAGTCTGTTCAAGAAAATTCTTCAAAGCTTGATGAAACAACGAAAAAAGTTGCTGATACTGAGCAATTAATCGAAAAGAAAAATAAAGACATTGCGGAACTACAAACGAAAATCGCAAAACGTGAAGACTTATTAAGAAAACGTTTAGTTGCGCTTCAAGAACAGCCGAATACGAACGTTGTAACAGAAGTTCTTGTAAACTCTAAAAACGTTGCAGATTTAGTTGATCGTTTAACTTCTGTTTCTAAAATTCTTGAGTCTGACGAAGATATCATGAAAACACAACAAGAAGATCAAGCGAACGTGAAAAAGGATGTTGCAACAGTAAAAGAAAAACAAAAAGAATTAAAAGAAGCACAAGCTCAAATTGAAACTGCTAAGAAAGAACTTGACGCTGAAAAAGCGAAAAAAGAAACAGCAGTAAATGATTTAAGTGGTAAAATGGATACAGTTGTAACTACGATGACAAGTACGGAAAGCCAATTGAAAGAGCTTGAAAAACAAGCACTACAATTACAACGTATGGCTGAAGAGGAAGCACAAGCAAAAGCTGCACAAGAAGCTGCTGCTCAAAAACAAGCAGAACAAGCTGCTAAAGAAGTGCAAGCGCCTGCTCAACAAGTTGCACCAGCGAACAACGGTGGACAAGCTCAAAAAGAAGAGCCTAAACAAGAAGCACCTAAACAAGAAACACCTAAAAAAGAAGAGAAAAAACCAGAACCGACACCAGGCCCAGCTCCGGCTCCTGGCGTAATTGGTAAAGCGCAACAATACTTAGGTATGCCATATGTTTGGGGAAGTGCATCTCCATCAAAAGGTGGTTTTGATTGTAGTGGATTCATTTCTTACATCTTTGGTGTAGGTCGTCAAGACGTTAACGGTTACTGGAACTCAGTTTCTAAAGTAAGTAGCCCACAACCTGGAGATTTAGTATTCTTCCAAGGTACTTATAAAGCAGGTCCATCTCACATCGGTATTTACGTTGGTAATGGCAAAATGATTCATGCTAGTGATAAAGGAATTGCGTACGGTGATATTAACAGTTCATACAACCAAAAACATTTCTTAGGATACGGTCGATTCTAGGATTTATAAACGAATAAAACACGTGTATAAAGTCGATAGCTTACTATTTTATAAGTAGGTTATCGGCTTTTTTGCGTTTTTACGAAATTACGGGAAAGGTTTATAGTGTGCTGGAGGTGATGGTCCATGTTATCTGGGAAACAGTTATTATTAGAAGAACTCTCTACAGACGTACGGGATAATTTAGATGATTTGAAGAAGAAGGGAGAGGTCGTATGTGTACAAGGTGTAAAAAATAAGGCTTCTACATATATGTGTCAGCGTTGCGGAAATATAGCACAAAGACTCTTTTCATCATTTTTGTGTAAAAGGTGTAGTAAATTCTGCACATATTGCCGGAAGTGCATAACGATGGGGAGAGTTAGTGAATGTGCTGTACTTGTTCGTGGAATTGCTGAAAAAAAGGGAGAAATGGATGTAAACCCGTTACAGTGGAAAGGAAATTTATCTACTGGCCAGGAGTTGGCTGTGCAAGGTGTTATGGAGGCTGTTAAACAGAAAGAATCGTTTTTTATTTGGGCTGTGTGCGGCGCTGGAAAAACAGAAATGTTGTTTTATGGTATTGCAGAGGCACTTCAAAAAGGAGAAAGAGTTTGTATCGCAACGCCGAGAACGGATGTTGTACTTGAATTAGCACCGAGATTGAAAGAAGTATTTCCGAATATAAATGTAGCTGCTTTATACGGTGGGAGTTTAGATCGGGAAAAAGATGCAGCGTTAGTCGTTGCGACCACCCATCAGCTATTGCGTTATTATAGAGCGTTTCATGTCATGATTGTAGATGAAATAGATGCCTTTCCATACCATGCAGATCAAATGTTGCAGTATGCGGTAAAACAAGCGATGAAAGAGAAGGCGGCATGTATTTATTTAACTGCAACTCCAGATGAAGAGTGGAAGCGTAACCTTAGAAAGGGGAAACAAAAAGGTATCGTTGTTTCTGGACGGTATCACCGTCATCCGTTGCCAGTCCCCAAATTTTGCTGGTGCGGAAACTGGAAGAAAAGCCTCATTAATAAAAGAATTCCTCAAGTTTTACTACAATGGTTAAAAGTATACTTAAATAAAAAGCACCCCATTTTTTTATTTGTTCCCCATGTGCGATATATAGAAAAAATGAGTCGGTTATTGAAGCTGTTAGACGATAGAGTTGCCGGTGTGCATGCAGAAGATCCAATGAGAAAAGAAAAAGTTGCAGCTTTCAGAAAGGGAGAAATTCCTTTATTAGTTACAACGACGATTTTGGAGAGAGGAGTAACGGTGAAAAATTTGCAAGTTGCGGTTTTAGGGACAGAAGAAGAAATATTTTCAGAAAGTGCACTCGTACAAATTGCAGGCCGGGTAGGTCGTAGTTTTGAAGAGCCGTATGGAGAGGTCATTTATTTTCATTATGGTAAGACAGAGGCGATGGTGCGCGCGAAAAAACACATTCGAAGTATGAACAAAAATGCGAAAGAACAAGGGTTGATCGATTAATGCATTGCTTACTTTGTCATGAGGATATTTCATACGCGATTAGTTGGTACAATTTTTTTGTTAAGGCTCACAAAAAGTATATATGTGATAGATGTGAGCAAAAGATTTCCTATATTATAGGAGAGATTTGTAGAGAGTGCGGACGGTCTTTAGATTCATTGCCAGCTGAATATAAAGAAGGTGACATTTGCAAGGATTGTGTACGATGGATGAATTTGGAGAGTTATCGACCTTTAAAAAATCGTTCATTATACATGTACGATAATGAGATGAAAGGAATACTAGCGCAGTTTAAGTTTCGTGGTGATGCTGAGTTAATTCGTATTTTTCATCGCCCTTTTCGAAGTTTATTTCAACAGTATTTTGCTAACGTTTCAACCGTTATCGCTGTTCCGCTTAGTAAGGAAAGGGAATATGAACGTGGCTTTAATCAAGCTGAGCTATTAGCAGCTTGTTTGCCTGTAGGTCTTTCTTATCCGTCATTAAGAAGAAGGGAAACAGAAAAACAAAGTAAGAAGACGCGCAAAGAAAGGATGTTGGGAAGCAATCCTTTTTATTTTCAGGGTGAAGAGATGTTTCACGGACAACATATTTTACTCGTTGATGATGTGTATACGACAGGTATTACAGTTAGACAAATTGGCAGTATTTTATACGATAGAGGGGCAAATGAAGTTTCTAGTTTGACGCTCTGTAGAAGTTAATCTGTAACTGTCGAAAGAGATAATAAAAAGACGATAAGTCTTCTTTGACTTCGTAAGTTGTCATTCGTTATAGTCAGAATATGGGGCGAATGCCCTGATTTTTAGAGTGAAGGGAATGGAATGAACATGCAAGGAAAAGTGAAATGGTTCAATGCAGAAAAGGGATTTGGGTTTATTGAGCGTGAAGATGGTGAGGATGTGTTTGTTCATTTTTCTGCTATTCAACAAGATGGGTATAAGTCATTAGAAGAAGGGCAACAAGTGAAGTTTGATATTGTAGATGGAGCACGTGGACCACAAGCAGCTAATGTTGTGAAACTGTAGGGATATTGTTTTTGGGAAGAGAAAGCTGCGTTTGTGGCAACGTTATATATAGTAGAACCTCTTGTTTTTCGCAAGAGGTTTTTGTTATGGGGCGAATTGTCAAAAAGTTGTTTCTTTTCTGTAACGAATTGTCCACAGTTATATTCGTTACTCACGATGTTAATAGGATAAAATAAAGGTAGAAACGATGCATCTTTTCATTTCAACAAAAAACGATAAAAAAATCGCAATTCCACTAATTTTTTTAAAAAAGTTAGAAGGAGTTTTTAAGCCGATGTCGAAATTATAGTACATAGGCTTGAAAGGAGGAATTCATCTATGAAATTCAACATTCGTGGTGAAAATATTGAAGTAACTCCAGCATTAAAGGAATATGTAGAGAAAAAACTAAGTAAGTTAGAACGTTATTTTGATACATTCCCAGAGATTAAAGTTAATTTAAAAGTATACTCTGACAAGCAACGTGTCGAGGTAACAATTCCGTTTACTGATTTATTACTTCGTGCAGAAGAAACTAATAGCGATATGTACGCTGCTATCGATTTAGTAGTTGATAAAATTGAGCGACAAATTCGTAAACATAAAACAAAAGTAAATCGTAAGTTACGTGAGAAAGGTTCTGTGAAAACTAACTTTATTCTTCCAGAAGCAGTAGCTGTTCTGGATGAGGTAGAAGAGGATGAATTAGAACTTGTACGTACAAAACGATTCGATTTAAAACCGATGGACGTTGAAGAAGCGATCTTGCAAATGGATATGCTAGGGCATAATTTCTTCGTCTTCACAAATGCTGATACAAATGAAACTAATGTTGTATATGGCCGTAAAGACGGAAAATATGGTTTAATCGAAACTAAATAATAATTCGAAAGCGCAGCCGAAAGAGGCTGCGCTTTTTTTGCTGAAAATAGATTTTTAAAAAACTTTTCCTAATTTAGAACGAGACATTCGGCCGATTGTTGTCATAGTTATAAGACAAGTGTTACAATTATCATTAGGTATATACATTTTAGTTTTTTTAATTAGGAGAAAAATTGGCATAACATACATTTGATTTTTATAACGACTGATTGTAATAGAAAAAGAAAAACAATCGGAAGTTTTATTTTAATAAAAAAGAGGAGCGTATTTCCTATGATCGGTATTTTAAAAAAGGTATTTGATGTAAATCAACGCCAAATTAAACGTATGCAGAAGACAGTTGAGCAAATTGATGCATTAGAATCATCTATTAAGCCACTAACAGATGAACAATTAAAAGGAAAGACGCTTGAGTTTAAAGAACGTCTAACAAAAGGTGAGACAGTAGATGATCTACTTCCTGAAGCTTTTGCGGTTGTTCGCGAAGCTGCGACTCGTGTTCTTGGAATGCGTCCGTATGGCGTGCAGTTAATGGGTGGTATTGCTTTACATGAAGGGAATATCTCTGAGATGAAAACGGGTGAAGGTAAAACGTTAACATCTACATTACCTGTATATTTAAATGCTTTAACAGGAAAAGGTGTTCACGTTGTTACAGTCAATGAATACTTAGCACAACGTGATGCGAGCGAAATGGGACAACTTCATGAGTTCCTTGGCTTAACAGTAGGAATTAACTTAAATAGTATGTCACGCGAAGAGAAGCAAGAGGCTTATGCTGCTGATATTACGTATAGCACAAATAATGAGCTTGGATTCGATTACTTACGTGACAATATGGTTTTATATAGAGAGCAGTGCGTTCAGCGTCCACTTCATTTTGCTATTATCGATGAAGTCGATTCTATTTTAGTCGATGAAGCACGTACGCCGCTTATTATTTCGGGACAAGCTCAAAAATCAACAGAGCTATACATGTTTGCAAATGCATTCGTTCGTACATTAGAAAATGAAAAAGAGTATTCATTCGATGTGAAAACGAAAAATGTAATGTTAACTGAAGATGGTATTACGAAAGCAGAGAAAGCTTTCCATATTGAAAACTTATTTGATTTAAAACATGTTGCACTTCTTCATCATATTAATCAGGCACTTCGTGCGCATGTTGTTATGCACCGTGATACAGACTATGTTGTACAAGAAGGTGAAATCGTAATTGTAGACCAATTCACTGGTCGTCTTATGAAAGGGCGTCGTTATAGCGAAGGTTTACACCAAGCGATTGAAGCAAAAGAAGGCGTAGAAATTCAAAATGAAAGCATGACGCTTGCGACAATTACGTTCCAGAACTACTTCCGTATGTACGAAAAGTTATCTGGTATGACTGGTACAGCGAAAACGGAAGAAGAAGAATTCCGTAATATTTATAATATGAATGTTATCGTAATTCCAACGAACAAAGATATTATTCGTGATGACCGTGCTGATTTAATCTTCAAATCAATGGAAGGTAAATTCAATGCAGTTGTTGAGGATATTGTAAATCGTCATAAACAAGGACAACCTGTACTTGTTGGTACAGTTGCAATTGAAACGTCAGAGCTTATTTCAAAAATGTTAACACGTAAAGGTGTACGCCATAATATTTTAAACGCGAAAAACCATGCGCGTGAAGCAGATATCATTGCAGAAGCTGGTATTAAAGGTGCTGTAACAATTGCGACGAATATGGCTGGTCGTGGTACGGATATTAAATTAGGCGATGATATTAAAAATATCGGTCTAGCGGTTATCGGTACAGAGCGTCACGAAAGCCGTCGTATTGATAATCAGTTACGTGGTCGTGCTGGTCGTCAAGGGGACCCTGGTGTAACGCAGTTCTATTTATCAATGGAAGATGAACTAATGCGCCGCTTCGGCTCTGACAATATGAAAGCGATGATGGATCGTCTTGGTATGGATGATTCACAGCCGATTGAAAGTAAAATGGTTTCTCGTGCAGTAGAATCTGCGCAAAAACGTGTAGAAGGAAATAACTATGATGCACGTAAGCAGTTATTACAATACGATGATGTGCTTCGTCAGCAACGTGAAGTTATTTACAAACAGCGTCAAGAAGTAATGGATTCTGAGAACTTACGTAGTATTATTGAAGGTATGATGAAATCTACAGTAGAACGTGCTGTTGCGCTTCATACACAAGAGGAAATTGAAGAAGATTGGAATATTAAAGGTCTTGTTGACTACTTAAATACAAACCTTCTGCAAGAAGGCGATATAAAAGAAGAAGAATTACGTCGTCTTGCTCCAGAAGAAATGAGCGAGCCGATTATCGCGAAATTAATAGAGCGTTACAACGACAAAGAAAAGCTTATGCCAGAAGAGCAAATGCGTGAGTTCGAAAAAGTTGTTGTATTCCGTGTAGTAGATACGAAATGGACAGAGCATATTGATGCGATGGACCACCTTCGTGAAGGTATTCATTTACGTGCTTACGGTCAAATCGATCCACTTCGTGAGTATCAAATGGAAGGATTCGCAATGTTCGAGTCAATGATTGCTTCTATTGAAGAGGAAATCTCTCGTTACATTATGAAAGCTGAAATTGAACAAAACTTAGAGCGTCAAGAAGTTGTTCAAGGTGAAGCTGTTCATCCATCTAGCGATGGCGAAGAAGCGAAGAAAAAGCCTGTTGTAAAAGGTGATCAAGTGGGCCGTAACGATTTATGCAAATGTGGTAGTGGCAAGAAATATAAAAACTGCTGTGGCATTGTAAGCTAATAAAAACTGCGGCTGTTGAATTCAGCTTGTTTTGCAAATTATAATAAAAAGGATTAAACTCTCTCCCTAATAAGTGGAGAGAGTTTCCCTTGTTTTCATACGAAAGTAATAGCAATTACATAGAGGTGAAGGAAATGGAATTAGTAGAAATTAGACAGGAATTAGAGAAAATGGCTAAGAGATTAGCGGCTTTTAGGGGGTCTCTTTGACCTCCCTACTAAGGAGAAACAAATTGCAGAATTAGAAGAAAAAATGATGGGCGCAGGATTTTGGGATGACCAACAAGGCGCTCAAACTGTAATTAACGAAGCAAATGCGTTAAAAGATATGGTTGGAAAGTTCCGTCAGTTAGACGAGACGTTCGAAAACTTAGAAGTAACGCATGAACTCTTAAAAGAAGAATATGATGAAGATTTACATGAGGAATTAGAATCGGAAGTAAAAGGCTTAATTCAAGAAATGAATGAGTATGAGCTTCAATTACTATTAAGTGATCCTTATGATAAAAATAATGCGATTTTAGAATTACACCCAGGTGCAGGTGGAACAGAGTCACAAGACTGGGGTTCTATGTTATTACGTATGTATACACGCTGGGCTGAAAAACGTGGATTTAAAGTAGAAACAGTTGACTACTTACCAGGTGATGAAGCCGGTATTAAGAGTGTTACTTTATTAATTAAAGGTCATAACGCTTACGGTTATTTAAAAGCAGAGAAAGGTGTACATCGTCTTGTACGTATTTCACCGTTCGATTCTTCAGGCCGTCGTCATACATCATTCGTATCTTGTGAAGTTGTACCTGAGTTCAATGATGAAGTTGAAATTGAAGTGCGTACAGAAGACTTAAAAATTGATACGTACCGTGCAAGTGGAGCTGGTGGACAGCACATTAATACGACAGATTCAGCAGTTCGTATTACGCATACACCGACAAATACGGTTGTAACGTGTCAGTCAGAGCGTTCTCAAATTAAAAACCGTGAGCATGCGATGAAAATGTTAAAAGCAAAATTATATCAAAAGAAATTAGAAGAGCAACAAGCACAATTAGATGAAATCCGCGGGGAACAAAAAGAAATTGGATGGGGCAGCCAAATTCGTTCTTACGTATTCCACCCGTATTCTCTTGTAAAAGACCATCGTACAAATACAGAAGTTGGTAACGTACAAGCAGTTATGGATGGAGAAATTGATCCATTTATTGATGCTTACTTACGTTCTCGCATCTAATAACCAGTGGGGGAATCCCCACTGATTATTAGCTTTAACAAATCTGACTTTTACGGGCAGCCCGACCCTCACCTAACTTCTTTGCTTTTGTTGAATTTTGAGGTAGGGGTCTTACTACCCAGTAAATAGTGGGATAAGAGAAAAAGCCAACAAAATTGTTGGCCCATGCTGAGAAAATAGAGGATATACAACGTTTTGTTTATATGGATGAAGTACAGGGGAAGAGAAGTTGGAAACGACAACTTCTCTTTTTGATGGGGTTATATGCAGAATACAATGTTGTATATTGTTTTGTAAAAAGTAGAGAATAGTAAAACAGAGCGGCAATAGAGTAAGATTTTATAAAGAACTTTTTTGATTTGCCTTTTAAAAAGATTCTTTATAGAAGTTTTTACGTTGTTCACAGAATTGAAACAAATTATGGAAGCTTTATTTTATCAGGGTTCTCACTGTATTTTTCAAGAATATGAAATATACCTTAGTTTTTCTATATAAAGATAATGCTTATAATAAAAATGAGTGTGTTAGGAATGAAAAGAATATCAACAATGGGGAGCGATAGAATTGAAAAAGAAATTGTTGGCTATTGCACTAGGTACATCAGTCGTTTTTGCTTTAGGAGCATGTGGAAATAAAGAAGAGAGTAAGCCTTCGAAACAATCTGCAAGCACAGATAGCCCAGAGCAAATTTATCAAAAAAGTTGTATAGGCTGCCATGCGAAAGATTTATCAGGAGCAACTGGACCGGATTTACGAAAAGTAGGACAGAAATATGATGCAGCAGAGATTGAAAAGATTATTGAAAAAGGTCGCGGTTCAATGTCACCGGGAATTATTCAAGGTGAAGATGCGAAAAAAGTAGCTGAGTGGTTAGCTGAACATAAATAAAAAGAGAAAAATGGGCGATTTGATTATATAATCTTATCTAAAAATGACTTTGGATAAGAGTTATAACAACTCGTCTCCTTTTTCTGTGATGTAACATAACTGTAACAAAAATGTATCCGAACTGGAAACCGTTTGATGTTACAATGAGGTTTGTAGAATTTTGCTGAAATATATTACATAGAGTAGCGGTGCGAATAAAAAGCATGTAAGTAAGCTGCCTTCAACAAGAATGGTTAAATGAAAATAAAGGATTCCTTTTTATTTTCACATGTACAGAAAAGTATTTCGAAAAAAAAATCATTAAGCATTGGGTGATAAATAATGATAAAAATGACGAATGTTTATAAGGAGTACCCGAATGGTATGAAAGCCGTTGCTGGTCTCACAGTTAACATTAAACAAGGTGAATTCGTATACGTAGTTGGACCGAGTGGAGCCGGAAAATCTACATTTATTAAAATGATGTATCGTGAAGAAAAGCCAACTACAGGATCTATTAATGTAAATGGACTTACTATCGAATCATTGGCAGAAAGAGATGTTCCATATTTCCGTCGTCAATTAGGCGTGATTTTCCAAGATTTTAAATTATTACCTAAATTAACGGTATATGAGAATGTTGCGTTTGCTTTAGAAGTAATTGAAGAAGAACCAGATGCGATTCGTGAGCGTGTTACTGAAGTGTTAGGACTAGTA